>JBOGSW010000133.1:0-7415 GCA_050695815.1 Candidatus Limnocylindria bacterium | reverse complement strand
GTCAACAACGCGGCGCGCGAGGCCGGACGGCTGGCGATCGTGGACCAGTACGAGGACCACGTGAAGGACGAGGCCGTCGCCGCGGCCAGCGGCATCGGCGTGGTGCGCGACGACGTGACCGTCGTCTACGAGCTGCCGGCCGGCGGATCGTGCCCGAACGTCGGGGAGGACAGCATCGTGAGCTGCGTGGCCGTGGTGACCGTGCCGTATCGGTACCAGGCGGCCACACCAATCATCGGAAGCATCCTCGGTGTCCTGGACATCGAGGGCCAATCTCGGTTCCCGGTGTCGATCAACTGCGACGACGCCACGTGCCCATATGGAAGCTGAGGTATTCGACGTGAGCAAGATTCATATCCGGCCGCGCCGATCCGAGGCCGGCCAGGTGCTGGTCATCGTGGCCCTGGGAATGATCGCCTTCCTCGCGATGGTCGGCCTCGTGGTCGACGGCGGAAACGCCTGGGGCCAACAGCGCGAGACACAGAATGGCGCCGACTCTGCCTCGAAGGCGGGGACGGCGGTCATCCAGCAGATGCTGACGGGCGCCACGGTGGACGGCAACGATGTCGCCTGCGCCACCGAGGCCGCCGCGAATGACAATGGCGTCGAGCTGGTTTCGGCCGAGTACACCGAGTTCGACGGGACGCCGCTCGGGACCGACGTCGGAGCCTGCGGCAGCGCGACTGCGATCCCAGCCGACGCCCAGGGCGTCCTGGCGCACACCAGCCAGGACTTCGATACGTATCTCATGCAGGTCGTCGGCTTCACCCAGCTCACTGCCGAGGCCGATGCGACCTCGGTCGTCGGTCGAGTCGAAGGCGTCTGTCCGGCCGAGGACGGCTGCCCCGTCCTGCCGGTCACGTTCCCGCGCACGACCGATACGTGCGACGGAACCAGTCGGCGAGTCATCGGGGAGGACGAGTGGGTGCTCCTCAACGAGGAGAACGGCGACGTGCTCTCCGCGTCCAACCTGGCGATCATGCCGCTCTGCAAGAAGGCGCCGGGCGCCGTGGGCTGGCTGGACTTCGGGTGCGGGAACCTTGCGAACCACATCACCAATCCATGCAACGACGAGATACCGATTCCCGCCTGGCTGGACACCAATCCGGGCAACCCGAACAACGTCGAGGACGAGCTGGATGCCTTCACCGGGTCGCAACCAGGCGTGCCAGAGCCGGAGGACCTCGAGGTTCGGATCCCGATCCACGACTTCACGTGCAGCGACGACGATCTTGACGACAGCGACCCGATCACCGACTGCTCGTCGTATCCGGACTGGTCCGGCAACGGATCGCACGTCCACTACCACATCCCCTACTGGGCGGGATTCAAGCTCGACGGCGCCTACGTCGGCGGTTCGGATCCCGAGTGCAACCAGGCGCCGGGCTCCCCGTTCGCCGGCGGCAACGGCGGCACGGGCTGCCTCAAGGGCTGGTTCGTCGCCATCTACACGGCACCCGGACCGATCGTCATCGGCCCAATTGCACCCGGTTCCGCAACCGTGACTGGGATTGTCCTTGTGAACTAGGGCCCGAGCTGGGGGGAATCGTGGCGTCTCCGCTGCGCTGGGCGGGGTGGTGCTACCGTTAGGGGCCACCCCAGACTCAGCGCAGCGGAGGGCACGGAAGAGTGAAGGCGAACCTGACGGCCCGCAACCTGGAGCTGACCGATCGGCTCCGGTCCCAGATCGAGCGAAAGCTCCAACGCCTCGACCGGATCACGCATGACACTGCCGAGGCCGATGTCGAGCTCATCGCCAGGGCATCGCATGCTGCCGATAGCGCCCAGGTCGCCGAGGTCACCCTGCGCAACAACGGCGACGTCCTGCGCTCCACCGGGTCCGGCTCGACGCCGATCGCCGCGCTCGACATCGTGCTCGACAAGCTCGAGCGCCAGGTGGTGCGCATGAAGGAGAAGCCCGGAAGCGTGCGGAAGCGCAACAGCGACGAGGTCGAATCGGTCCTGGATCGGGAGGCGCTCGGCACGATCGATCCGGACTCGGCCGCCGAGCCGATCGACGGCGAGTCATCGGTCGTGAAGGTGAAGCGCTTCGATATGCTGCCGATGTTCGAGGAGGACGCCATCGCGCAGATGGAGGAGCTCGGGCACGCCTTCTTCGTCTTCCACAACGCCGAGTCGGACGAGATCGCCGTGGTCTATCGGCGCCGCGATGGGAAGTACGGGCTCATCGAGCCGGTCATCGACCAGGACGGCGGGAGGCGGCGCTGAGGCCCGCGCCCGCCACGCCCGTCAGGCCCCTCAGAAGATGGCCGGCAGCGCCAGCAGGGCCGCCACGATCACGATCAGCGACACGAAGAACACCAGGAGCGCGATCGTCAGCAGGTCGGTGCCGCTCTCATCGGGTTGTTCTGTCGGCTCTGACGGCTCCGTCTGCGGGGCATGACCCAGCAGCTCGGGATGTGCGTGCTCCCGGGGATGCTCGTGCTCCGGCTCATCCTGCATGGCCCGCACCGTAGCACGGCGCGAGCCGCGTCGACGCCTCTCGTGGCCTCCCGGCGCGCCCCGCGTCGGGCTCCACCTGGGCGTGGGTTCTGGCCTCATGCGAGCCGCACGCCGCTCGCGTCAGATCGGGGCGCGGGCACTCCAGATCTTCAGCGACAACCCCACCGCCTGGCGTCGCCGCCCCGAACCGCCACCCGAGGCCGATGACTTCGTCGCGTACGCCGCGCGCGAGGGGATCGCCACCATCTCGATCCACGCCTCGTACCTGATCAACCTGGCCGGGTCGGCGGAGCCCTTCGCCTCTCAGTCGCGCGCCGGGCTGCTGTACGAGATGCAGCGCGCTCCCGCCTACGGCGCGACGCTGGTGAACACGCACATCGGCTCCCATCGTGGATCAGGAGCCGATGCGGGCCTGCGCCGCATCGTCGAGTCCGTGGTGGCCGTCCTGCGCGCGTCGCCGTCATCGGTTCGGCTGGTGCTCGAGAATTCGTCGGGCGGTGGCGACATGCTCGGGTCGCGTCTCGAGGATCTGGCATTGATCCTCGAAGGTATCGGCGCCGATGCGGATGCGGATCGTCTCGCGTTCTGCCTGGACACGGCGCACCTGTGGGGCGCCGGCTACGACATCTCTTCGGCTGAGGGGGCTGTTGCCGTGGTGGATCGGTTCGATGCGCTGGTCGGCCTGGATCGGCTGCCGCTGATCCACCTGAACGACTCGCGCTCGCTGCTCGGTTCGCGGGCTGACCGGCACGAGCACGTCGGGGCGGGGCGGATCGGGCCTGGTGGTTTGGGCGCCTTGCTGCGCGATCCTCGGCTGGCCGCGACCACCTTCATCATGGAGACGCCGGGCGCCGATGAAGGGTACGACGCCGTCAACCTGCGTCGGGCGTGGCTCCTGTGGGGCGGCGCGACCGAGCTGCCGGTGCTACCGCCGAAGGCCTTCCGAACGTCACGACGGTCGACGCGCCTGGGTCGGCGCTAGGGGGGCCGGCGCGCCGGTGGTCAACGCCGGCGCGGCCTCAGCGGCCCTGCGAGTACCCGTTGGGTGCGTGTCCGGTCCCGTTGCCGTCGCTGCGCACGCGGCGCTGGCGGACGGTGATGTAGGCCTGCATGAGCTCGCGGACGTCGGCCTCGGTCAGGGAGTCGTCGCCGCGCAGGGCGTACTCGACCCGGGTCGTGGGCAGGACCGGGCGGTTGTTGAGGGAGGCGAAGTAGGCGGGGCCATCGGCCTCGTCGAAGATCTCGCGGAGCCCGCGGGCGAGCTTCGTCGCCGTGCCGAGCGAGGGCATGCGGTCGCCCTTGATCAGCCGGCTGATCGTCGAGTGATCGACCCCGGACTGCAGCGCCAGCTGGCGCTGGCTCATCTTCTTCTCCTTCAGCTGGCTTCGGAGCCAACTGTTGAAGGTTCGCGGTGTCTGCAGTGTCATCTGCGGCCTTCGTGCGCTGCATTCCATCGGTCGGGTGCCGGTGGTGCGTGCGAGCAACCCCACAATTGCAGCCCAACCTTGCAGGAACAATGAGAAGAAGGTACCGAGCGTGGCTGTCGTGGCGGGATCCCGGCCAATTTGTTACTCGAATGGTTACGAATAGGGTCAGGCAGGCCGCCGGATGCAGGAGCTGGGCACCAGCGCCCGTTGCGCTTGGAACAATGCGCGCCTACGGGAGCATTGCCCAGGGACAACCCTAGGTCGCGGCGCGGGCTCCGTGGGCGCGTCGCACCTTCGTGCTGAAGGCGTAGAGGATGCCGCCGAGGATGATGACCGTGACGATCGAGAGGCCGCGGTCGACCAGGGCCACGGCCGTCGCCGCCTCAGCCTCGATCCCGTAGAGCGCCAGGACGCCGATGATGCCGGCCTCCACGATCCCGAAGCCGGCCGGCGTGAACGGGACCGCCGTCAGCAGTGCCGCCGCGAGCGCCACGAAGACCGATGAGCTGATGCCCAGGCCGACGTCCGGGAGGTCGAGCGCGCGGATCACGAGGTAGAGCCGCGCTCCCTCGAGCATCCAGATGATGCCCGTGAGCACCAGTACCACGGGCACGCTGCGCACGCCGAGCACACCGATGCTGCCCTCGTGGAACCGCTCCCACAGCGCGCCGACGCGCTCCGGCAACCATCGGCCGATATGGGCACCGAAGAATCGGAGGCCGATGACCAACGCGATGAGCACGATCGCCACCACGAAGCCGACGACGAAGAGCGCGTCGATCTCTGGCCGCGATCGACCCCGGAACGACCAGAAGCCGGCGCTCAGCGCGAGCGCGGCGATCACGATGATGTCGGCGATGCGCTCGATGAAGACGGTGCCCAGCGTGCGCGAGATGGACGCGGCGAAGTTGGCGCGCAGCAGGTAGGCGCGGTACAGGTCGCCGAGCTTGGCCGGCACGAGGCAGTTCACGAACCAGGACAGGAAGAGGATCTCGGTCGCGTCGCGGAAGCGCACGTGCACGCCACTGCGGCCGAGGATGTACCTCCACCGGTAGCCGCGCACGGGGAACGTGGCGTAGTAGGCGATGAACGCCAGGACCAGGAAGCCAGGATCCGCCTGGCCGATGAGCCGCCCGACCTCGCCCCAGTCGAAGTCTCCGCCGAAGACGACCCTGAAGAGCAGGAAGAGCAGCAGGGCGCCGAAGACGAGCGAGACGATCGTCTTCAGGTTGAAGATGCGCCTGCGGAGCGAGACCTCCTCCTCGATGCGCTCCTCGATGCCGTCGTCGAGGCCGCCCTCGGTCGTACCGTCGCTCATCGGTCCTCGTCCGCCTTCTCTTTCGCGGGCAGCTCGGCGCCGGTCGGACGCTGCACCGGCTCCCGGCGCACCTGCTCGGGAGTCTCGGGCCCGAGGATCGGTCCGATGGCGGTTCGCTTGCCGCGCCAGGCGTCGAACCTGTTCTTCCAGACCGCGTATCGCGTGGTGAGGTGGATGAGGACGCTCGAGCGGCTGGCATGCCAGTCGTTTTCCGCCAGGCCGGCCTTCAGCTCATCGGCCGTGTCAAAGGCGGGAAGGGCGTTGAAGGCCATCGCCACCTCGAATGACGAGTGCGAGTCGCTGGCGGCGATGCCCGGAATCTGGTGGCGCGCGGCAAACTCGGCGGCTTCATCGTTGTGACGCTGGAAGGTGACGCGGCAGTTGAAGACCTCGATGGCGTCGATCTTGCCCACATCTGCCAGGTTGCGCAGCGGCCCCTCCTTGATGTGCGAGCCGCGGAACGGGTCGAATGGGTGCGGGATGCTGACGAGGCCGCCCTGCCGGCGGATCTCATCGGCCGTCTCATTGGCGGAGAGGCCTCTCGGGATGGTCTGGGTCAGGAAGAGGCCGACCACCTCGCCATCGGCGGTGGAGACCTCCTCGCCCAGGATGACGGTGAGCCTGTCAGCCAGCCCCAGCTCGGCGACCTTGTCGCGGACGGCGATCGCCCCCTCCACGTTGTTGTGGTTCGTGACCGCGACGTGCGTGAGCCCGCGCTCGATGGCCGTGGCGATGAGCTTCTCCTCGGTCAGGATCGAGTCGCGGCTGAAGCGGGTGTGGACGTGGAAGTCGGCGAAGGCCTTCTGTACCGGTGGCTTGCCGGTCGTCTCCCGCTCTTGTTGAAGCGCTGTGCGGAGCTCGGTCGCCGAGGTGGCGATCGTCACGAGTGATGCACCAGGCTCTTTCGGAAGGTGCCGAAGTGCTCGAGCGCCATGCCGGTCCCCACCGCCACGGAGTTGAGCGCGTTCTCGGCGACGTGACACGGGATGCCGGTGACCTGGGTCAGCAGCTTGTCGAGGTTGCGCAGCATGCTCCCGCCGCCGGTCATCACCATCCCCTTGTCGATGATGTCGGAGCTGAGCTCCGGCGGCGTCTGCTCCAGCACGTTGCGGACGGCGGTGATGATGCCCTGCAGCGGCTGCTCGATCGCCTCGGTGATCTCGGTGGAGGTGATCGGGATGGTGCGCGGAAGGCCGGCGATCATGTCGCGCCCCTTGACCTCCATTCTCAGTGGCTCGTCGAGCGGCAGCGCGGAGCCGATCTGGATCTTCACGTCCTCGGCGGTGCGGTCGCCGATCATGAGGTTGTACTTGCGCCTGATGTAGTTGGCGATGGCTTCGTCGAACCGATTGCCGCCGATTCTGAGCGAGTCGCTCACGACGATCCCGCCCAGGGCGATCACCGCGATCTCGCTCGTCCCGCCGCCGATATCGATCACCAGGTTGCCGCTCGGTCCGGAGATCGGAACGTTTGCGCCGATGGCCGCCGCCAGCGGCTCCTCGATCAGGTACGCCTCCTTGGCTCCCGCCTTGAGGGCGGCATCTCTCACGGCGCGCTTCTCGACTGACGTGACGCCACTCGGGACGCTGATCATCACGTCCGGCTTGAAGAGGCGCACGCGGGCGACCTTGTTGAGGACGTACTTGAGCATCGCCTCGGTGATGAGGTAGTCGGCGATGACGCCGTCTCGCATCGGGCGGATGGCCCTGACATTGCCGGGGGTCCGGCCGATCATCTCGCGTGCCTCCTCGCCCACCGCGACGAGGCGGTTGTCGTCCTCGCTGATCGCGACGACGCTCGGCTCGTTGAGCACGACGCCCTTGCCCTTCACGTAGACGAGGATGTTGGCGGTGCCGAGGTCGATGCCGATCTTCATGCGTGCGCTATCGGTCTCTTCGTGCGAGGTTCTGGGGTGCCGTGGGCGCCCGCAGTATACCGAGATGGGTGCGTGGCATCGGTCCGTCGAAGGTCCCTGTCTGCGCCTCCGAAAGTCCGAGGGTTCCGAGGGTTCCGTGGCCCGGTTCCCTGGCCCATTCAGTGATCCGTTCGGTAATTCTGCTCGCCAGAGCGGCAACTTTCCGAAGCGCGGTGTGGAGTTGCCCCGCTTTCGTGGACGGTGGATTTAGGCGCTCAGCGTCGGTTGACGATACCTCCTCTCGAACTCGACCGGCGATAGGTAGCCGAGGGCTGAGTGGCGGCGCCGGGGG
>JBOGSW010000132.1:0-3158 GCA_050695815.1 Candidatus Limnocylindria bacterium | reverse complement strand
GCCAGCGCGTCGTCGGGCGTCATCGTGGCGGGGGCGTCGTACACGGCGCTCGGGCTGCTCGGCATCGGCCTGCTGGTCGTTCCGGGCCTGCTCCTGCTGCTCCGACGAGGGACGCTCGCTCCGTCGGCCGGCTGATCCGGCCGGCCGGGCATTGGCGCCACCGGCACCCGCTCGGCATACTGCCCGGCATGTCCTTGAACGACACCGCTCGCAGGTGGTTCGCGCTCGCCGGCCTGCTGCTCGCGCTCGCCGCCTGCGACGCCGCGGCCAACCCATCTCAGGGCGCGCCGTCGCCGTCATCGGTCGCCGAGCGGTGCGATCCGGACGTCGTCGCCGAGGGCGGCATCACCGGAACGGTCGTCAACGAGGCGGGTGAGCCGCTGGGCGACATCCTGATCACCATCGACGCGAACGACCTCTATGGCTCCGCCAGAACTGCCGAGGATGGCGTCTTCAACGCACCCGGAGTGTCGGGCGAGTTCGTGATCTCGACCACCGATATCGACTACGCCGAGGCGACCCAGGCGGTGACGGTCCCGTGTGGCGAGCTCGTCGAGGTGGAGTTCGTCCTCACGCCCATCGGCGGATAGTCAGACATCTGGACATCCAGACGCCCGGATGATAGCCTGACCTCCATGAAGGTGACCGTCGCATTCCGTGATGACGACCTGTATCGCGCAATTCGGGTGCGGGCGGCGGCCGAAGGGCGGCAGATCCGGGACATCGTCGAGGAGGCGCTCCGCGCGTGGCTCGAAGCGCGGGAGGACGCCGAGGACGTCGAGGCATCCGGGGCAGCGCTAGCCGAGTACGAGCAGCACGGCGGCGAGGACGCCGACGCCTTCTTTCGCCGCATGGTCGCCGAGGGCCGGGTCGCCTACGAGGGCGAAGACTGACCGATGGCGTCCTGGCGAGTCGAGCTGACGCCGGCCGCCGTCCGCCGCTTGCGCCGCGTTCGTGCCGATGAGCTGTTGGCCCTGCACGGCGTCATTCTGGCGCTGGCCGATGACCGGCGCCCGCCCGGCGCTCGCAAGCTGCGGGGAACCGATCTGTGGCGGATTCGGTTGCGGATCGACGGCGCACCGTGGCGGGTCGTGTACGAGGTCCGCGCTCGCGAGCGTCTGGTGGTCGTGACCCGCGTTGCCCGTCGCGACGAAGCAACCTACCGCCGGCTTGACTGACCCGATCAGGATGTGACGAGATGGCCGCGTTCAGCGCCGAAGATCGGCTGACAACGCTCGACCGGCTGGTCGACCAGCTGCGAGAGGACGAACGCATCGATGCGCTCGTCCTGGTCGGATCGTTGGCCGGCAACACAGCCGACCGCTGGTCGGACATCGACCTCGAGGTTCTCGTGGCGGGGACAGCGGACTCGGAGTCGGTGGCCGCCGAGTGGGTGCAGCGGGCGTATGCCGACTCTCCCGTGGTGTCGCACTTCGAGGTGGCGTTCGGCTCATCGCTGGTCCGCGGCTTTTTGCTCCGCAACCTGCTCGAGATCGACCCTCGTTTGTGCCCGTAGTCGACTTTTCGGCCTGGGAGCCGGCTCGCCTGCTGTTCGACCGCACGGGGATGGGCCGGGCGGCGATGGCAAGGTCGGCCGAGTGGGAGCCGACGCCGCCGGACTACGCCGGCGAGTCGGGATTCACCTGGCATGACGTGCTCCATGCCGGAATGGCGCTGCGGAGGGGCCGTCCCTGGCAGTCAGAGTGGTACATCCATCGCATCCGCAACCGGGCGTTGCGGCTGGCGTCGGAACGCCGCGGGAGCTACGCGGAGTTTTTCGACTACGTCGACGACCTGCCGCCCGAGGAGCGGCAGCCGCTGGAGGCGTCGCTGGTTGGATCCCTGACTGCCGATGCGCTCGCGGACGCGCTCGAGGTCGCGACGCGCGGCTACCTCGCCGAGCTTCGACGCGGCGATCCGGATCTGGCGGATCGGCTGGGGCCGACGCTGGTGGACTTCCTGACCACGCTTCGTGAGCAGGCGGGCGGGTCCTTCCCTGAATAGAACATTCGTTCTATCATTGACCGTCCGATGGGCACGCCGGACGACTACTGCGAGCTTCACGCGCACACCAACTTCAGCTTCCTCGACGGCGCCAGCCACCCCGAGGAGCTGATCGCCCGCGCCGCGCAGCTGAGCGTGCCCGCGCTGGCGATCACCGACCACGCCGGCCTGTATGCGGCGGTCCGCGCCTGGAAGGCGGCACAGGAGACCGAGACCGATGCCGCCCGCGAGGCGGGACTGTCGCCGGTGCGCCCGATCATCGGCCTCGAGATCACCATCCCGCGCACCGACGACGAGTTGCGCCTGGCGCGCCGCGGCCGCAAGCTCAATGACCCGCTGCGTGGTGAGAAGGCGAGCCGCGGCTGGCCCGGCGAGTTCCACGCCGGACCGATGCCGGGCGATCACCTCGTCCTGCTGGCGCGCGACGTCGATGGCTACACCGCCCTCTCGCGCCTGGCGAGCCGCGGCCACCTGGCGGGGGAGAAGCAGTTCCCGGTCTTCGAGCGCTCCACGGTAGAGGCGGCGCTCGACGAGGCGCGCGGCCACCTCTTCGGCCTCTCCGGCTGCCGCAACGGCCAGATACCGCGGCTCCTGCTGGCGGGCGAGCGCCCGGCGGCGCTCCAGGCGGCGCGCGCCTGGGCGCAGCACTTCTCCCCGGACGACTTCGCCATCGAGCTGAGCCACCACCTTCAGCCGGACGACGACTGGCTCGTCGCTCAGCTGGCCGAGCTGGCGGACGAGGCCGGCCTGCCGACCGTCGTCACCAACGAGGTCCATTACGCCGATCCCGCCGGGCATCGGCTCCAGGACGTGCTCGTCTGCATCCGCCATGGCGCGACCCTCACCGAGGCCCGCGAGCTGCTCCTGCCGAACGCGGAGTACCGGCTCAAGACCGGGCACGAGCTGGCGCGCATCGGCGAGAGCCTGCCGGACGAGCGCAGCCGCCGCGCGTGGGAGTCGGGCCTGGCGCGCAGCGCCACCATCGGTCAGGCCTGCCGCCTGGAGCTCGGTTTCGAGCGCTATCGGTTTCCGGGGTTCACCGTGCCGAAGGGGGAGACCGCGTTCTCATATCTCTACCAGCTTGCACACGCCGGCTTACTGCGCCGTTACCAGCCGGTTACCAGGCGCGCGCTCTCGCAGCTGACGCATGAGCT
>JBOGSW010000131.1:0-4536 GCA_050695815.1 Candidatus Limnocylindria bacterium | reverse complement strand
GTGAAGGCGTTGCCGTCGGTGTCTCGTGCCCCATCGCCGATCGCGACCTCGAAGGTTCGGTCGCCGGCGAACGCATCGTCCGGGACGTAGGTGAGCTGCGTGCCGGCATCGTTCCAGCTCAGGTTCCCGCCGACCAGCGCACCGGTCGTGGTGTCCGTGAGGGCAAACGCCTCGTTGGTCGCGTCGACCTCCATCGGCTGGCTGAACCAGAGCTCGACGGTCGCCGGATCGGCATCGCCGGCATCCCTCTCGGGCAGGGTCTTCGTGAGCTGCGCGCCCGGACGAACGTGGAAGCTGAAGTTGCCCTTGCCGCCGAGCTCGTTGCCGGCGATGTCGTGGGCACCGATCACGCTGATCGTGTAGCGCGCGCCGGCCTCGAGGCGCTCCGAGGGCGTGAAGATGAGGTTGCCCTGCCACCAGCTGATCTCGCCCTCGACCTGCGGCGTGATGACGAAGGTGTCCTCGACATCGGCCGTGTCCATGCGATCGCTGAAGCTGACGGTGATCGAGCTGGTCGTCGAGACGCCGATGGCCGTCGCGTCCGGCGACACCGTTCCGGGCGGAGCGATGCTCGTCTCCATCTCGAGGCGCGGATCGGCATCGGTGTCGACGAGCAGGTCCGCGTTGGCCAGGCGGACCTGGAAGTCCGACACGGAGGGCGCGAGCTCGGTGCTGAATGCGAAGCGACGGGTTGTCCGGGACGGGTTTCCGTCGCGGTCCAGGGCCCCGTCGCCGAGCACGATGAGATATCGCTCGTCGGCGCGCCACAGGCGATCGGCACTGATCTCGAGCGCGGTCCGATCCTCGTTCCAGGCGAGCTCGACGTTCTGAACGGGGAGCACCTGGAGCTCGGCCTCGACCGATGCGGGATCCATCGGCGAATCGAAGGGGATGGTGACCGAGGCGTCGGTTGCGACGCCGATCCCGATGCTGTGGGGCAGGAGGGGTTCGGGGGTGATGGGGGCCGCCTCCGGCCCGGCCTGTGTGGGGGCCTGGTGGCTGAAGGCGATGACGACGGTGAACGAGAGGGCTGCCAGCGAGACGCGAGTTGCGCCGCGGTGGCTGCTCAGCAGGCTGCCGAGCGACTCGAACGTGGCGGCCAGGGCCGCACTCGATGTTCGGATCGAACGCAATAGACAAACTCCATGGGGATCTGGGCCACCCCTGTTGGGCACGTGGGCGACGTCGAGTAGCGGCGAAAGCATAGAACATGGATAGGACGTATGTCATACGACTCCGGCGAGCCGCCGAGCGGCCAGGGTCGGATGGAACGTGGCTCCTCCGAACGGGTTGACGAGGCCGCGCGCCTCGAGAAGGGTCAGCGCACTGGCCACGGCGGCCGGAGCGTGGCGCGTCCGATCGACGAGCTCCTCGAGGGATCCGCTGCGCTCGAGGAGGTGCTTGAGAAGCTGCCCTTCGACCTCCGACAGGTGATGCACGGCCGGCGGCTTCTCGCCGCGCGTGACGCCAATCTGGTGGAGCAGCGCACCGGTCGAGGTCACGATCGCGGCCAGGTGGTCGGCGATCAGCCGGTTGGTGCCGCGGGACGCCATCGCGTTGATCGGCCCCGGCACGGCGTAGAGCTCGCGACCGATGCTGACGGCGGCATTGGCGGTCAGGAGCGCGCCCGAGCGGTCCGGTGCCTCGACCACCACCACCGCCTCCGCCAGGCCGGCGATGATGCGGTTGCGCCGCGCGAAGTCGGGGCGTCCCACTGCCGCGCCGATCGCGACCTCCGACACGAGCGCGCCTCCGCTCGCCACGATCTCGCGGGCCAGCCCGCGGTGGCGCGGCGGGTAGATGCGATCGAGCGGCGAGGGCAGCACGGCAACGCTCCGCCCGCCGGCGGCAACGGCCGCGCGATGGGCGGCTCCGTCGATCCCGAGCGCCAGCCCCGACACGATCGTCATCCCGGCTCGGGCCAGCTCATCGCCGAGCTCCGTGGCAGTCGCCAACCCATAGCCGGATGCGCGCCGCGTCCCGACGATGGCGACGGCCCGCTCCTCGAGCGCGCGCCCGTCCCCGGCCAGGTAGAGCGTCGGCGGGCGTGGGTCGAGGGTCAAGAGCGCGAGCGGGTAGTCCGCGTCCAACCCGGTGACGACGCGGCCACCGGCAGCCTCGGTAGCGCGCTGGATCGCCTGTGCCACGTCGCGTGGATTGCGCATTGCAGGATCCTCGGCTGGCGCGATGGCTCCTTCCGAGGCCCGCCGCACCTCCGCCAACGCCCCGGGTCCGGCATTCCATGCGTCGGCGGCTGACCCATACCTGCCGATGAGATGAGCGAAGCCCGCCGGACCGATCCCCGGCACCAGTGACAGGGCAATCCAGTGCTCGCGTTCCGTGGCCCTGCCGTTCGCGACCGACGACCTGCCGCCGACGCCGATCACGGGGCGGCCTCCTTGGGGCGGTGGAGGAGCGCCTCGTCGAGGTGCTCGCGCTCGACATGCTCTGTGCCGGCGAGGTCGGCGATCGTGCGCGCCACCCGCGCGGCTCGATGCAGGCGGCGCAGCGAGAGCCCCATCTGCCGTCCGCGCAGCTCGAGCGCGGTGTGCAGGTCCGCGTCGAAGCCGTGCGCCTCGTCGAGGAGCGCGACGGGCAGGTCGGCGTTGGCGCCGGTCTGTCGCGCGCGCTGGCGGCACCAGGCGGCGGCCACGCGCGCCGCGACGACGGAGGTCGACTCCGTGTGACTGGCGCGCCCGGGGACCGCGGGCGCGAGCTGGACGAGGAGGTCCAGCCGATCGCGCATCGGTCCGGAGAGCCGTGCCTGGTAGCGACGACGACGGCCATCCTCGCACGCGCAGGTGCGTCCCTCCACGCCGCTCCATCCGCACGGGCACGGGTTGTACGTGGCGATGAGCATGAAGCGCGCGGGCAGGGACAGGACGCCCTCGACCCGAGCGATGATCACCGCGCCGTCGTCGAGCGGCCCGCGCAGCGCGTCGAGCGCGTCGGCCCGGAACTGGAGTGCCTCGTCGAGAAGCAGCGCCCCGTGATGGGCCAGGCTGGCCTCGCCCGGGCGGATCCGCGGGCCGCCGCCGACCAGCGCCTGCGTCGAGATGGTGTGGTGCGGGGCTCGAAACGGCCGCAGGAGCGTCATCGGGGCGCTGCGCTCGCGCACTCCGGCGACCGAGTGGATGCGGCTGACCTCTGCCGCCTCGTCGTCGTCCATGGGCGGGAGGAGGCCCACCGCCGCGCGGGCGAGCAGCGTCTTGCCGACGCCCGGCGGCCCGACCATGGCCAGGTTGTGCCTGCCGGCGACGGCGATCTCCAGTGCGCGTCGTGCGACCAGCTGGCCGATCACGCCGCGCAGGTTTGGGGCATCGTCGGGCAGGTCGGACGGCGCGACGGGCAAGGGCCGTGGGACCACCTCGAGGTCCTCCATCCCGGCGAGGTGACGGGTCACCTCGCGAAGGTGGCCGGCGGCACGGACGGTGACGTTCGAGACCGATGCCCCCTCGGTCCCGTTCTCGATCGGCACGATCACCTCGCTCACGCCACCCAGCCGGGCCGCCGCGACGAGCGCCATGGCACCCGGCACGGGACGGAGGCTGCCGTCGAGCCCGAGCTCGCCCACCAGCGCCACGCCGGGAAGCCGGCCGCCGTCCAGCTGGTCGGACGCGACGAGCATCCCGACCGCCATGGCCACGTCGAAGCCGGTTCCCTCCTTCGGCAGGTCTGCCGGGGCGAGCTGTGACTTGTGGGGTATGAGGTCAAATCGAACGCGCCGCTCTCGAACTCGTCAGGGGTGCCCAGCGTTACCTAGCGTTCTGGACTGCGCACTGAGAGCCGCGCAAGAAGGAGTTCTGTGTGTCCCCGCGTCTTTCCCCTTGCGCGTCGGCGAAATGCCAACAGCGCTTCGACGGCCCCCTGTCGTTCGGAATCGTACGTCACACCGAGTTCCATTACAGCCCATGCGGTGTCCCAACGATCGCGAGGCCGGCCCGTCCTGAGCCGCTTGATGAGGGTGCTGAGTGATTCCCTGTCTCGGCGTGCCGCCAATGATGCGGCGGCGAACTCAGCGACATGTTCGTCATCATGGGCCAAGCACTCACGGAGGGCGGCGATCACCTTAGCGCGCGAACCACCCGTTCCTCCCGGCATGAAGGCTGCATGGGCTCGTGCTGATGCGTCGCGAGCGTGGAGTTCTCGCAGCCAGTCTTCGTCGTCACCGCCTTGCCTTGGTCTAGGGACAGGGGCGGATGGATGTGCAGTCCGGGTCAGTCTTGGTGCGCGGCGATCCATCGGCTCTATTTCCCAAGGCCTGGGCCGAGCGGAACAAAGCCCCAGTACGGGTCGAGTCGTGTATTGACGACTACCACAGATGTTGTGGCTGGCTGGGGAGGAAGGATTCGAACCTTCGGTCTCCTGATCCAGAATCAAAAGGCTGGTTCGGTGCCTTCCGCCCGGTATCCAACCACGCAATCGCCTTCGGTTGTCGCTCAATTCTAGCGAGTCAGGTGTCCCCCAGAGTTGCGGTCAGGTGCCCAAAGCCAGGGCCACCTGACTCCACGTCATCCGTGGAGTCAAGGACTGGCG
>JBOGSW010000130.1:0-9047 GCA_050695815.1 Candidatus Limnocylindria bacterium | reverse complement strand
CCCCAAAGGTCATGGGTTCGCTCCGGAGCCTGACCATGCGTCCGGCAGCTCCATGCCGCTCGCGCTGGCTCACGAGTTTGCGCCTGGTGTCGGCAAGTCTCGGCTGAACCGCTTCGGAACGGGCGATGCGCCACGATCCGTTGCGCCCGGTGCACCGAACCGGCCCGTTCCAGCCGCACGGCGCCTGTCCGCCTGTGGTTGGCGACATCGGATGCACAGACCCGGCGACGGCCGAGCGACCTCAGCGATTCCACCCGTCGGCCGAGGATCACGGGACCGCCTCCCAGCGATCCGGGAGGCCAGTGCCGCACAGGCCGCAGAACTTGTGCGTTGCCGGCAGCCCGGCCTCGCCGCACGAGGGGCAGATCCTCCCGGCTCCCGCCTCCAGCTGACGCAGCGTGGCGTAGCGCGGCGGGCGCTTCTCGTGGAAGGCCGTCACCGCCTCCTTCGTCTCGTCCGAGGTCGAGTGGACGGCCAGCCAGTCGCGCGCATGCTCGACCGTCTGGGACCACACGAGGTCACGCCACCAGTTGAGCTGGGTCTTCGTGTAGCGCATCGCCTCGGGCAGCTTGCGCGCCAGCTTCGCGGCGAGCTCCGCGACCGTCGCGTCAAGCTCCGCACGCGGGACGACGCGTGACACGAGGCCCCACTCGAGGGCCTGGGCGGGCGGCACCGGCTCACACAGCATGATGATCTCGCGCGCTCGCCGATCGCCGACGATGAGCGGCATCCACTGCGTCGCGCCGCCGGCGGGCACCGAGCCGTGCTCGGGACCGACATGGCGAATGTAGGCGTCGTCGACCATCACCGACAGGTCGCACGCGATCTGGAGCTCGTTCCCGCCGCCGACGCACACCCCGTTGATGCGCGCGATCGTGGGCTTGCCGATGTGGCGCAGCCGGTCGTGCATCTCGATGAAGGCGCCCATCCAGCGCCAGTACTGGCCGCTCGTAGCGCCCATGAGCGCCTGCTCGTCCAGGTCGGCGCCGGTGCAAAAGGCCCGATCGCCCGCGCCGGTCACCACCACCACCGCAACGCCCTCGTCCCACGACGCCTCCTCGAAGGCGCGGGACAGCTCCTTCAGGGTCGGAAGGTCGAGCGCGTTGAGCACGTCCGGGCGGTTGACGGTGACGGTCGCAACGCCCGCCGGAAGATCGCGCTCGTAGCGAATCCGCTCGAAGCCGAGGGTGCTCGGGTCGGCCGCAACCGGCGAGCCCGGCTCAGGCATCGGCCTCGTCGGGCGCGATGAAGAGGGTGACGCCGGCCCCGGCGAAATTGCGCAGGTCCACAGCGCTCTCCGCTCCCGCCTCGGAGTCGATCGCCTCGTCGAGATCGCTGAACGAGTCGAAGAACATCTCGGCCATGAGGTGATACGGCGTCTCGCGGCCGCCGACCCCGGCCGGCTTCGAAAGTCGCACGTCGCGCAGGTTCGGGTAACGGCTCAGGATCGGCGAGTGGACGTCGCGGTAGTGGACGTCGAACGCTTCGGGAACTTCGGGGACGTTGTAGAGGGCGATCAGGCGGGGCATCGGCTACTGCTTGAAGTAATCGGCGTTGATCTGGATGTACTTCACCTGGTCGTCCGGCACGGCGTCCTCGGCGAAGATCGCGGTGACCGGACATTCCGGCTCGCAGGCACCGCAGTCGATGCACTCGTCGGGATCGATGAAGAACATCGCGTCATCGTCGGTGGCGTGGATGCAGTCGACCGGGCAGACGTCGACGCAGCTCGCGTCCTTGACGCCGATGCATGGCTCGGTGATGACGTAGGTCAAGTGGCCTTCCTCAAGCGTGAGAGGGTCCATCGAGTCTACACCGATACGCCCTCGGCATCGGTCCGTGGCGATCCGACGCGCCGCGCGTCATGCGTTCGACGTCTTCGGCGTCGAGGACCGGCTAGGGTCCGATCCCGGCGCGCTCCTACGCTGCCGTTCTTGATCAGCGCAGCAACGGAAAGGAGCGCACAACGTGAACAGTTCAGCCATCAATCAAGCGGCCCGCGCGACCGTCGTCGTCATCGTTCTCGGCCTCGCTGCCGCCTTCGGCCTGGTCGTCGGCAACGCCATCCAGTCCGGTCCGAGCACCAACGCCGGCTATCCGGCGGGCTACCAGGGCGGTGCCGCCGTTCCGGCCGCCAGGATCGCCAGCGCCACGTTCTCGCTCGAGGCGCTCGAAGCGCTGCGGGCCGCCCGTGGAGACGATGCCGCCCCCACCCCCGATGCCAGCATGACCCGGCCTACCCCACGCTGACCCACCCAGCCCGGTGGCGATCGCCCGCGACTTCTCGCGGCGCGGTCGTCGCCGTTAGCATGTCCGAATCATGCAGCTCACCGATCTCGACCACCGTCCGCTCATCGTCGCCGCCGTCACCCCGCTGACCGATGGTGGGGCGGCGCTCGACCTCGACGCCTTCGCACCCTACGTCGGGTTCCTCGAATCGCACGGGGCGGACGGGGTCTTCGCCTGCGGCACGACCGGCGAGGGCGTGCTCCTCTCCCTCAACGAGCGCCGTCGCGCCGTCGCGGCCTTCCGCGAGTCGCTGAGCGGGGTGCTGATCGTGCACGCCGGCGGCCAGACGACGGCCGACACGGTCTCGCTCGCCTCCCACGCGGTTGAGGTCGGAGCCGATGCGGTCGCGGTCATCCCGCCGCCGTACTTCACGCTCGACGACGACGCGCTCACCGCGCACTTCGTGGCCGCCGCCCGCGCCTGCGCCCCGCTCCCCTTCTACTGCTACGCCTTCACCGCGCGATCCGGTTATCCGCTGCCGGTCGAGGTGATCCGCCGCATCGGCTCGGCAGTCGACAACCTGGCCGGCCTCAAGGTCAGCGAGTCGCCGTTCGAGCGCGTCGAGCCGTACCTCGACCTGGGGCTGCCGGTGCTCATCGGCAACGAGCCGCTCATCGCCGAGGGGGTCGCCCGCGGCGCGATCGGAACCGTCTCGGGCATGTCAGCCGCCTTCCCCGACGTCGTGCGCGCAGCCGTGGATGCCGCCGATGACGCCGCCATGGCGCGCCTTCGCGAGCTGCGCGGCGCGATGGAGGCGTGCGGCCAATTCATCGCAGCCGCCAAGCACGCGCTCGGGATGCGTGGCGTCCCGGTCGGCTCGGACATGCGGGCCCCGCTTCGCCCGCTCACGGCTCCCGAGGCACGAGCGCTCGAGGACGCGGTGTCCCTCAGCGTGACTGCCTGACGCGCGATCTATCGACGCGGATTGGCACGGCGGGACGTCCTGGTCACGCATCCGCGATCTATCGGCGCATGGCTGGCGTGACAGCGCCAACCGGGCGGCTTCAGGCCGCCGGCTGACCGATAGAACGGTCCCATGCCGCCCCGGACCCGCTGCAAGCCAGGATCGGTCGATAGATCATCCGGCTGACCGATGGGCCGCCCGTCGGGGCCGCCGCCGTCAAGCAGAGACGGCACCGGAGGCGACGGCCGCGGTTCCGAGCGCCTGCTGGGCCTGCGGCACGTTGTCGACCCCGGCGATGAGCGTCACCTCGCCGCCGGACCTGCCTGAGGGCACCAGGAACTCGATGTTCACGCCCGCGCTCGCCAACTTGCGGCTGGCCTCGGCAAGGGTGCCCGGCCTGTCCGGGAGGTGGAATTCGACGGTTTCCACCTCGCGATACACCATGCCCGCCCGATCGATGGCGTCACGCGTCTCGTCCGGGTCCGATGTCACCAGGCCGAGGGCGCCGCGCTCGCCCCACGCGATGCAGCCCAGGGTCGTGATGTTGATCCCCTTCTCGGCGATCGCCTCGCTGACGCGCGCGATCTCCCCCGGCCGATTCTCGCTCTCGATGATGAACGCAGTCATGAGGCACCTCCCGACGCCGTCGCGCCGGCTCGGCCGCCGAGGCCCTCCCGGCGTGGCCGGGTCGGCTGCGAGCAGCCAGTGTCCGCCTCTCGCCGCCGGATGTCGAGGGGTTCTTGCTCAGACCGTCGTCAGGTCCGCCGCCGCCTGGGCGGCCCGCAACGACGCGAAGCCGGGCTTGATCTGCTCGTTGATAATCCGCAGCCTGCCGTCGAACTGCCAGAACGCCGACTTCATGGCGTTCAACGTGAGCCACTCCATGTCGTCGAGGCCGATCCGGAACGTGCGAGCCAGCGTCGCGAATTCCGAGCTCAGCGTGATCCCGCTCATGAGGCGGTTGTCGGTGTTCACCGTCACCCGGAAGCGCAGCCGGCGGAGCAGGTCGATCGGGTGCTCCTCGAGCGACGGGGCGGCGCCGGTGTGCACGTTCGACGTCGGGCACATCTCGAGCGGCACGCGGCGGTCGCGCACATAGGATGCCAGCCGGCCCAGTGCCACCCGACCGTCGGGGCGCACCGTGATGTCGTCGACGATGCGCACGCCGTGGCCGAGGCGCTCGGCGCCGCACCACTGCAGGGCCTCCCAGATCGACGGCAGGCCGAAGCCCTCGCCGGCATGGATCGTGAAATGGAAGTTCTCGTGGGCGATGAGGTTGAATGCGTCGAGGTGCCGCGTGGGCGGGTATCCCGCCTCGGGACCGGCGATGTCGAAGCCCACCACGCCGGCATCCCGGTGACGGACCGCCAGCTCGGCGATCTCGACCGACTTCGCCGCCTGGCGCATGGCGCTCAGGATGAGCCCGATCGTGATCGGCCGGCCCTCCGATCCGCGCCGGAAGCCATCGAGCATGGCAATCACCACCTCGTCGAGCACGAGGCCCCCATCGGTCAGGAGCTCGGGCGCCATGCGAACCTCGGCGTAGACCACGCCATCGGTTGCCAGGTCCTCGGCGCATTCGGCCGCCACGCGCTCGATCGCATTGCGGGTCTGCATGACCGCCACGGTGTGGCGGAAGCCGTCGAGGTAGAGCTCCAGCGACCCGCGGTCGGCGCCGGAGGTGAACCACTTCGCGAGCTCGTCCGGGTCGGTGGTCGGCAGCTCGCGGTAGCCGATCTCGGAGGCCAGGTCGATCACCGTTCCCGGCCGCAGGCCGCCGTCGAGGTGGTCGTGCAGCAGCACCTTCGGGGCGCGCCGAATGGCATCGAGCTCGAGACGGATGGCCGGCTGCTCCATCGCCCGATCTTAGCGCAGGGTCGTGCTCAGCCGGACTCGGCCCCCTCGGAACGGAGCTCGTGCGCGTCCAGCCCGCCGCCCGTGGCACGCCGCTCCGGGGCGGTGGCGGCGGCGTTCATCTGGAAGCGCGATGGCGGCGCGGCAGCCGCCAGCCGCGCGATCTCGTCATCGGTCAGGTCGTAGCCAAAGCGGATGGCGGCGATGTTCTCGCCGACGAACCGCTTCGGCAGTGATTCGCGGATGGCCGGCTCATCGAACTCGATACCCGCCAGCCGCAACAGCCGGCCCAGGGCGATCATGTTGCCAAAGAGCTCCTTGCCGAAGCGCTGGCTGCCCAGGGACGCGAACGGGATCTGCTCGGCGCCAGCGACGTCCAGCCCGAGATCGGTGACGACCTTGCGCCCGCTGATGCGCATGTGCCCCTTGTCGGCCAGCTTGAGCATGATGTCGGCCTCCTCGACCACCGGGTTCGCGATCGGTTCGTCGTCGAAGATGAGAAAGGCGTCGCTCATGCTGCCGCGGACCGAGGAGTCGTAGTCGAACAGGACGGTGACCTCCTTGCCCATCCGGGCCAGGAGCGCCCCCATCACGCCGGCGATCACTCGCACGCCCTGCCCACCGACCCCGTCGAGCGCGATCTTCGTCGTCATTCGGGCTCGATCCCGGCCTCGCGCATCGCGTCTTCGAGGCTGATCTCGCGCTTCGCCACGCGCATCTTCAGCTCGGATGGCAGCTGCTGCATGATCGCCAGCTTGCGTTGCGCCTTCGCGCGCTTGGCCTCCCTCGGGTCTTCAGTGACCGATGCGGGCTCCGCAGTCGCCGACGGCTCGACATCGCCGGGCGCAACCGGTGCGTCGTGCGGCGCGCTTGCGCTGGTGCGCAGCCATTCGGGAATGTCGAGCCCCGCGTCCGCCAGCGCCTGCGGCAGGGTGATCTCGCGCTGCGCGACGCGCATCTTTACCTCGGCCGGCAGCTGTCCCATCAACTTCGCCCGCTCCTGCGACTCGGCGCGGCGCCGCGCCTTCTCGTCATCGGTCCGCTCGACGACCTTCGTGGCCGCCTCCGGCGCGGTCGCGCCGCCCTCGCCCGGCGACTCGGTCGCCGAGGCCATCGGTCCCGATGGCTGGTCCGGCAGCGCCTGTGCGCGCTGCCCATCGGTCTCACCGTGTCCGTTGAGCGACGGGTGGTCTGTCGGGTAGACGACACCGATCTCGAACGCGTTGAGCTGCGTGGCGTCCTTCGGCGCCCGCTTGTAGGTCTTGCGGTAGAAGGTGAGCATCTCGTTCGCGCTGGCGAAGCCGATGCGGCGCCCGTTGTTCTCGATGCACTGGCTGGTGATGTCGACGAAACTGAAGCCCGGCCACTCGATCGCCTCGCGGATGACGTTGCGCAGGTGGAGTTGGTGGTAGACGGTCGACTTCGCGTACAGCGCGTGAGGGCTTGATCGGACCAGGCCCTGGAGGTTGATCGGCGTGTTCGGGTTGCCGCCCGGGCTCGAGAGCGTCTTCGTGCCGGTCGGCGTGGTCGGTCCGGTCTGCCCGCCCGTGAGGCCGTAGATCTCGTTGTTGTTGCAGAGCACGGTGACCGAGGCGTTGCGACGAATCGAGTGGATGAGGTGGTTACCGCCAATGGATGCGGTGTCGCCGTCCCCGGCCACCACGATCACGTTCATCTCGGGGCGCACGGTCTTGATGGCCTCGGCGATCGGCAGCGTCCGGCCGTGCAGCGTGTAGACCGCCTCGTGCCTGAGGTAACCGCCCATGCGGCCGGTGCAGCCGATGCCGGTCACGATGACCGTGTTGCGCTCGTCGAGCTTCATCTCGTCGAGCGTCATGGCCAGCATCATCATGATCGTGCCGATGCCGCAGCCTGGGCACCAGATCGTCGGGAGCAGGTCGAGCTTGAGCCGATCCTTGTAGGTCAGCTCGGCCATCGGCGCCTCAGGCACGCGACCCCTCCCACGTGGCGCGTTCGGCGCTCCGGTGTGGACGCAGTGGGCCTGTCCGATCAGACCTCATCGAGGATCGTGGCCGGTTGTGCATCGCCGCCCGGTTCCACCATCGTGCCCCGCGGGTTGCACCGGAGGACACTAAAGCCGAAGGGCGGCCGGCTGGCTCGTCCGTGGTTGCGCCGAGTGCAACCCACGACGTCTGAGCCTCGGTTCGTTCGTACTTGGTCGCACCCGGTGCAACTTGACGGCGCAGCTGCAGCCAGCCGATCCAGTTGACGCGCATCTCAGCCCACCCCCAGTGGCGCGCGCGGGCCGCGTTCGGCCGGCTCGGGCGGGATCGGCGGCTCCGAGGGCCCGCCGGCCAGAACACGGTCGATTCCCTCGCGCACCGCCTCGAGCGAGATGCGACCGCCGAGCAGCGGCACGCGCTTCACCTCGCGGTGGATCGCCAGCTCGACGAGATCGGCGTACTGGCCGTCGTTGGCCTCGACCACGACCACCTCACGGTAGCGCGGCGCGATCTCCCGCAGCTCGTCGCCCAGGATCGGGTGGATGCGGATCGGGCGGAAGAGGGCGAACTCGTCACGCAGCGGCGCCGCGACCCGCGACACGATTCCGTAGCACACGACCAGCACATCGGCGTCGACGTTCCAGCCGTGCTCGAAACGCGCGTGGCGCGCGGCGACCTCGTGGTGCAGGTGCTTGGCGGCGTAGAACTGGCGCATGTACTCGTCGGCATCGGCCGTGGCTGGCTCGCCGCTGTTCGGGCCGTGCTCGTACATGAGCACGCCGGCGAAGAAGCGCGGCTCGTCGGTGAAGTCGCCGAGCGCCGGGATGGCACGGTCAACCACCTCCACCGAGCCCGCCACCGCGTCCAGGTCGACCACCTCATTGAGGTGGGCAACGAACGTGTCGGACAGGATGACGACCGGCGAGCGAGACTCCTCGGCCGCGTTGAAGGCCTCGACCGTGACGCGGAAAGCCTCCTCCACGCCGTTCGGATAGAAGGCGATCGGCGTGTAGTCGCCGGTGCTGCCCCATTTCACCTGCATGAGGTCGCCCTGGCCGGGCATGGTCGGCATGCCGGTCGCGGGACCGACGCGCTGCACGTTCACGAAGACGCACGGCACGCCCACCTTCTGCGCATAGCCCACCGCCTCCTGCATCAGGCTGAAGCCCGGACCGGAGGTGGCGGTGAACGACTTCGCCCCCGCCAGCGAGGCGCCGATGACGGCGTTGGCCGACGCGATCTCGTCCTCGGCCTGGAGGAAGCGGAACTCCGGGTGCTCGGCGGCGTGGCCCGACGCGACGTTGAGGATCTCGGTCGATGGGCTGATGGGGTACCCGGCGTAGTAGCTGGCCCCAGCGGCCAGCGCGCCGCGAAACACCGCCTCGTTGCCCTGGCTGAGCTTGCGCGTCATGGGACGACGATGATACCCATCCCTCAGTGCCGCATGTGCTGGATGAACCGACGGCTCATCACGCGCCCGTGGCGTTTCCCAGGATTGGGCGCTGGTAGGTGACCATCAGGGTCCGCACGGGCTTGATGAAGGCGAAGAGGATGAGGAGGCCGATCCCGATGACGAGGAGCACGAGGAGCGTAGCCGCGATGTAGGCACTCTGCGGCCATTCGTCGGCCACCCATGTCTGGGTGATCGGCACCCACCCGTCGACAGCGAGGGCCGTCGCGTCCCTGCCGTACAGCGCGGCGGCCTCGGCCTGGTTCTGGCCCGCATACGTGCGGACCATCACTTCGACCGGGTCGTGCGACATCTATCGACCGAATCTGTCAACGGGCCTGATGGGGGCGTCGTGGCGCCGATCTATCCCTGACCCGGTGGCGTGCGAGCGCACGGTGGGCACCCCCACGACAGCCAGCTGCGCATAGATCGCGGATCCGCGACATGGGAGCCGCCTCGCGACGATTCTCGCCGAATGCCATGAAGAGGGCCTCCCGGGTGGAAAGTGGGTTCTCACAGGAACCAGCACCACAGGAGACCCAGACCCATGCTATACGCAGGATTGGATTTGTCACGCCGCCGGCTC
>JBOGSW010000129.1:0-6441 GCA_050695815.1 Candidatus Limnocylindria bacterium | reverse complement strand
GTCAGCGGTCCCGCCCGAGAGCGGCACGGTCGCGTCGAAGGAGGCGTACTCGGTCGGACGCAGGGCGGTGACGAGCGCGAGCCACGCCGATGGATCGCCGATTGCGCCGCTCGTGAGACCGTCCCCGGAGTCGGTCAGCGTGTCGCCGTCGACGCGGACCTCGTACCCCACCGGGACACGCACGCGCACTGTACTGGACGTGCCGAAGCCCCACGCCGGAAAGATGACGAGCGACGGTCGTACGCGCAGCTGAGGATCGTCGCTGTCGGCCAGCGCGTAGGTGAGCTCGAACGTGACGGTCTCATCGAAGCGCAGCGGCTCTCGCAACCCGATGGTCGCGACGTTCACCTCATCCTCGACCGCTACCGCGACCTCGAGAGCACCATCGTCATCGCTGGCGGCCACGTCAGACGCTGTGTCGTGCACGGCGAGCTCGACCTCGTTGAAGACGCTGAACTTGCCAGCGGGGTCCGGGGTGGTGTTCGTGAAGGTCACCGCCACGGTGACCCCGACCTCGCCGTCATCGGGAGTGACCGCGTAGGTCGCATCGGTCTCGAGCGTGTATGGGGCCGCATGCACCGTCGCCACGAAGCCACCGGGAATGGCACTGACCGATACGAGCATGGCGAGCAGAAGCCCCGCCGCGACGAGGCTGCGGAGCGTCACGCCCGTCCCAGCAGGCGAGCCAGGATCCCCCGCCGTCGCGGCCGCGGGACGGGCGGTTCCCAGGCCGGCATCGCGCCGCGTACATCCTCCCCGTAGGCGGCAAGCAGCCCGGCGTTGCGGCTCTCGCGGCCGCTCCAGTCGGGTAGCAGGCCGCGATCGGCCACCGCGTTGGCGGTCTCCTCCAGGAGCCTGTCGGCGACGATCGCCAGGCGCACGATCCCCCGCCCCAGCTCGTCGCGGTCCATCGCCCCGGGCGGCAGCTCGGTCATCAGCATCGGTCGATCATCGTCGGTCACCGCGAACTTCACGAAGGGATACTCGAAGTTGGCGCGGAGCATCCGCACCAGGGTGCGCTTCGGCATCTCCATCGCCTCGAGGCCATAGTCTGCCCACAGCGAGCTCCCGACTCCGGCCACCCAGGCCACCGTCATGCGCAGGTCGAAGCGCCGCTCCCCGTCAACGATGATGTCGCGGCTGAGAGCCCGCTCGCCGAGACCACCGACCGAGCCGACGATCTCGACCCCCAGCTCGCGCAGCCACACGTCGATCGGCGGCGCGCCCGAGGGCCGGTGAACGTCAGTCCTCGTCGTCGGGCGGAGGCGTGGGGTCGTCGCCGCCACCGCCACCGCCACCGCCACCGCCGCCACCGCCCCCGCCGCCACCACCACCGCGGTCATCGTCATCATCATCGTCGTCCGGCGGCGGCGTGGCCGACGGATCCGGCGTCGGGCGAGGCCGTACGACGCGCTCGCCGCATACGGACGGGAAGCCAGGCTCGCCGTAGAGCGGGCTGATGGCGAACTGGACGCGCGTGTCCTCCTGGTACTCGCCGGGGTCACCGCGCGCGCCGGTCTGTCCGTTCACCACCCGGTCGGCCCACGTATCGGCGGCCGCGATCCAGTTCTGCGGCCGGTCGTTCTGGGCGAGGTACAGCTCGAGGTCCATGCAGCCGCGCTGGTGGATGTAGTCGACCGGCGGGACGGTGCCCTCCAGGAAGGGCATCGTGATCGTTCGGCCGCAGCGGTTCGACGCGGCGAGCCCGCTGAACCGGCACACGCTGGCGGTGGTGATGCCATCGGGCTGGTCGAAGCTCGTCTGCCCGGCGGGCTGGCCGCCGTTCCAGTCCCATGGCTCGTTGAGCGCGCGCGTCATGAACTCGTGCCACAGGAAGAGTGGGCCGTCGGCGCTGAAGAGGCCCTGGCCCAGGACGTTGGACATCGGCTCCTGGTTGTTGTTGCCCATCCACACCCCGGTGACCAGGCTGCCGGGAATGTAGCCGAAGCCGGAGACGTCGCGGAAGTCGTTGGTCGTCCCGGTCTTGAAGCCGGCCGGTCGTCGCTGCCCGTCCACGGTGTTCAGCTGGGCCCGCTCGCCCCACAACAGGTTCCGGGCCGGGTCGGTATTGCCCTCGAGGATCCAGTGGGTCAGGTAGGCCTCGGCCGCGGTCATCGGCTCGGTGGTCGCCGCGCCGTTGTCCTCGCGCGTGTACACCACGCGGTTGTCACGGTCGCGGATCTCGAGGATGGTGGTGGCGGGGTGCAGCTCGCCCTGCTGCGCGAAGACGCCATACGCCTGGGTCATGTTCGTGAGGTTGACCGGAACCGATCCCAGTGCCAGCGAGAGGCCGGGATCGAGCCCCATGATGTACTCGGCGCTGGCGATGCCGAGCGACTCGGCGAACTCGGCGGTCGTCTGCGACCCGGCGATGTACTGCATCATCACCGACGGGATATTGAGCGAGTAGCGCAGGGCGTCCATGGCAAGGACCGGCCCATGCTCCTTGATGTCGGCGTTCGTGGGCCGATACGAGGTCTCAGGCGTCAATCCGAACTCGGTCATGGCGTCGACGAGCATGGTCGAGACGGTGGCCTCGCGCGCCTTGAAGGCCGATGAGTACGTGATCGGCTTGAAGGCGGATCCTGGCTGGCGCCGGCCGAGGCCGGCCACGTCGAACTGGCCCTGGACCCGAGGATCCTCGCGGTTGTAGTAGTCGACCGATCCGATGTAGGCCACGATCTCGCCGCTGTTCGAGTCGATCGCCACCAGCGCCGAGTTGTTCACGTTCTTGTCGGCGAGGTTGGCCACCCACTTCGCCACGAGCTCGTGCGCCAGTTGCTGGAGGTCGTAGTCCAGCGTGGTCGTGATCCGATAGCCACCGGTGCGGACGGCGAGCTCGCCATCGGTCACTCCCGGAAGCGATCCGAGGATCCGCTCCGCCTCCTCTCGCACGCGGAAGCTGAAGTGAGGCTCCTGGAGGATGCTCGTCAGCCGGTTCGGGCCCATCTCGGTCCAGGTCGTCGCGCGCGCCTCGTTGTGCTGGGCACGGGTGATGTAGCCCTCCTCGAGCATTGCACCCAGGACGAGGTCGCGCTCGCGGATCGCGTCGGCGGCGCCCGCCTCGGGATTTTCGGGGTCGTAGCTCGGGTTCTGGTACGGGTCGAGGAACGATGGCGCCTGCGGCAGCGCGGCCAGGAAGGCGGCCTGCGCGATCGTCATCTCGGCGAGGTCACTCAATCCGAAATAGTTCGCCGCCGCCGCCTTGATGCCGTACGAGCCGTTGCCGTAGTAGATGAGGTTCAGGTACGTCTCCAGCAGCAACTCCTTCCCATCTCGCCCGGGGTAGGCGCCGGTGACCTGCATGGCCAGGATGTTCTCGCGGATCTTGTCGTCGATGGCCGTCGAGTTCTTGGGCTCGGGCGGCTGGCAGACGTCGGTCGCCTCCTCCTCGGTCACCTCTTCGCTCTCGGTGGCCGGGGCGTCGGGATCGATCGCCTGGACGCTGGCCGCCGGGCTCGCGCCCTCGTCGACCTGCGTCGACGCGCCCTCCTCCCTGAGGACGCGGGCGTAGTCGATCACCTGCTGCGTGATGGTCGAGGCGCCCTGTACGATCTCGCCGGCCTCGAGGTTGGCGAGCGCCGCGCGCACCATGCCCTGGACGTCGATGCCGTTGTTCTCCCAGAAGGTACGGTCCTCGCTCGCCACCGCCGCCTGCCAGATCACCTCGGGGATCTGGTCGAACTCGACCGCCTCGCGGTTCTGGCACTCGAACCGGGCCAGGAGCCGCTCGCCGGATCGGTCATAGACATAGGTCGACTGCGGCAGCTCCTTGCGGATCCCGTCGAGAAGGTCCGGATCGGGCAGGTCCGAGGCGAAATACGTGTACGCCGCCAGCATTCCGCCCGCCGTTCCCATGACCGAGCCGGCGAACATGAGCGCGAAGACGCCCATGGTCACGAGCAGGAACGTGGCGAGGCCGCGCCGCTGAGACCCGCGGCGCGTGGTGCGCCGCGTCATCATCAGATGACGGCGTCGGCGCTGGAGAGCCGGATGCATCGCGCGAAGGGTAGCAGCGAACGCGTGCTCGGTCGAATCGTCAGCGAGCGAGCGACAGGACCCGATCGTCCAGCAGGAGCGCGATCACCGCACCCCCCACCAGAAAGGGCCCGAACGGGATGTAGCTGCGCATGCCGACGCGCCGTCTGGCGAGCAGCCCGATGCTGGTGCCCGCCGCCAGGAATGCGGCGGCGAAGAGGGCGGTGAAGATCGAGGGCCAGCCGAGGATGAGGCCGATGGGAGCCACGAGGTACAGGTCGCCGAGCGCCAGGCCGCCCCGCACCACGAGCGCCAGGGTCCCGAGGAAGGCCACCGAGGCAACGGCCCCCACCAGCGCCATGAGCGGCTCGACGGCGGGGTTGACGAAGGCGAAGAGCGCCGCCAGCGCGATGACCGGATCGAGCACGAGATGCGGCAGCCGCCGCTGCTCCAGGTCGGTGGCGACGAGCACGATCAGAAGGGCGATGAGCACGAGATAGGCCGCGGTGGCCCACCACGGCAGCTCCGAACGGGCGACGACCGCGGCGCCCACCAGCCCGCTGGCGGTGGCGAGCAGCACGGTCCGAAGCCCGAATGGTCGTCGCTGCGCCTCGTCGGCGGGCCAGACGCTCGCCAGGCGCTCCGCCGCCGCGCCGACCACGGCGAACAGTCCTCCGATCGCGATCCAGGCCAGGGTCACGGTGCGTCCGATCCTCCGATTGCGTGCCGTTCGTGCGCGGACGCCCTCCGGTGCGCCGCGTCACCATCGCATGCTAGGCCCACTCCGGGCGCTGACCATAGGCCGATCGTTTGGTGCGCAGATTTCCGAACGATGGCCCTGCGGGGGCGAAGTGATCTTCCCCGGGAAGTTTGAGGCTCCTCGGCCGAATACCCGTCGTTGTTGTCACCTATCAATCACCGTCGGCTTGGGCAGGGCCGAAGGGATGTCAGGCGGCCAGGTGCTCGCCGATGGAGCGTGATCGAGCGTGTTCGAGCGTGTTCGAGTCGCTCGAGAGGGTCCTCGCCGTGCCTGGGCCGGTCTAAGCCAACGGTGAGTGGTAGCTGGCGGTGTCGAGCCGGACCGATGAACACCTCAAGCGTCGAGGGCCCGGTGTAGATACCGCATATCGTCGCGGATGGTCGCGCGACACTAGGTGCCGTCGGCGAAGTCCCGCGCCAGCTCCACCAGGGCGGCCACCGCGGCTCCGGTCGCGCCTTTCGGCCCGTGTGGCCTGTCGGCGCCGAGGTACGCCGTCCCGGCGATGTCGACGTGCACCCATGGGACCGTAACGAACTCGGAAAGGAAGACGGCACTCTTGATGAGCGATCCTTCGCGGGTGCCTGAGTTGACGATGTCGGCGTGCGGCGAGTCGTAGCTGGTCCGATACTCGGCCACGAGAGGCATCTCCCAGAACCACTCCCCCGCCGCGGTGGCGGCGGCCTCGATGCGCTCACCCCAATCCCGCGGACGCGCGAAATACGCGCTCACCTGGTCGCCGAAGGCGACGGCCTGGGCGCCGGTCAGGGTGGCAACATCGACGACGTGGGTCGCCCCCTCGCGCTCGGCCCAGGTCATGGCATCGGCCAGGATGAGCCGGCCCTCGGCATCGGTGTTCGTGACCTCGACGGTCATGCCGTTCATGGCCGTGACCACGTCGCCCGGCCGCTGGGCGTTGCCGCCTGGCATGTTCTCGACCATCGGTGCAACCGCCATGAGCGGCGTGTCGGGTGCCAGCCGCGCGACCGTGCGGGCGGCGGCGATCACCGCGGCGGCGCCGGATTTGTCGTGCTTCATGTCGCCCATGTTCTCGGCCGGCTTGATGCTGATCCCTCCGGAGTCGAAACAGACGCCCTTGCCGACGATCGCCAGCCGCCGATCCCCACCGGCCTCCCAGCCGGGAAGCTTCACCGCGATCAGCCTCGGACCGTGCGTCGCACCCTGGCCGACCCCGAGGAGCAGGCCCATCCCGAGCTTCTCCATCTCGTCGGGATCGAGCACCTCGACCGTGCAGCCGTCGGCCTCGAGCTCGCGCGCCACGTCGGCCATGCGCTCGGGGTAGAGATCGTTCGCCGCGCGGTTGGCGAGATCCCGTCCGAACGCTATCCCCTCGCCGACGATGCCACCGCGATCGAGGGCCGCCTGGGATGCGCCGATGCCGACGAGCTCCTCCACGGAGCGCCTCATGTCATCCGTATCGCGGACGCGCCCGTAGATCGCCGTCGCGCGGTAGGTGCCCGCGATCGCTCCGGCAGCGGTGGCGACCCAGGCGTCGTCGTCCTCGCCATCACGTAGCCAGAGGGCCAGCGTCCGCGCACCGCGACCGTTGAGGCGGCGGGTGGCGACGGCCGCCAGGCGGCGGGCGCGCCAGGCGCCACGTCCTCGAGTGCCGGCGTTGAGGAGGAGGAGCCGGTCGACCGGCAGGCTGCCGGCATCGACGAGCGCGCAGGCGTGCTCGAGCGCGT
>JBOGSW010000128.1:0-3647 GCA_050695815.1 Candidatus Limnocylindria bacterium | reverse complement strand
GCCCGAGCCCGACGCGCCGAAGGCGCCTGCCCGCAGCGGCCCGAGGGGGCGCGCCGCGAAGAGCGAAGCGCCCGCGCAGCCTGTCGAGGAGGAGATCACCGACACCGGCGACGCGCCCGCCGAGGCCACTACGCCCGACGAGGCCACTACGCCCGACGAGGCCGGCGAACAGGTCGCCGAGCTGGAGCGAGCCGAGCTGGAGCGAGCCGAGACCTCGCGCCGCACCCGTGGCGGGCGCGGCCGTGGTGGACGGGGCCGGAATGGTCGCGAGCGGGACCACGCCGTCCGTGAGCCGCGGCCACGCGATCGAGCGGGCCACGAGCCGGCGCCCTTCGTCCCGGGCAAGCCGGTGGCCGAGCTCTCCGATGAGGAACGCTCGACCCTCGAGACAGCGAAGACCGTGCTCACCGAGATGCTCGGCCTGATGGAACTGGGGGGCACGGTCGAGGTCGCCAGTGGAGGCGACACGGCACGGCTCAACGTGCGCGGTGACGACCTCGGCGCGCTCATCGGGCGTCGCGGCGAGAAGCTGGCCAGCCTGCAGCACATCGTCAACCTCATCGTTGGCCGACGCGAGGGGCAGCACCACCGCATCGCGATCGACGTGGAGAACTACCGCGGCCGACGCGAGGAGCAGCTCCGCGACGTGGCGGACCGCGCGGCCAAGCGGGTCATCCAGAGCGGGAAGATCATCCAGCTCGAGGCGATGCCCGCGATCGAGCGCCGCGTGGTGCACATGGCGCTTCTCGAGAACGCGAGGGTTCGCACCCAGAGCGTCGGCGTGGAGCCGAATCGCCGCATCGTGGTGCTGCCGGCCGGCCAGGTGAAGGACTAGGCCGCACGGCGATGGACGCCCCGGCCTGCGCGGTCGGGCGCCTCGGCCCCGACGGGCCGTGGGTCGGGTTTGCCCCGGCCCTCGAGGACGCGTACGCGATCGTGGTGGGCCTGCCATCCGGCGCCACTCGGCGCGAGGTCGCCACGCGGGACGAGCTGCTGACCCTGGCGCTCGCCTACTTCGAGGAGGCGCTCGACGGGCCGCCGGACGAGCTGGCGGCGATGCACGGGGACATCGGTGCGCTCGTCCGGCACGTCGCCGAGCATGAGTCGGAGCCGGAACGCCGACGGGCGATCGACGAGGCGGTCGACGCCATCGACGACGGGCTTGCCGTCGACGTCGTCATCGCCAGGCTCGGACGAGCGCTCCCGATGGGAGCAGATCCCCTCGCGCGCCTGGACGCGCGCGCGAGGGAGATCCTGGGGGAATCAGCCTAGGGTCGAGCGATCTCGTCTCCGTCGGCATCGGCCCGCGGGGCGTCCGCCGAAGCCGTGGCGTCGGCCGCCGGAGGCGTCGGGTCAGCCGCCGGGGTGTCAGTCGTCGCCGATGTCGCTGCGGTCGAGCCCGATGAGGTCGCGGCCCCAAGCTCGAACTTGCCGCCCTCGGCCCTGAACTCCTGCCACGCGATCCAGCCCATCAGGAGGGCGCCGGCAACGCCGATCAGGAAGACGATCGTGCGCACCGCGGAGAACTCGAACCAGAAGCCGATATCGACAAGAATGATGAGAAATGCCAGGGCCGCCGCCACGGCACCGATGGCGCCGATCGCCACCAGCAGGCTGCCGCGCGATCCGGGCAGCTTCGTGTTCGGCGAGAACTGAGGCAGGAAGAGCACGACGAGCATCGCGAGCCCGGCGAGCACGGCGAGCCAGATGAGGCCCGAGATGCCACCAACCAGGCCACCGATGACGGCGGCGACCGCGCCGTAGATCATCAGCTTCTCGTTCTGGCTGAATTTGGAAAAGTCCATGAAGAACACACCCTCCGGCTACTGCTGCGGCCCCCGTTCCGCGCCGCGACCGTAGCACACCGGCGCAAGGGATCGAAGCCCGTAGCGCTGGTCAGGCCGCGTCCGCCAGCGTGACACCGAGATCTCCCAGCCGAGACGGGTCGACGCGCTCCTCGGAGGCGACCAGCCGGTTCAGCTCCTTGCCGCTGTCCCAGACGTTGGCGTTCATGGCGGCGACGATGCGGCCATCATTGATCCAGAAGGCGAGGAACTCGCGCCGCGCTAGGTCGCCGCGCACCACGACCCTCCCCCATTCGGGCGCGTAGCCGCGGTACTCCATGCCGAGGTCGAACTGGTCCGAGTAGAAGTACGGCATCCGGTCGTACGGCTCGTTGGCGCCCAGGATGTTGGCCGCCGCGGCGCGGCCCTGGCGCTTGGCGTTGTCCCAGTGCTCGATGCGCAGGTGCCGCCCGAAGCGCGGATGCCAGGCCGCGGCGACGTCGCCGGCAGCGTAGATGCTCGGGACGGAGCTGCGGAGGTACTCGTCAACCGCGATGCCTCCCTCGATCGTGTCGAGTCCGCCGCGCGTGGCCAGCTTGATGCGCGGAGCGGCGCCGACGCCGACCACCACGATGTCGGCCGCGACCTGCTGTCCATCGGCCAGCCGAAGGCCATCCACCCGGTCGTCGCCGGTCAGGGCCGAGACGTGCCCGTGCACGAGCCTGACGCCATGCTCCTCGTGCAGGCCGCGATACACCTCCGCCACCTCGCGGCCGAGGACGCGCTGCAGCGGCAGCGGCAGGTTCGAGATGAGCGTGACGTCGTGCCCGAGCTGCCGGAGCGACGCGGCCACCTCGCTGCCGATCCAGCCTCCGCCGATGATCGCGATGGCGTTGGCGGATTGCGCCGCCTCGCGCAGCGCATCGGCATCCCCGACGGTGCGCAGGTAGTGGACGCCCTCCAGGTACGCGCGCGTGGCGCCGAGGTGTCGTGGCTCGGCGCCGGTCGCGATCAGGAGAGTGCCGTAGCCCAGATCGGTGCCGTCGTCGAGGTTGAGGCGGCGAGCGGCGGGGTCAAGGGTGACCGCGCGCCGGCCGCGCAGCAGCTCGATCCCCTGCGCCTGGTAGTCGGCCAGCGGTCGGACCTGTGCCTTCTCGATCGGCTCTTCGCCGCGCAGGTAGGCCTTCGACAGGGGCGGTCGCTCGTACGGGACCGCCTCCTCCTGGCTCACCAGCGTCACGTCGCCTGTGAAGCCGAGCTCGCGCAGCGCGAACGCCGCGGTGGCGCCGGCGAGGCCGCCGCCGGCAATGACGACCGATTCGGGATTGGCGTTGGCGTTGGGCATCTCACAGGTCCTTCTCGTGACGTTCTATCACTATGTGCGACTAGTGATACACCGCGCGTCCCGAGATGTCAATCTATCGCCAGCCATGGCACGCGTTAGAAACGCGGCGCCCAGCAGCCGAAACGGCGGTGGGCGAGCTGCCGATCACCGCCGTTCTTCCGAGAAGGATGAGTGCTGGTGGAGATGGGGGAGAATCGAACTCCCCGTCCAGAACACGTTCCCCGAGAACTTCCTACAGGTATTTCCGGCCAACTTGCGCTTCGCGTTGCGGGCCCCCGACCGGCGGGGTGCTTCGCTTGCTATCCGGTGATACCTCTCGGCTCTTTGACGCCACTCACCGGAGTCGGCGACGCCGCATCTCCCCTGATGACATCTTCGCCGCCCGGGGAGAGGGGACGGCGTCGATGCTCACTGCCTAAGCAGCGAGGGCGTAACTATCGTTGCCAGTTACAGCAATTGCCCGCTGTTTAACGAGGCCTGCGAGCAACCTCGACCTGCGATTCCCGGTTCACGGACCC
>JBOGSW010000127.1:0-2938 GCA_050695815.1 Candidatus Limnocylindria bacterium | reverse complement strand
GCCCGGGGGCAGCAACCTCGGTGGCACAGCGCCATCCCCGACCGCCTCGGCCAGGCCCGCCGACGGATAGGCGACCGCCGTCGAGACAGCGCGCAGGAGCCGAACCGCTGGCAGGAAGAGGGCGCGTGCCAGGCGGCGCTTGAGACTGCCAGCGCCGTAATACTCGTCGAACAGATACTGTGCGTCGCGCACGTACGTGAGCACCGGGATCCGCAGAAGCCGTGCGAGGAAGAGGAAGAAGAGATCGGTCTCCGAGGGCAGGGAGCTGCTGTTCTCGACGTAGATCCCGCGCAGCCCGCGGAGGCGGCCGGAGAGGGCGTAACGGACGAGCGGCCAACGGCGGGCTGCCCGGTGGCCGGCGACGACCTCGAGGTCAACCAGTCGCGTCAGCTCATCGCGAAGGTGGGTGATCCGGGTCGTGGCCCCCCACAGCCCTCGGTCGAGGGGATACATCGAGAGGAGGAGCAGGCGGGGACGGGATGCTGGCAGGGTGCTCCTCCATCAACTAGGACGCCGGGCGACTGGGACCGAACGATGATACCGACCCTACTCGCGGCGGCGTTCGCCCGAGGATGCCGCGGACAACGGTAGAATCCGCCCGGTGAGCCTGACCGAGTTCCCCGGAGCCGAGGAACGGGTCCTCGCCGCCGCCCTCGTCGCGCGGCTGCCAGCGTCGGCATACCATGCCCTGCGGTGGTCCGGCATCGACCTGCGCTCGAGCGCGGAGCACATTCTGTACGCCGCGCTTCGGCAGCCGTTCGTGCCCGCCATCCACGACCGACTCGGGATCGCCCGGCCGCTGGCTCGCCTGGCCAGGGAGAGCGGACGAGTACTGCGTGGCGCCGCACGCCAGCGATCGGAGGCAGCGGCCGTCGCAGTGTTCGTCACGCAGCCGGTGCACGCGACGCTCTTCGCGTCAGTGTCCGAGCACCTTCCGCGCGGCCTCTCGGTACGGGTGGTCGACGCCCGGACGCGCGGACGTGCCGCGGGCCTGATCACCTCGGCAGACGAAGCGCTGGCGGCGCACCTCGATGCCCACCACGTTCCGTCGCTCACGCGCCATGCCATATCTGTTCAGCACGATCTGAGCGACGCGCCTGTTGAATGGACCGAGGTCGTGGATCGCGTACGCGGCGAGCGGTTGGCCGCCATCCTGCGGCGAGGGCTCCCGCTGGTTGCGCTGGACGCTGCGCGGGTGGTGACATTCGTGCGCCGACGCCGCCCCGCAGTCATCGCCTGCTTCAGCGAGTCGGGGCTGCTGGCACGCATCGTTCCGACCGCGGGACAGGCCGCGCAAGCTGGCCCCAGGGTCGTGGACCTTCCGCATGCCGAGGCTGCCGACCCGTCGGGGATGGTCGGGACCGAATACGATGGCGTCGCCGTGTACGGGCCGCACGCCGCGAGCGTCATGGCACTCGCGGGCGTCCCGGCGGACCGGATCGTCGAGATCGGTCCGCTCAGATACGACGCGCTCCTCTCGCGTCCGCCCACTCCACCAAGCAGGTCTCCGCGGCGGATCGTTCTGGCGTCGCAGCCGAGTGATCCAGCCAAGCCCGCGTTTCATCCCGACGTCAAACGCAACGTGCTCCGCGCGGCGATCGCCGCCAGCGCGGCAATGCGTCCGGCGGAGCTGCTCATCGTTCCGCATCCGACGGAGTCGGATGGCGTGACGCAGGGATTCCTGGCTCAGGCGACGATCCCCGATGGAGTTGCGATACACCTGGAACGAACGGGAACCCTCCACGAGGCGCTGGCCGGAGCCTGGGTCCTCGTCACGGGCGCGTCGCAGGCCGTCTTCGAGGCGATCGTCAGTGGCGTGCCCGCGATCACGTTCAACGCGACGGGTGGCCCGGACCCGGTCAACTTCGCTCGGGACGGCATCGCCCTTGGGGCGATCTCGGTCGAGGAGATTCACGCGCTGGCCCTGGGCCTTCTGGAGCCCGGGGTACGGGAGGAGACGGTCGCCGCAGCTCGCGCGGCCCTGGGAGATCGCCTCGGACCGCTCGACGGCCGCGCAGCCGCCAGGGCGGCCGATTGGATAGCGGGCTTCGTCACGGAGCGCGCGGACCAGGCGCGCACATGATCCCGACCTTCGCGAACGCGCGCTCAGGTCCGGTCAAAGAGACACCATGTCGCGTCGTCCCAGCCCTGGTCACGCCCCAGGAATCCTCCGTCCACCAGCTCCAGCTCCGGGAACAACTCCTCGTAGCGGCGACGGTAGTTTCGCTTGAACAGCGCGCCACGCTGTCGCCGATAGGGCACCTCGGTGTTCTCGTCCGCGTGATACTCGACGGCGAGGACGTACCGGCGCGAGATACGCACGATCTCGGACATCACGAGAGGGAGGGTGGTCTCCGGCTGATGGATCAGGACGCCGCAGGTGAACGCCAGGTCGAACCAGCGATCCCGGAACGGGAGATCCCTCGCCGGCGCCGCGATCGCATTCACCCCCGGCAGGCGCCGATGGAGGATCTGCAGCGCCCCTTCGTTGACGTCCACCCCGTATGCCCGCGTGGGGCCGACGTGCTTGGCGATCCACTGCAGGTTGGCACCGACGTTGCAGCCCACCTCGATGGCATTACTCACCGAGTACTGCTGGAGGAGGCCGCTCCAGAAGAGATCTCGGCCGTCGCCGGCGTCCGCGTTGCGCTTGACGTAGGCATCCCCAAAGGGGCCGGCCCACAGGTTCTCCAGACGCTGGGCTTCGGCAGGGTCTGATTTTGGCGCCGTCGGCATGATCCGACCTCCAATCTTGGGTCAGATGATACCCGGCAGCCCCGACCGATGAAGCCGATGCCCTAGAACGCCTCGAGGTAGCGATCGACCTCCCAGGCGCTCACCTGCATGCGGTACTCGTCCCACTCCTCGGTCTTGGCCTCGACGAAACGCTCGAAGATGTGCTCGCCCAGCGCATCGGCAATGACGCGATCCTTGCTGA
>JBOGSW010000126.1:0-4201 GCA_050695815.1 Candidatus Limnocylindria bacterium | reverse complement strand
TCTTGACCGACACTCAACGCTCGGTCCTCGTCGTCGATGACGATGCCGATATCCGCTCGCTCCTCACCGACCTCTTGAAGGACGCGGGTTACAAGGTGATGACGGCGAAGACCGGTGCCGAGGCGCTCGAGGCGGTTGCCAAGGCCCTGCCCGACCTCGTGATGATGGACGTGAAGCTGCCCGACCAGGACGGGCTCGCGGTCCTCAAGCAGCTGAAGCGCGAGCACGACGACCTCGAGGTCATCGTGATGACCGCGTTCGGCGGAAGCTCGACCGCCATCAAGGCCATGGAGCACGGCGCCTACGACTACGTCACCAAGCCATTCGAGATCGACGATCTGCTCGCCACCCTCAAGCGGGTCTTCGAGCATGCCGACATGTCCTCAGAGGTCAGCGCCCTCCGCCTCGAGCTCGGCAAGCGCGAGGCGGAACGCGAGCGCATCGTCGGGTCCAGCAAGCCGATGCTCGAGGTCTTCAAGCTCATCGGTAAGGTGGCCTCGGCGGACGCCACCGTCCTCATCACGGGCGAGTCCGGCACCGGCAAGGAGCTGGTCGCCGAGGCGCTGCATCGGGCCAGCAAGCGCAACCCTCATCCGCTCATCAAGGTCAGCTGCGCGGCGCTGCCGGAGACGCTGCTCGAGACCGAGCTGTTCGGCCACGAGAAGGGCAGCTTCACCGGCGCCATGACGCAGCGCAAGGGCCGGTTCGAGACCGCCAACAAGGGGACGATCTTCCTCGACGAGATCGGCGAGATGACGCTCGGCACGCAGACGAAGCTGCTGCGCATCCTCCAGGAGCGTGAGTTCGAGCGAATCGGCTCCAACACGCCGATCAAGATCGACATCCGTGTCATCACCGCCACGAACCGCAACCTGGCGGAGGAGGTCGAGGCCGGCCGGTTCCGCGAGGATCTCTACTATCGGCTCAACGTCATCCACGTCGACATGCCGCCGCTGCGCGAGCGCAAGGAGGACATCCCTCTACTGGTCGAGCACTTCCTGGTGAAGTTCCGTCACGCGCCCGGCGAGATTCCGACGAGCATCAGCGAGGAGGCGCTCCAGCGCCTGGTCGACTACGACTGGCCCGGCAACGTTCGGGAGCTGGAGAACGCCATCGAGCGGGCGGTCGTGCTCTCGCGGGGCAACCCGATCACCCTCGAGCACCTGCCCTTCGCCAATCCGGTCGAGGCCAAGGATCGCAGGGCGCTCGCCTCCCGTCGGAGCCGCCTCGAGGACCAGGAGTCGAAGCTGGCCGATCGGCGCGACCAGCTGGAGGCCGATGAAGTTGAAGCCGATGCGGCCGATGCGGCCGATGAAGCCGATGTCGTCGCCGCCAACGGCAACGGAAGCGGCGGCGGCTCCTTCAAGGATCGCGTCGCGTCGCTCGAGCGGCAGCTCATCAAGGACGCGCTCGACCGCGCCGGAGGGAATCGCACGAAGGCCGCGGAGGAGCTCGGTATCTACCGTCGCCTGCTCTACACCAAGATCCGCGAATACGGCCTCGGTGACTGAGGCGAACGGGCATGAAGAGAGGCCGGCCCGCGTGGACCGGCCCCTTCATCGGTAGAGGCGCTAGTTCAGTCGCGTGATCCGGTCCTGGAGACCGGGATCAATCGGCGAGTTGGCCTCGAAGTAGGCCACCAGGGCGTCGATGTCGATCTCACCACCGAGCGGATCAACGCACTCGGTGAAGACGCTGAACCCATCCCCGCCCGTGGCGAGGAAGTTGTTCATGGACACGCGGTAGTCGGCCGCGGGATCGATCGGTACGCCGTCGATGGTGATCGACCCGATGTCGACCCGGGCGCCGAGCGGCGCCGCCGCATCCCAGGTGTAGGCGAAGCCCTCGGACACCTGGAGAACCGTGTCGTCGTCCGGATCGGGGTAGAACTGCTGCTCGAGCAGCGCATCGATCTGCGTGCCCGTGCAGGTCAGCACCGTCATCACGTTGCTGAACGGCTGCACGGTGAAGAGCTCGCCGTACGTGACATCGCCGGCGAAGATGTCGCCCCGAATGCCGCCGGGGTTCATGAACGCCACGACCGATCCACCGAAGGCCGGAGGCGAGGTCGCCGCCAGCTGGGCATCGGCGATGATGTCACCCAGCGACGATTCGCCAGCCGCGTTGTTCTCGCGGAGGAGATCCGCGGACGCCTGGCCCACGACCGCGTTGGCGAGCGGCGCCGCCAGCGTCTCGTACTCGTCGACCAGGGCGCTCAGCGCCGGGTTCGGCGTCACGTCGCGCGTCACGATGACGTTGTTCACCCTCGTCTCGCTGGCGATGACGTCCTTGGTGGCGCGGCTGACGGTCAGGTCGATATCGGTCACCAGGCGCCCATTCGATGCCGCTCCGGTGACGACCTTGCCGTCGATCACGCAGTTGACGGCCCAATTCGTGTGACCGGTGACCACGACGTCGATCTCATCGTCCATGGCCTCCACGATCGGAGGCAGCGCGCCGGTCGGATTGTCGCAGTCGTTGATGGCTTCGACCGATCCGGCCCCGTTGCTGGGTGCGTCGACCGAGCCGCCCTCGTGCAGCAGCACGATGATCGTCTCGGCGCCCTGCTTCTTCAGCTCCGGCACGAGCGCGTTGACGGTCTCCGCCTCGTCGAGGAAGTTCACGTCAGCAACGGCCGAAGGGGTGACGATGGTGGACGTGCCCTCCAGGGTCATGCCCACGATGGCGACCTTGACGCCGTTGAACTTGTGGATCGCGTACGGCGCGAAGATCGTCTCGCCGGTGTCCTTGTAGACGACGTTGGCGGCCAGGTACTGGAACTCGGCGCCGGCGAACCCGTCGCCATCCTGGCAGCCATCGACCGGGTGGCAGCCGCCGTTCTGCATGCGCAGGAGCTCGTCGATGCCCTCGTCGAACTCGTGGTTGCCGACGCCGTTGTAGTCGAGGCCCATCATGTTGAAGGCCTCGATGGACGGCTCGTCATGGAACAGGGCCGATGTGAGCGGCGACGCGCCGATCATGTCGCCCGCCGACACGAACAGCGTGTTCGGGTTCGTGGCCCGCAGCTGCTCGACATGCGTGCCCAGGAACTCGACGCCACCGGCCAGGAAGCAGGTCGGCGCCAGGCACTCGAAGACGTCCGGCGCGGTTTCCGTCTGCGAGCCGATGCGCCCGCCCGAACCACCGGGTGGCGCCAGGGCACCATGGAAGTCATTGAGACCCAGGATCTGGATCTCGGTCGTCTTCGCGTTTCTCTCGGCTGGCGAGCCCGGACCGGGCCTGGCGATCGCGGCGGGCGCCAGGGCGGCGAGCAGCAGCCCGACGGTAACGAGCGCTACGGCTGCGCGAATGCGTCTCATCGCGTGGTCATTCCTCCACTGGATGCTGGGGCGCGGCTCATCCTCGCCTCCAGATTGTCGTGATCACATGGTCGCACGTGGGATGCCAACCCGCCCAGTCGGGCCGGAGCATGCCCGGTGGTATCCTTCTTGCCTTCCTGGACAAGGAACGAAACCCACACGCACGAAGGGACGCTATCGCCCATGTTCAGCCGCGTACGGATCGCGATCCGGTTCTTCTTCGTCGGGCTGGCGGTCGGCGTGCTCCTGGCACCGCGGAGCGGTGAGGAGACCCGTCGGCTGGTGCGCGAGAAGGCGGATCGGCTCCTCAACGATGTGCTCGACGCAGCCACCCTCGGGACGGCCTCGACGAGCAACCAGGACACGAGCACCCAGGACACGGGGACCGATGCGGACGAGCCCGCCGCCCCCAAGCGCTCCCGCAGCAACGGCGGCCGATCCCGCACCAGGGCGACCAGCCCCAGCACCGCCTCAAGCTAGACCGATGCGCTGGCCGCGGATCCCGCGCCGACGCGGCGGCGGCCCAGCGGAGAACCCGTCCGACGACCCCGGGCACGACCCCGGGGACATCCACGCGCGCAACCGCGCCCGCATGGTGGCGGAGCAGCTCGAGGCGCGCGGGCTCCGCGATCCGGAGCTCCTCCGTGCCTTCGGCACCGTCGAGCGGCACCTGTTCGTCGAAGGCGACACGCCGTACGGCGACCATGCGATGCCGGTCGGCTCCGGCCAGACGATCTCGCAGCCGTACGTCGTGGCGGTCATGACGGCGATCGCGCGCCCGACCACCGACGATGGCTTCAAGGATGCGCGCGTGCTCGAGATCGGCACCGGATCGGGCTACCAGGCGGCCATCCTGGCCGAGCTGGGGGCAACGGTGGTCA
>JBOGSW010000125.1:0-3540 GCA_050695815.1 Candidatus Limnocylindria bacterium | reverse complement strand
CCGAAGCCGGTGGGCCAACCGCAAGGAGGCAGCCGTCGAAGGTGGGATTGGTGATTGGGACGAAGTCGTAACAAGGTAGCCGTACCGGAAGGTGCGGCTGGATCACCTCCTTTCTAGGGAGATATGTTGGAGCCGGTTCGCCGGATCCAACGATCCCAGGTCGATCGGCCAGCTCGCCGAAAGGACCGATGCTCGAGGGAGCATCGGTGAATGAGCTGGACCGCCCTCGAACACTCGACCTGATTCCCGCTGATGACGCGGATTCCTGTCACTCTTCAGCCGATGTAAGCCATCGCGAAGCCGCCACCGACAATCGTCGGGGCGGTTTTTCGCGTGTTGCCGTCTGCTGCCACTCGCGCTTCCTGCGAAATGTGCATGCGAGCGCGCATGGCCCCCGCGCGGAGCACCGGGATTGCGGAATGTGCCGCCTGACGCGCATTGCCGAGTCGGATCGAGGTGGCGGCGCTCGATTCACGCTGCGGTCGGCGGCCCACACTGGTCATGGGCCGGACAATGCCTCCCAGCGCGCACATTGCACAAGAAGCGGCCCGGCCCGAACGGGCACCTAGCCGAGCAGGCCGATCCAGGCCACGACCGCGTACGCGGCAAGGGCCAGCGCGGCAACGCCCAGGATCCAGGCGGCGATGCGGCGCGAGCGTCCGCTGATCTCGCGCCCGTGCGGGTGATCCGCGCGCTGGACGCGTTCCTCGCGCCGTGCCTCCATCTCGGCCCAGTCGTTCGGGGTCATTCCCCGGGTGGGATCGACGCTCATCGTGTGCCTCCTTCCTCAGAACCCGATGAGGTCGGACCAGCCCGACATCCAGGCGAAGACGAGGAACAGCGCGACCAGCAGACCGATGCCCCACAGCGACTGACCGGTTGGTCGCCGAACACAGCTCCTGCCCCAATGCGTGTCCCCAACGGTACTCGCGATGGTCAACGTGGGGGCCTTGCGCGGGTCGCGGTGCGGCGTGCTACCATGCGGCCTCCCGAGGGCGTTTAGCTCAGCTGGTTAGAGCACTGCCCTGATAAGGCAGAGGTCTCTGGTTCGAGTCCAGAAACGCCCACCACCTCATCATCCCTCGACCGATGGAGCGCCGTGTCCGCTGATTCCGGCTCCGAGCCGATGACCGACGAACGGCCGATGGGGGTCCTCGCCGCACCGAACGATGGCCGCGCGCTGCACGCCACGCTGGGCGGCCTCGTCTACGCCCGGCACCCGGTGCGCACCCACCTCGTGACGGCCACCGACGACGCGGCCGAGGTCGTGCGGCGCTATGCCGGCTCACTCGATGCCGACGTCCGTCTGGTGGCGGTCAGCGAGCGAATGGTGGCCATCACCCAGGGACGATCCCACCGCATGATCGACATCCGCCCGGGCTGGCTCGCGAAGCTGCTCGTGCGCTTCGTGACGCGCCCGGGCTACGGCATCGGGCTCGGCACGCCAGAGACGATGCAGCTGGCGATCGACGAGGTCGGCGCGCCGCGCATCCTGCTCGCTGCCGCGGCATCGGCGGTCACGAAGCCCTTCGGGGTGCACGGCGTCTTCTACCGGGTGGCAGGCCGCCAGGCGGCCGCCATCGACGGGCCCACCAGCTACACGATCCCGCCGTACAACGAGTCGGCTACCCTGGGACCGAGGGACCCGGACGGCGCCGCACGCACGATCGCGGCCGCCCTCGATGCGCCGGTTGCCGTGATCGACGCCAACGATGCTGGCTGCGTCGTCCTCGGCGCCAGCCCCGGAGTGGATCGACGCTTCGTGGAGCGTCTTTTCGCCGACAACCCGCTCGGCCAGGCGGGGGAGCAGACACCGGTCTGCGTCGTCCGTGAGATCGATTGGCCAGCCGGCCAGGAGCTGCCGGCGGAGCCGAGCCGGCGCCTGACGCCACCGTAAGCACCGCGCCTCTGGAGCGCCTCGGCTGCTAGGATTGCGTGACCGATGGGGATGTAGCTCAGCTGGGAGAGCACCTCCTTTGCAAGGAGGGGGTCAGGGGTTCGAGTCCCCTCATCTCCACCAACCCGGTCCCCACCTCAACCGGAGAAGTCCGCGGTCAAGGCTGTCCGAGCCAGCCGCTCCGCGTGGGCAAGAACGTGTCGCTATCCTGACCCGGTGGCAGGTGTCCCGCTGAACGAGGTCCCGGTCTCCGCGCAGCGCGCGTGGCTCGAGCTGCGTGACGAGCTCCGACGCATCCTCCGCGACGATCTCATCGCGATGTGGGCGCACGGGGGAACCGTCGCCGTCGGCGACCCGCCGCACGCGGCCGACCTCGATACGTACGTCGTCGTCTCGCGGCTGCCTGACGAGGCGATCGCCCGAGCGATCGAGGATGCGCACGATGCGATCGCCGCCGAACAGGGCGTAGAGTGGGACGCCTGGTACGTGCGCGCTGAGGATGCCCGCGGAGTGGATCCTCCCAGCCACGCATGGCACGAAGGGCGGCGCGATACGTCGTGGGCAATCCATCGGGCACACTGGCTGGGAGGGCGGTTCGTGAACCTCCACGGGCCGGAGCCATCCGAACTCGTGAAGGCGCCGGCCTGGGAGGAGCTCACGCGGGAGCTCGGCAGGGAGCTCGAGCACATCGAGCGTCATGTCGTCGAAGGCGACACCGATCCGTTCGAGGCGACCTACGCGATCCTGAACGGCAGCCGAATCCTGCATGCCGTCGAGACCGGCAGCGTCGTCATCTCGAAGCGCGCCGCAGGGACGTGGGCGCTCGGGCACCTTCCCGTCCGCTGGCACGCCGCATTGGAAGCAGCAATGCGCGCCCACGACGGCCGTGCAGCTGCCGGGGACGAAGCGCGGCTCGCCAAGGAGATGGCCCCGTTCGTCGCGTTCGTCAAGGAGCGGACGCCGGACATCGAGCATGCGCCCGCGGACGCATTGCCCCGCTGGTCAGGCTCCTGATGATGGAGGACCGCGACCTCAGCGCCTGAGCGGCCGCGCACCGCCGCCGTTGAGGGTGTCGAACAGATGTGCTATTCTGGACGACCGATCGCCGCGGATCGGCCTCTGTTGACCGGCCCAAAGGCGAGTGCTAAAGTGATCCGGCTCTCGCGGGGAGGCCGCTTGGTCGTCCTCGCGATCGTTGTGACAAGCCCACATTGAACTGTCTTCTGACCGCTGCGCGCGACGCGCCGTCACGCTCATCGGTCAGCGGACATGCTGACGCCGTGACGCATTCGTCATGTAGAGGCGTCGACTGGACGGCCCGTGCAATTGGGCGGGGGCCGGCCGGCGGGCCAGGACAACGAGCCAACGGCGGGCGCACGCGCGAGCGGCGTCACGACCTTACAAATCGAAGAGTGGAAGCATCGATTTCGTCGAGGAGATTCCGACGCGACCGCAACGTGCGACGGCCAGCACCGTGCTAGCCGCGTGAACGTGTAGGTCAAGCTACTAAGAGCATGCGGTGGATGCCTTGGCGCCAAGAGCCGACGAAGGACGTGGCAGGCAGCGAAATGCTTCGGGGAGTTGCGAGCAAGCGTTGATCCGGAGATATCCGAATGGGGAAACCCCCCAGGGGTAATGCCCTG
>JBOGSW010000124.1:0-13668 GCA_050695815.1 Candidatus Limnocylindria bacterium | reverse complement strand
GGAGATCGGCCTCGAGAACAGGTTGCCGTGCCTGTACCTCGTCGACTCCGGCGGCGCCTTCCTGCCGCTCCAGGACGAGGTCTTCCCCGACCGCGAGCACTTCGGGCGCATCTTCTTCAACCAGGCCCAGCTCTCGGCGCAACGCATCCCGCAGGTCGCCCTGGTGATGGGCTCATGCACCGCCGGCGGCGCCTACGTGCCCGCCATGTCCGACGAGACGGTGATCGTGAAGGGCACCGGCACGATCTTCCTGGGTGGCCCGCCGCTGGTGCAGGCGGCGACCGGCGAGGAGGTGACGGCCGAGGAGCTCGGCGGGGCCGAGGTCCACACCAAGCAGTCCGGCGTTGCCGACCATTACGCGCTCGACGATGAGCACGCCCTGGCCATCGGTCGCCAGATCGTCCGCAACCTGGCCTGGCGCAAGCCGGACCCGCCGTGGGAGGTCGGCGAGCCGTGCGAGCCATCGGTCCCGGCCGAGGAGCTGTATGCCGTCATCCCGGCCGATGCGCGCCAGTCGTACGACGTGCGCGAGGTGATCGCCCGGCTGGTGGATGCGAGCGAGTTCCACGAGTTCAAGGAGCGATACGGGGAGACACTGATCACCGGGTTCGCCCGCATCCACGGCTACCCGATCGGGATCGTCGCCAACAACGGCATCCTGTTCAGCGAGTCGGCACTCAAGGGTGCGCATTTCGTGGAGCTCGCCAGCCAGCGGCGCATCCCCCTCGTCTTCCTCCAGAACATCACCGGCTTCATGGTCGGCCGCGAATACGAGGCGGGCGGGATCGCGAAGGACGGCGCCAAGCTGGTGACCGCCGTGTCGACCACGAATGTGCCGAAGTTCACGGTCGTCATCGGTGGCAGCTTCGGCGCCGGGAACTACGGCATGGCCGGTCGCGCCTACGGACCACGCCAGCTGTGGATGTGGCCGAACGCTCGGATCAGCGTCATGGGCGGCGCCCAGGCGGCGCGCGTCCTGTCGACAGTCCGTGGAGGCTTCGAGACCGATGCGGACCGCGACGCCTACGAGGCCCCCATCCTCGACAAGTACGAGCGAGAAGGCTCGCCCTACCACTCCACGGCCCGGCTCTGGGATGACGGCGTGATCGACCCGCTCGATACGCGGCGGGTGCTGGCGCTCGGGATCTCGGCGGCCCTGAATGCGCCGATCCCCGAGCCCGGCTTCAGCCTCTACCGCATGTGAATCGCTACCGCGTCGTCGACACCGACCATCAGAATTTCACGCGGTGAAGGTATCGACCAAGATGCGGCCGATTTGGTCGTCTTCTTGGCGACCCCTTGCACCGGATGACGCGATCGGCCATCCAGGGGCTCCTGCGTGGCCGATAGCTTCACGGGGTGAAATTTGGCAGTGGCCCGGCTTCAGCCTCTACCCGCATGTGACCCCGGTGACTGTCGAGATTCGCCGCACGCCGCCCGGCGCCGTTCGGTAGACTCCCGGCGCCGGGCGTGAGCGACCGCCCAAGGTGCGCAGGCCCGGCGGACGGGAGACGCACGCATGACCGGTCTCGGCATCCTCCTCATCGTCCTGGGAGCCGGCTCACTGCTCTTGCCGATGTTCGACATCCAGTTCCGCATCATGGAGCTCGTCGACCCGTGGCAGCCGTGGGCCGGCATCGTGGTGGCGATCGTCGGCGTGGCACTGGTCCTGTTCGGCATGAACCGCCAGCCGACGACCACCGTCGAGGTGAACCAGGCGCCGCCGGACGACCCCGCTCGCCAGGGCTGACCGCCAGGCGAGCTGCTCGGCCGTCCGCGGCGTCGGCACCGACCATCAGAATTTCACGCGGTGAAGGTATCGGCCAAGATGCGGCCGATTTGGTCGTTTTCTTGGCGACCCCTTGCACCGGATGACGCGATCGGCCATCCAGGGGCTTCTGCATGGCCGATAGCTTCACCGGGTGAAATTTTGGCAGTGGCCGGTAGTGACCGACGCTCAGCGCCGGGCGGCGCTCTCCGGGGAGTCGACGGTCGGTATCAGCTCGACGCGCTCGACGTCGAAGCGCAGGCCGAGCAGCTCGGCCGTCCGCGGCGCGTCGAGGTCGGCGCCGATGGTCACGACCGCCGGCACCGTCATCTCGCGACGCGGCAGGTAGCGGAGCACGTGCGGCCCGAGATCCACCACGGCGAGGTCGGCCACGGCCATCACGTCCAGGCCCAGGCCGTCATGCACGCCCGCGGCGGCGCCGATCGGGTCGTCGGTCGCGATGTCAAGCCTGACCAGGAGCACCGCCGATCCGATCGGATGGAGGAAGCTCGCCCGCTCGCGAACCGCCTCTCGACCCCATTCGACCCCCGTGGCGGCATGCTCGATGAGGAATGGCGGCGCCTCGGGCCCGAGTGGCATCGCCGGGAACGCGTACCTCCACTCGACGATCTCGCCATCCGGGCGCACGCGGCTGCCATCGACCACCGGGCCGAAGGAGTCGTCGATCGCGCGCAGGGTCGCCACCGTCGTCTCGATCCCGTCGTCGCGGAGAGCGAACGTGGCCAGGCCCCCACGATGCTCGTCCAGCGCGCGAACCGCGGCGGCGCCGACCGGATGGCGGAGGGCCGCCTCTCGGTCGTCGACCCCGATGAGCTCGAGGTAGCTGCCATCGGCAAGCCAGGCGATCCGGTTGAAGGTGCCCAGCCCGGCGTGGCGTCCACCACCCCTCGCCGCCAGCCCGAGGACCGACTCGAGCTCGGACGCCGCGGCGTCGGGGTCGTCTACGGCGATGACCAGATGGTCGATGCCCCGGATCATGGGACGATGCTAGCAGCATCCGGTACGCTCACAGGACCGATGACCCAGACCGACCCCGCCAACCCCGCCGACCGCCCGACGCCCGGATCGCATGATCGGAGCACGCCGTCCGGCTCACTCGAGACGAGCGCCGCGAACCTGTTCGATGCGATGCTCGCCGCCCGCGAGGCCGAAGAGCGCGGGACCGATGATCGACGCGCGCTCGACGGCTTCTACCGCACCCTCATGAGCGGCACGCTGCTCCTCCCGATCCCGCCCGGCGACGGCGAGGATGCGCGCGCAGCCCTGGCCTCCGCCGTCCACGACGAGGAGGAGGTCGAGATCAGCGTCATGCTGGCGCGCGAGGGAGACGCTCCGGTGAGCGTGGCGTTCGGCTCGTTCGGCGCGCTCTCGGCGTGGGCGCCCAGCGGAACCGGCAACCTGCCGCTCCCGGCGCGCATCGCCATCGCCAACCTGGCGGCCGCCGGGCTGCCGGCGGTGATGGATCCCGCCGGCCCCGTTCCCTACCGCTTCGAGCCCGATGAGCTGGCCTCCCTGGCGGCCGGCCTCATCCCAGGCACGAGCGAGCCGGTCGTCGTGCCGACCGCGCGCACCTCCATCCGAGTTCGAGTCCCGGGTCGCGATACGGGCGAGCTCGAGCGCAGCCTGTCCGAGTCGCTGCGGGCGACTGAGGTCGACGCCGCCTACCTGGTGGAGAGCGATGACGACGCCGGCCGGCCGCGTCTCATGCTCGGCCTCGTGGGCTCCCACGGCGCGTCCGCCACCGTCGACGTGCCGGACGGAACCGACGTGATCTGGCTCGAGGAGCCGCTCCTCGACCAGGTTCGTGCCGTGAGCAAGCCATTCCACCGTCGCGGCCGCGCGCGATGAGCGGCCTGCGCGTCGAGCGCGACGGCCCCTTCGCGCGGGTCACCCTCGCCCGCCCGGAGGTCCGCAACGCCTTCGACGCCGAGCTGATCGCCGAGCTGCACGCGGCCTTCGAAGCCCTGTCGGCCGAGCAGCCGGCGGCATTGCGCGGCATTGTCCTGGCCGGCGAGGGCAGCGCCTTCTGCGCCGGCGCCGACGTCGGTTGGATGCGTAGCGCAATGGGCCTCTCGACCGCCGACAACGAGCGCGACGCGAGCGCCATGCAGGCCATGTTCGGCGCCCTGGACGCCTGTCCGGTCCCGGTGATCGCGCGGGTCCAGGGCGCGGCCCTGGGCGGGGGGATGGGACTCTGCGCCGTGAGCGACATCGTCGTGGCCACGGCCGACGCCAGCTTCGGCTTCACCGAGACGAAGCTCGGCATCCTGCCGGCGGTGATCAGCACGTTCGTCCTGCCGAAGATCGGCGAATCGCACGCGCGGGCGCTCTTCGCCACCGGCGAGCGCTTCGATGCTGAACGTGCCCGGCGCATCGGGCTGGTGCACGAGGTCGTCGCGGACGAGACGGCCCTCGACGCGCGCATCGAGGCCCTGCTGAGCGAGCTGCGCGGTGCCGGCCCGACCGCGGCGCGTGCCGCGAAGGCGCTCGTGCACGAGCTCCGTTCCCTGCCGCCGGCCGAGGCACGAGCGCACACGGTGCGCCACATCGCGCAGCAACGCACGTCACCGGAGGGCCAGGCCGGACTGCGCGCGTTCCTCGACAAGGTGCCGCCTCCGTGGCGCGACGAGTCCACCTGACCTATCGGCCGATTTCGACCTGGAGCCCGTTCTGGGCGGCCCGGCGTCGTTCTATGGGCCAGCAGGCGGCGTGGCGGCGCCCGTCAGGCACCGTTACGCCAACCAGTGGCGTATAGATCGCGGATCCGTGACGTGGCGAGGGGCTCTTGTCAATCGGAGTCGATAGATGGACGACCAGGCGCCGAGGCGCCACTCCCCACCCTCTGCGACAATCGCGACGTGGACGACAAGCAACTGACCCTGACCCCACGCCAGGTCGCCGCCGAGCTGAACGTGACCGTGCGAACGGTTCAGCGCTGGATTGCGGATGGCCGGCTCCCGGCGACCCGGGTCGGAAGCAGGGTCCGCGTGTCGCGTTCGTCGCTGGGCGGCGTGGCGGACCCGGCACCGATCGCCACCAACCCCGTCAGGCGACTGCTGATTGCGAACCGAGGCGAGATCGCGGTGCGGGTGGCGCGTACGGCGCGCCGGATGGGGATCCGCGCCATCGGCGTGCACGGTCCCGATGAGCGGCCGCCGGACGGGCTCGACGAGGCGCACGAGATCGGCTCATATCTCGATCCCGATGCCCTGCTCAGCGTGGCGCGACGCAGCGGCGCGGACGCCATCCATCCGGGCTACGGCTTCCTGGCCGAGAGCGCTGCGTTCTCGCGAGCTGTGGCAGCGGCAGGGATGCGCTGGGTGGGCCCTCCATCGGACGCCATCGCCGCCATGGGCGACAAGGCCGCGGCCCGGCAGCAGGCGGCCGAGCACGGCGTCCCCACGATTCCCGGCTACGACGGCGAGGGGCAGGACGACGCCACCCTGGCAGCGGAGGCCGGTCGCATCGGCTACCCGCTCCTTGTCAAGCCGTCGGCCGGCGGCGGCGGGAAGGGGATGCGCGTCGTTCGCGCGGCGCCCGAGCTGGCGGACGCGCTGGCCGCGGCGCGCCGCGAGGCGCATCGGTCCTTTGGCGACGATCGCCTCATCCTCGAGCGCTTCCTGCCGGGTGCGCGCCACGTCGAGATCCAGGTCCTCTTCGATCGACACGGCGCCGGGGTGCACCTCGGCGAACGGGACTGCTCGAGCCAGCGGCGCAACCAGAAGATCGTGGAGGAGGCGCCGGCGCCATCGGTCACGCCAGAGCTGCGCGCCAGGATGGGCGACGCGGCGCTGCGGGTGGCTGCCGCCGTCGGCTACGAGAGCGCCGGCACGGTCGAGATGCTCCTGACCGATGCGGGCGAATTCTTCTTCCTCGAGATGAACACGCGGCTCCAGGTCGAGCATCCGGTCACCGAGGCCGTCACCGGACGCGACCTCGTCGCCGATCAGCTGCGGATCGCCGGCGGCGCCTCCCTGGACGAGCTGGGCATTCGCGAGCCGCCACCGATCAGGGGCCACGCCATCGAGGCGCGACTCTACGCGGAGGACCCCGAGTCCGGCTTCCTGCCGGCGACCGGCCGACTGGCCCTCGTGCAGTGGCCCGACGGAATCCGGGTGGACGCCGGGGTGCGGGTGGGCGACGAGATCACCGACCGCTACGACCCGATGCTCGCCAAGCTCATCGCCCACGGTCGGGACAGGCGAGAGGCGCTCGACACCCTCCGCGCCGCCCTCGACGAGACCACGGTGCTCGGGGTCCGCACCAACCTGCGCTTCCTGCGCTGGCTGGTCGATCGGCCACCGATGGTCGCAGGCGACATGCGGACCGATACGATCGCCGGACTCGACCTCCCCGCGACGCCGCTCGCCGGCGACGAGCACTGGCAGGCGGCCGCCATGATCCTGGGATCGACGGGAGACGACCCCTGGTCGGATGGCTGGCGCCTGAACGCGCCGCCGGTGTGCCGCATTCGCCACGAAGGCGACGAGCGCAGCGTGCCGCTCGCCGTGGGGGCGGGGGCGGGGACAGTGGCAGTGCACGATGATGAGGCCGTGCACGTCGACGTCGAGGGGCAGTCGCTCGAGTTCGTCATGGCGCCGCCGCCCACGGTCGAGGACGCCATCAGCCACGCGGCGGCCACGGGAGCCGCGGGCGCATCGGTCCTGATCGCGCCGATGCCGGGACGGGTCATCGCCGTTCGGGTCGCCGAGGGCGCATCGGTCCAGGCGCATCAGCCGATCGTGATCATCGAGGCCATGAAGATGGAGCACGCCGTGGTCGCGCCGACCGGCGGCACGGTGACGGGCCTCCGCGCCCGCGAGGGCCAGCAGGTGCAGCGCGGGGACCTCATCGGAGAGATACTTCCGCCGGCAATTGCCAGGGAGAGCCCATCATCGTGAGCGATAGGGACGTCCGCATCTACGAGGTCGGTCCGCGCGACGGGTTGCAGAACGAGCACGAGCCGATCCCGACCGACGCCAAGCTGCGCTTCATCGACCTCCTGGCCGATGCCGGCCTGCGCGAGATCGAGGCCACCAGCTTCGTCTCCCCGCGCGCGATCCCACAGCTGGCCGACGCCGATGCGCTGATGGCGCGGCTCGATCGACGGTCGGGCGTGCGCTATCCGGTCCTGGTTCCCAACGCCCGCGGGCTGGAGCGCGCGCGCCAGGCGAGGGTCGACGCCGTCTGCGTCTTCACCGCCGCCTCGGAGGAATTCACGCGGGCGAACATCAACATGACGATCGCCGAGTCACTCGACGCGTTCCGGCCGGTGCTCGCCCAGGCGCACGATGCCGGCTGGTGGACACGCGGCTACGTGAGCACCGCCTTCGGCTGTCCGTACCAGGGCGAGGTGGGCGAGGCGGCGGTGGTCGGCGTCGCGCGCGAGCTCTTCGGCCTGGGCGTCGACGAGGTCAGCATCGGCGACACGATCGGCGTGGCCGGCCCGGCCGACGTGCGACGGGTGGTGGGGGCACTCCTCGCCGCTGACATCGCGCCCGAGCAGTTGGCGATGCACTTCCATGACACGCGCGGCACGGCGCTGGCCAACGTGGCCACGGCCCTCGAGCTCGGCATCCGCTGCTTCGACGCCTCGACCGGCGGCACCGGCGGCTGCCCGTACGCCCCCGGGGCGGCCGGCAACCTCGCCACCGAGGATCTCGTCTACCTGCTCGATCGCGAGGGGATGCGCCATGGCGTCGACCTCGACGCGCTCCTCGCCGCGGCCCATCACGTGAGCGAGACGCTCGGCCGGCCGCTGTCGACGAAGGTGGGCCAGGCCGGCGGCTGGCGCGTACCATAGGCGGCCGAATGGCCGCCGAGACCGACGCCCTCCGGCAACCCGCGCCGCGCCCCCTGATCCTGGACGTCGACACCGGGATCGACGACATGCTCGCCCTGCTCATCGCGGCGACCAGCCCGGAGCTCAACCTGCGCGGGGTGACCTGCGTCGCCGGCAACGTCGAGATCCACCACGTGGCGCGCAACACCGGCAAGATCCTGCGCATGGTGGGCCGTGGCGACGTACCGGTCAGCATCGGCGCGGCCAGGCCCCTCCAGCGCCGGCTGCGGACGGCGCCCGACACGCACGGGCCGACCGGCACCGGCTACGTCGAGCTGCGCGGCGAGGACCGCCAGCTGGGCACGACCGAGTACACCGCCATCCCCGCCAGCCGATACCTCGGCGCGCACGTGGGCCGCCATCCCGGCGAGATGTCGCTGCTGGCGCTCGGGCCGCTCACCAACCTCGCGGCCGCGGCACAGCACGGGGTGGACCTGGCCGGCGCCACGCGCGACGTGATCTGGATGGGCGGGACGCTGGAGGAGCGCGGCAACACGACCGATACCGGCGAGTGGAACGCCTGTGTCGACCCCGAGGCCGCCGAGGTCTGCCTTCGCGCGGGGGCGCTCCGTCGGATATTCCCGCTCGACGCCACGCAGGACGTCGTCTTCCGCATGGACGACCTGCGCGACCTGCCCGACACGCACCTCGCCGGCATCGTGCGCGACGCGGTCCGCTTCTACGTCGGCTTCCACCAGCAGGCGGACGGCATCGACGGCGCTTACCTCCACGACCCCGTCGTGCTGATCGCATCGCTCCTGCGTCCCGACCTGGTGACCGAGACGGTCACCGAGACCCTTGCCTGCGACACGAGCTCGGACCCGTACCTCGCCGGCAGCCTGTATCGGTCCGAGGGGGACGACCGTCCGCCGGTCACGGTCGCCACGGCGATCGATGCCGACGGGGTGAAGGCCGAGCTCATCGCGCGCCTCTCACGGGCGGTCGGCGCCCCGTACAGCTGAAGGCAGCCAACGCACACCGAAGGAGAATCGAGAGCCATGGTCGTCCGCTGGATCGCCGCCGCGGCGGCGTTCATCATCATCGCCGTCATCGGCATCATCGGCTTCAACTTCGAGGGCGAGAGTGCCGGCAATTCCTGGGCACTCGTGGCGGCCATCGGCCTTGCCGTCGCGTTCGTCGTCTACGCCGGCATCGAGTACGCCCAGACCGGAGGCTTCGGATCGATCGCCGCGCAGTTCGACCTGCGCACGCTCGTCCTCATGCCGGTCGCCATCGCCATCAACATCATCCTCGGCGCGGCCGTGGCCAACGCGCTCAAGATCCCGATCTACCTCGACAGCATCGGCACCATCCTGGTCGGAGCGCTGGCGGGTCCGATCCCCGGCGCCATCACCGGCTTCGTGGCCAACATTCTGTGGCAGTACATCATCCCGCCGCCCTTCCAGGGCGCGGTGGCGGCGCCGTTCGCGATCGTGGCCGCGGTGATCGGCCTCATGGCCGGCATCTTCGCGCGCGCCGGCTGGCTGCGGCCGCGCACAGACCGGCCGATGAGCCAGCTGCTGGGCGGGGCCTTCATCACGGTACTGGTGATCCTGGTCGTCGCGTGGCTGGCGTTCCTGGGCTACCAGGAGATCATCGGGCCTGCCGGCCTCGAGGTGGCCAGCGACAACGCCCTGTTCGTCGTCCTGGGCTGGGTGGCGCTGCTGCTGGTGGTGGCCACCGTGGTCGGCCTGCTGGCGCTCCTCTTCGTGCGACGCGATCTGACCGCGGCATACGTCGTGGTGGCGGGGCTGGTGACCGGCATCGTCGCCGCCCTCATCAGCGCGCCCATCAGCGCGAACCTGTTCGGCGGGGTCACCGGCGCGGGCACGGACTTCCTGGTCGCCGCCTTCCGGCAGGCCGGGGTCGACATCGGTGCAGCGACGCTGGGCCAGGGCCTCATCAGCGACCCGGTCGACAAGATCACGACCTTCTTCGTCGTGTACCTGGTCATCACCGCCATGGCCCGCCGCACGCTGGCCCGCTTCCCGCAGGGCGAGCGCCTGCTCGAGGAGGGTGAGACACCTCCCGACGATGAGGGCGAGTGGCGGGGAGCGACCGCCTGAGCGAGGAAGCGCCGCGGGACCGGGCCATCCCCGCCTCGATCGGCCGTCCCGGCCCCAGCCGGTACCACCGCCTCAATCCGCTCACGAAGGCGACGCTGGCGACGGTGACCGCCGTGGCGGCGGTCGTCCTGGGAGGCCTGGTCGGCCCGGTCGTCCTGGTGATGGTGGCGGTCGTCGGGCCGGCGATCGTCGCGGGCGTCCTCGGCCGCCTCGCGAAGCTCGCGCTGCTGCTGGCCCTGCCGATCGCGCTCTCCGCGTTCCTCATCAACCTCTTCTTCTTTCCCGGCGGCGAGACGGTCCTGCTTCGCCTCGGGCCGATCGTCGCCACGGCGGAAGGGCTCGGCTTCGCGTTCGAGATCCTGGCGCGGATCATGGCGATCAGTGGCGCCGTTACCCTCTTCTACCTGACCACCCGCCCGGCCGACCTCGTGGTGGACCTCGAGCGCAGGGGCGTCAGCCCGCGCGCGGCGTTCGTGGCCAACGCATCGGTCCAGACCGTGCCGGCCATGGTCGAGCGGGCAGGGCAGATCACCGCCGCGCAGCGCGCACGCGGCCTCGACACCGAGGGCAGCCCGTGGCGCCGCGTCCGCGGCATCGTGCCGATCGTGGGCCCCGTGATCCTCGGCTCGATCGCCGAGGTCGAGGAGCGCACCATGGCCCTCGAGGCGCGCGGCTTCACCCGTCCCGGGCGGCGGACGCTGCTGTGGTCGCCGGAAGACTCGAGCCTCCAGGCCCTCGCGCGCTGGGCGCTGCTGCTGGGCCTCGTCGCGCTCATCGTGGCGCGCATCGGCGGCGTGCTGACATGACGCTGCGACTCGACGGCATCGGCTACCGCTACGCCGGCGCCAATCGGCCGTCGCTCCTCGAGATCGACCTCGAGCTGCACGACGGGGTCGTGGTCGGTCTGGTCGGCGCCTCGGAGGCGGGCAAGACGACGCTCTGCCTCGTCGCCAGCGGACTGGCGCCGCGGGCGATCGGCGGGCAGATCCGGGGCCACATCACGCTGAACGGGCAGGACGTCGACGCGTGGGCGATGCACGAGCTCAGCCGGCGCATCGGCATCGGCTTCCAGAACCCGGCCACCCAGCTCTCGCAGGTGGCGGGCACCGTGTTCGAGGAGGTCGCCTTCGGGCCGATGAACCTCGGCCTGCCGCGGGACGAGGTGATCGAGCGCGCCTGGACGGCGCTCGACGCGCTCGGCATCGACGCGCTCGCCGAGCGCGACCCGCGGCGCCTCTCGGGTGGCCAGCAGCAGCTGCTGGCCATCGCCGGGCTGCTCGCCATGCGGCCCGACCACCTCGTCCTCGACGAGCCGACCGCGCAGCTCGACCCTGCCGGGACACGGCTCGTGGGCGATGCCATCGGGCGCCTCGCCGCAGAAGGCGCATCGATCCTGGTGGCCGAGCAGAAGACCGACCTGCTGGCCGAGGTCGCCGCCGAGGTGGTCGTCCTGGCCGATGGAAGGATGGCGCTCCATGGCCCGACAGAGACGGTGCTTGCCGATCCGCGGCTGGTGGAGCTGGGCGTGGCCGCACCGTCTGCGATACGCCTGCGCCGGGCGGCCGCGGCCGCCGGGACGGCCACCGATCGGCTCGAGGAGGCGCTCGAGGGAGCGCTCGAGGTGGCGCTCGATGGTTGACCTGATGGTCGAGGGCCTCGTCCACGTCTATGCCGACGGCGGGGTGCGCGCGCTCGACGGCATCGATCTGCACGTGGCGGCAGGTGAACGCGTGGCGCTGGTCGGTCAGAACGGGAGCGGCAAGACGACGCTCGTCCGCCACCTCAACGGGCTCCTGCGCCCCACCGCGGGACGCGTCACGGTGGACGGGACCGATGCGTCCCGGCTGAGCGTTGCCCGGCTCGCGTCACGCGTCGGGCTCGTCTTCCAGGATCCTGACCGGCAGGTCTTCGCGGGGTCGGTGCGCGCGGAGATCGAGTTCGGACCGCGCAACCTCGGGCAGCGAGGCGGCGAGCTGCGAGCGGCCGTCGATGCGGCGCTCGAGGCCACCGGGCTGGCAGGCGAAGAAGGGACGAACCCGTACGACCTGGGGCAGTCGCGACGCAAGCTGCTGGCGCTGGCATCGGTCCTGGCCATGGCGACGCCGGTGCTCGTCCTGGACGAGCCGACCACGGGCCAGGACCTGCGCGGCGTGGAGCGCGTGCGCTCGGTGATCGACGGCGTCGCCGCCGAGGGACGCACGGTGGTCGCCATCAGCCACGACATGCGCTTCGTGGCCGAGGCCTTCGAGCGCGTCATCGTCATGCGCGAGGGCCGGATCATCCTGTCCGGGACGGCCGCCGAAGTCTTCGCCGAGTCAGCCTGGGAGGCCCTGCGCTCGACCTACCTCGAGGCACCCCTCCCGGCGCGCGTGGGGGCCAGGCTCGGGCTCGGCGCGACCCCGACCGACGCGAGCCTCATCGAGCGGCTCCTCGCAGGTGCCTAGTAGTAGCCGGGAGGAGGCGGAAGCGGGTTCCCCTCGGCGTCGAGGCGCTCATCGGCCGGAAGCTCGTCGCGGTGCTCGCGTTCGCCGATCGGCCCGGGGATCGGCAGCGCCATGACCGATGACGGCACCTCGTCGAGGCGATCCTGGATGCCGCGCAGCCCGAGGCGGCGCAGCGCGGGCGCGAAGCGATCGGTGAAGTCCGAGTCGCGCAGCAGGCCGAAGCTGATCGAGGGATGGGCGCGATTGAGGAGTTCGATGGCGCGGGCCGCGGTGGCCGCGTTCACCTGGTTGAGGCCGAGCTGCTCGTTCAGCGCCTCGAGCGCGCGATTTGCCTCCTTGCGGGTCTGGCGGCTGAAATGGGGCGTACGGTTGATCAGCACGCGCGAGCGGTAGATGGCCTCGCGCACCCGGGCATCGCGATCGAGGTTCGCCTGCGTCATGGAGCAGATACTACGCGCTCAGCCAGGATGGCAGGAGGCGGTGTCCGGTGCGGTGGAGCGCGCCGCGCGTCCGATCCCGCTCGACGAACGCCTCCTCCCGCGAGCGTCCGATGGCACGGCGACCCGCCGCCGCACCGATCGCAGCGGCCTGCATCCGGCGCGCCCGGCCGCGACGCTGCTGGCCATCTATCCCGATGCAAACGGGCGGCTCGTCATCCCGCTGACGGTGCGCCGGGACGAGCTGCGCGCCCATGCCGGCGAGGTCTCGCTGCCGGGCGGCGCGGTGGATGCATCGGATGCGAGTCGCGAGGCGGCCGCCCTGCGCGAGGCGTGGGAAGAGATCGGCCTCGAGCCGGACCTCGTGCGGATCGCCGGCGCCCTCGATGACGTGTGGATCCCGGTCAGCAACTTCGAGCTGCGACCGTTCGTTGGAACCATCGCCGAGCGTCCGACGCTGGTGCCGCACGATGCCGAGGTGGCCGCCATCGTGGAGCTGCCGCTCGATGCGCTCTTCGATCCCGACGTGGTGGGCACCGAGGAGTTCAGCGGGCAGGGTTGGCGGCTGCGGGCAGGGGCGTATCGCTACGGCGGCGTGCGCGTCTGGGGCGCGACCGCCATCACGCTCGGCATGCTCGCCCACGTGCTCGATGGCGGTGCTCCGGCGCGGTGATCCCGCTCAGCGGCGCGTGCGGACCCGCGTCCTGAGCGACTCGAGCAGCTCGAGGAGCGGCGCGTGCTGGACGGCCGGGGCGGCGACCACGCTCGTGCGCGGACCACGCAGCTTCGGGTTCCACCACGGGCCACCGACCAGGTCGGTCACGGTGGCGCCCGACCGTTCGGCGATGAGGCCGGCCGCGGCCACGTCCCACGGCGAGAGGCCGCCGTTCTGGACGAAGGCGTCGAACCTGCCGTTGGCCACGTATGCCAGGGCCAGCGCCGCGCTGCCCATGCGCCGATGGATCCGGATCCGGGGCGCGATCTTCCGCTCCCGCGACAGCCCGCCGCGCCCGATCACGGCGAGGCTGATCACGTAGTCGGTGAGCGCTTCCTTGGTGGACGCTGCGATCTCGGCGCCGTCGAGCGTCGC
>JBOGSW010000123.1:0-10087 GCA_050695815.1 Candidatus Limnocylindria bacterium | reverse complement strand
CCAAGAAGATGGCGCTCGAGCTGTTCAAGCCGTTCGTCATGCGCCAGCTGGTGGAGAAGGGCTTCGCCCACAACATCAAGAGCGCCAAGCGCATCGTGGAACGCGTGCGGCCCGAGGTGTGGGACGTCCTGGAGGACGTGATCAAGGACCACCCGGTCCTGCTGAACCGCGCCCCGACCCTGCATCGGCTGGGCATCCAGGCCTTCATGCCGACCCTGGTCGAGGGATCGGCGATCCAGATCCACCCGCTCGTGTGCTTCGCCTTCAACGCGGACTTCGACGGCGACCAGATGGCCGTCCACGTGCCGCTCAGCAGCGCTGCGCAGCGCGAGGCGAAGGAGCTCATGCTCTCGACCCGCAACCTGCTCAGCGCCGCCGATGGCTCACCGGTGGTGAGCCCGACGCACGACATGGTGCTCGGCTGCTACTACCTGACGGTCCAGATCGACGACGCCAAGGGCGCCGGCAAGATCTTCTCGAGCGCTGACGAGGCGGTCATGGCCGCCCAGCTCGGTTACGTTCACGTCCAGGCGCCGGTGAAGGTCGAGCTCGACGTGCTCGGCGAGCCCGATGGCGACGGCGCGGCCACGACCCATCGCGAGGTGGTCGAGACCACGCCGGGACGCGTGATCTTCAACACCGTGCTCCCTCCGGAGCTGGGCTTCGTCAACAAGGCGATGGACCGCAAGAGCCTCAAGGAGATCATCGCGCGCTGCTACCGCGACCTCGGTCCGGGAGCGACGGCGACGCTCGTCGACGGCATCAAGGCGGTCGGCTTCCGGTACGCCACGGCGGCCGGCATCACCATCGGCGTCGAGGACCTGGCGGTCCCGAAGGAGAAGACGAAGATCCTCGGGACGGCGGAGAAGCGCGTGACCGATATCGACCGCGAGTTCCGGCGCGGCTTCATCACCGAGGACGAGCGCTACACCCAGACCGTCGAGGTCTGGCGCGAGGCGACCGACGACGTGACGGCCGCCATGCTCGCCGGGCTCGACAAGCAGGGCTCCATCATGCTCATCACGAACTCCGGAGCTCGAGGCTCGGTGACGCAGGTCCACCAGCTGGCCGGCATGCGCGGCCTGATGGCCGACCCCTCGGGCCGGATCATCGACCTGCCGATCCGCTCGAACCTGCGCGAGGGGATGAGCGTGCTCGAGTACTTCATCTCCAGCCACGGCGCCCGCAAGGGCCTCGCCGACACCGCGCTCCGCACGGCGGACTCCGGGTACCTCACCCGGCGCCTGGTGGACGTGGCGCAGGACGTCATCACCCGCGAGGACGACTGCGGGACCGATATCGGCACCTGGATCACCGCGGAGGAGTCGGCGGAGATCCCCGAGCCGTTCATCGAGCGCCTCATCGGCCGCATGGCGGCGATCGACATCGTCGACGAGAAGGGCGGCGAGGTCATCGTCGAGCGCAACGCCGAGATCGACGAGGCGGCGCTCGAGAAGATCGAGGCGGCCGGGATCGACCGCGTCAGCGTCCGCTCACCGCTCACCTGCGCCGCCCGCCATGGCGTGTGCCGCATGTGCTACGGCCGCAACCTCGCCACCGGCGAGCTCGTCGAGCTCGGCCAGGCGGTCGGGATCATCGCGGCCCAGTCGATCGGTGAGCCGGGCACGCAGCTCACGATGCGGACCTTCCACACCGGCGGCGTCGCCGGCGAGGACATCACCCAGGGCCTGCCGCGCGTCGAGGAGCTCTTCGAGGCGCGGATCCCGAAGGGGCAGGCGATCATCACCGAGATCGACGGCACCGTCGAGGTGCCGCCCGCCTCGGGCGACCAGCCGATCGTCGTGCAGGTCACGCATCGCGATTCGTACGACACGGCCTTCAAGCTCACGCCGCAGCACGAGATCCTCGTCGCCAACGGTGACGAGGTCGCCGAAGAGCAGCTCCTGGCCCGCGTCGGCGAGGGCGAGGACCTCGTCGAGGTCAAGGCCCCGTCGGCCGGCCGCGTCACGAAGAAGGGACGAACCCTCACCCTCCACGTGGAGGAGATCGAGGTTCGCGAGTACCCGGTGCCGCACTCAGCTCGGCTGCGGGTCTCGGACGGCGACGAGGTCGAGGCCGGCGACGCGCTGACCGAGGGCTCGATGAATCCCAAGGACCTGCTCCAGATCAAGGGCGTGGACACCGTCCAGCGCTTCCTGGTGGCCGAGGTCCAGAAGGTCTATCGGTCCCAGGGCGTGACGATCGCCGACAAGCACATCGAGATCATCGTGCGCCAGATGCTGCGCAAGGTGACCGTCGACAACGCCGGCGACACCGAGCTGCTTCCGTCGGAGCTGATCGACCGCTTCGAGTTCGAGGAGACGAACAACCGGATCCTGGCCGAGGGTGGCGAGCCGGCCACGGCGCAGACAGTGCTGCTGGGCGTGACCAAGGCCTCGCTCAACACATCGTCCTTCCTGGCCGCGGCCTCCTTCCAGGAGACCACGCGGGTGCTCACCGAGGCGGCCATCAACGGCGCCAAGGACCACCTCATCGGCCTCAAGGAGAACGTCATCATCGGCAAGCTGATCCCGGCCGGAACCGGCGCCGAGGCGCGACGCCTCCAGGCCGAGCGGGCCGGACAGCTCTCGCCGGCCGAGGAGGAGGAGCAGCGCGAGGCCGCCGCGGCCCGCGCCTTCCTGTCGGGCGACCCCGACTCCGATGGCGACGGCGACGTCGAGCCCGACGAGGCCGAGGCGGCTGCCGAGGAGGCGGCCGAGAATGTCTCCGAGCTCATGGGTGCCGGCGACAACCCGGCGATGGAGGCAGCCGTCGAGGAGAAGGTCTTCGACGAGCTGACCGAGGAGGAGAAGGAGCGCGAGCAGGAAGCGGCCGCCAAGAAGTAGCCTTTACCTTCCTTCGAGACCGATGCGAACGAGGCGGCCAATCGAGCCGCCTCGTTCGTCGTTCGTCGTTCGTCGTTCGCGCGGCGCGCTCGATGGCACTCCCGTGGCGAGCGTGGCAGGCGGCGTCGACGGGTGGCCCCCGGGTGCTCCCTCGCGGTGCGCCTTCGCGCGATCGCGCAGGTTCCGCCGTTTCACCCCTCGCGCCCTCGCGCCCTCGCGCCATGTTCCGCCATTCATCCGGTGAAGCTATCGGCCAGGATGGGCCGCCTGGGTGATGGTCTGCGTCACCCCATGCACCGGGCGGCCATCCACGACCCGAATTCGGCCGCAACTTGGTCAGTACCTTCACTGGGTGAAGCTGGCGCACGTCCCGCACGTCCCGCACGTCCCGCACGTCCCCCGCGCCGCGCATCGGGCTCGATTGACACTCCGCACGGGTGTTCCGTATACTCCATCGTCGGTGTCCCGGGTGCGGGACGCCTTCGTGTGTGGCCCCTGCGTCAGTCAATGGGGCAGCCCTCATATCGGCCTCCCCGTTCTATGTTCATGGGGATCGCCGTGGGCGCCATTCGGACGCGCCCGATCGCAGACTTCGACATCAACGCGACTACGAACGCGAGGTCCTCGTTGCCAACAATCAGTCAGCTGGTCCGCAAGGGTCGCAAGCCGGCCGTCAAGAAGGTCAAGGCGCCGGCGCTGCGCCGAACGCTGAACACCCTCAAGCAGACCACCAGCGAGGGGCGCGGTGCGCCGCAGCGGCGCGGCGTGTGCCTGCAGGTCATGACGCGCACCCCGAAGAAGCCGAACTCGGCGCTTCGGAAGGTGGCCCGTGTCCGGCTGACGAATGGCATGGAGGTCACCGCCTACATCCCCGGCATCGGCCACAACCTCCAGGAGCACTCGATGGTGCTGGTGCGCGGCGGCCGCGTGAAGGACCTCCCGGCCGTGAAGTACCACATCATTCGCGGCACCCTCGACGCCGCCGGCGTGCGCGACCGCCGGCAGGGCCGCAGCAAGTACGGCGCGAAGTCGCCGGGGAAGAGCTAACCGATGCCCCGCCGAACGACGGTCGCGCGCAAGACCAAGTACGCCGAGCAGCTGACCGGCACCGCGCTGACGCTCAACCAGTTCACGAACAAGCTCATGTACGGCGGCAAGCGACAGTTGGCGCACCGCATCCTCGAGGATGCCCTGACCCGCTGCGAGAGCCAGGCCGGCCGGGCCGGCGTCGAGGTGCTCGAGCAGGCGCTTCGCAACGCCATGCCGCTCATCGAGGTCAAGCCGAAGCGCGTGGGTGGCTCGACCTACCAGATCCCGGTCGAGGTCCGCGCCGACCGGCGCGTCAGCCTCGGCATGCGCTGGCTCATCGAGTCGGCGCGCAAGCGCAACGGCAAGAGCATGTCCGACAAGCTCGCCGCCGAGCTGATGGATGCCAGCAACGGCATCGGCGCGGCGGTGAAGCGTCGCGAGGACACGCACCGCATGGCGGAGGCGAACCGCGCCTTCAGCCACTTCAAGTGGTGAGCCGATGACGACGCAGACCGCAGGCCGCTCCACGGGCGCTGTCGGCGCTTCGCTCGACCGTACCCGGAACATCGGGATCATCGCGCACATCGACGCGGGCAAGACGACCGTGACCGAGCGCATCCTGTTCTACACCAAGAAGATCTACAAGATCGGCGAAACGCACGAAGGTGCGGCGACGATGGACTGGATGGAGCAGGAGCAGGAGCGGGGGATCACGATCACCGCGGCCGCCACCACCTGCTTCTGGGCCGATCATCGCATCAACCTGATCGACACACCCGGGCACGTGGACTTTACGGTCGAGGTCGAGCGCAGCCTTCGCGTGCTCGATGGCGCGGTCGTCGTGTTCGACGGCGTGGCTGGCGTCGAGCCGCAGTCGGAGACCGTCTGGCGGCAGGCGGACAAGTACCACGTTCCCCGCTTCTGCTTCGTCAACAAGCTCGACCGCACCGGCGCCGATTTCTGGCGCGTGGTCGAGATGATCAAGGACCGCCTCGGCGTGACCGCGGTGCCTCTGCAGGTGCCGATGGGGATCGAGGACACCTTCCGCGGCGTGATCGACCTGATCAACATGAAGGCGATCACGTACGGCAACGACCTCGGCGACCAGATCGACGTTGGCGAGATCCCGCCCGAGTTCGGGGCGCAGGCAGACGAGTGGCGCGAGAAGCTGATCGAGGCGCTCGCCGACCTGGACGACGACATCGCGCACAGGTTCCTCGAGGGCGAGGAGATTCCCGCCGATGTGCTGCGCCGCGCCCTGCGCGCCGGCACGCTGGCCTACCAGATCGTCCCGGTCCTGGCCGGATCGGCGCTGAAGAACAAGGGCGTCCAGCCGATGCTCGACGCCGTGATCGACTACCTGCCGAGCCCGCTCGACGTTCCGCCGGTCACCGGCACGGAGCCGCGCTCCGGCGACCAGGCGACCCGCGAGACGGATCCGAGCGAGCCGTTCGCGGCGCTCGCCTTCAAGATCGCCGCCGACCCGTTCGTCGGCAAGCTGGCCTTCTTCCGGGTCTACTCCGGCACGCTGAAGACCGGCTCGTACGTCTACAACAGCACGAAGGGCACGAAGGAGCGGGTCGGGCGCATTCTGCAGATGCACGCCAACCACCGCGAGGAGATCGACGCGGTGACCGCGGGTGACATCGCGGCGGCGGTCGGGCTGAAGAACACGACCACCGGCGACACGCTGTGCGCCGAGGACAAGCAGATCGTGCTCGAGTCGATCACCTTCCCCGAGCCGGTCATCGAGCTCGCCGTCGAGCCGAAGACGAAGGCCGATCAGGACAAGATGTCGCTCGCGCTCCAGCGCCTGGCCGAGGAGGACCCCACGTTCCGGGTGCACACCGACGAGGAGTCGAGCCAGACGCGCATCGCCGGCATGGGCGAGCTGCACCTCGAGGTGCTCGTCGACCGCATGCTGCGCGAGTTCAAGGTGCAGGCCAACGTCGGCCGCCCGCAGGTGAGCTACCGGGAGGCGATCCGCAAGGAGACGCGAGCCGAGGGTCGCTTCGTGCGCCAGACCGGCGGGAAGGGCCAATACGGTCATGCCGTCCTGACGCTCGAGCCGCTCGCGCGGGGAGCCGGATTCGAGTGGGAGTCGAAGATCGTCGGCGGCGCCGTGCCGCGCGAGTTCTGGCGTGCCATCGAGGCGGGCGTGACCGAGGCGCTGGCCGGCGGCGTCGTTGCCGGGTTCCCGGTGATCGACGTGAAGGCCACCCTCATCGACGGCTCGTACCACGAGGTCGACTCGTCCGAGATGGCGATGAAGATCGCCGGGTCCATGGCCGCCAAGGACGGCGTCGCAAAGGCCAACCCGACCATCCTCGAGCCGGTGATGAAGGTCGAGGTGACGACGCCCGAGGAGTTCATGGGCGACGTCATCGGCAATCTTAATGCGAAGCGGGGCCAGATCGACGGGATCGACGAGCGCGGCACGAGCCGCATGGTCCGATCCCACGTCCCCCTGGCCGAGATGTTCGGCTACGCCACCGAGCTGCGCAGCATGACCCAGGGTCGTGCCACCTACTCGATGGAGTTCAGCCGCTATGCGGAAGTACCCACCAGCCTTGCAAACGAGCTGATCGCGAAGTCGAAGTCATAACGGACCGATAGAAGGAGCGACGAAGGACCAACCATGGCCAAGCAGAAGTTCGACCGCAGCAAGCCGCACGTCAACGTCGGCACGATCGGTCACGTCGACCACGGCAAGACCACGCTGACCGCAGCGATCACGAAGTTCCTGGCGCTCTCGGGCGGCGCGGACTTCCGCGCGTTCGAGCAGATCGACAACGCTCCGGAGGAGCGTCAGCGCGGGATCACGATCGCCATCAGCCACGTCGAGTACCAGACGGCGAACCGGCACTACGCGCACGTCGACTGCCCGGGTCACGCCGACTACATCAAGAACATGATCACCGGCGCCGCACAGATGGACGGCGCGATCCTGGTCGTGTCTGCCGCCGACGGCCCGATGCCCCAGACGCGCGAGCACATCCTTCTTGCCCGCCAGGTCGAGGTGCCGAGCCTCGTCGTCTACCTCAACAAGGTCGACATGGTGGATGACGAGATGCTCATCGACCTCGTCGAGATGGAGGTGCGCGAGCTCCTCAGCAAGTACGAGTTCCCCGGCGACGACGTCCCGGTGATCCGCGGCTCGGCGCTCAAGGCGCTCGAGTCGGGCAGCGACGACCCGGAGAGCGCCGACTACGCCTCCATCAAGGAGCTGATGGAAGCGGTCGACTCCTACATCCCGACCCCGGCGCGCGAGACCGACAAGCCCTTCCTCATGCCGATCGAGGACGTCTTCGGCATCAAGGGTCGTGGCACGGTGGCGACCGGCCGCATCGAGCGCGGCATCGTCAACACCGGCGAGACGGTCGAGCTGGTCGGCATCCACGAGAAGGTTCGGCAGCTCGTCGTCACCGGCGTCGAGATGTTCAAGAAGACCCTGGACGAGGGCCAGGCGGGCGACAACGTCGGCCTCCTGCTCCGCGGCATCGAGCGCGACGAGCTCGAGCGCGGCCAGGTCCTCGCCAAGCCGGGCAGCGTCAAGCCCGGCACGAAGTTCAAGGCCGAGGTGTACGTGCTCTCCAAGGAGGAGGGCGGCCGCCACACGCCGTTCTACGCCGGCTATCGTCCGCAGTTCTACCTGCGCACGACCGACGTGACCGGCGCGATCATCCTGCCCGCCGGGGTCGAGATGATCATGCCGGGCGACAACGTGAACATCGACGTCGAGCTGATCACCCCGATCGCCATCGAGCAGGGCCAGCGCTTCGCCATTCGCGAGGGCGGGCACACCGTCGGCGCCGGCGTGATCACCGAGGTCATCGGCTAGCCGTCATGGCCAAGCAGCGCATCCGCATCCGACTCAAGGCGTACGACCACAAGCTGCTCGACCAGTCGGCCGAGCAGATCGTGGAGACCGCTCAGCGCACCGGGGCCGACGTCGCCGGCCCGGTGCCGCTGCCGACCCGGATCGAGAAGTACACCGTCATCCGCGGCCCGTTCGTCCACAAGGACGGTCGGGAGCAGTTCGAGATTCGGACGCACAAGCGCCTCATCGACATCATCGACCCGTCGACAAAGACGGTCGATGCCCTGATGCGGCTGTCGCTCGCGGCCGGCGTCGATATCGAAATCAAGATGTGACAGGCGGGGGTGAACCCCCCGCCAACCCCCCCCGACGGGAAAGCAAACCGGGGGGAGAGTAGTGATTGAAGGAAGGATGAAGTGCCGGCAGGTTTGATCGGAAGGAAGCTGGGGATGACGCGCATCTTCGGCGACGACGGAAGCGTCGTCCCGGTGAGCGTCATCGAGGCGACCCCGAACACCGTCACGCGGCTCCGCAGCGTCGAGAAGGACGGCTACCAGGCCGTGCAGCTCGGCGCCGGTACCGCGCGCCGCCCGACGAAGCCGGTGGCCGGCCAGTTCAAGCACCTCGACAAGGAGCAGCAGAGCCCGAAGCACGTGCGCGAGGTGCGCCTCGACGCGATCGATGGCTACGAGGTCGGGCAGCAGGTCGGGGTGGATGTCTTCGAGGCCGGCGAGCTGGTCGACGTGACGGGTGTCAGCAAGGGTCATGGATTCACCGGCGTCATCGCGCGGCACAACTTCCGCCGCGGGCCGAAGTCGCATGGATCCGACCACCATCGGGCCCCAGGCTCCATCGGCGCCGGCACCTATCCGGGCCGCGTCTGGAAGGGATCGCGCATGCCGGGGCACATGGGCGACGAACGGGTGACCGTGAAGAAGCTCAAGGTCGTGAAGATCGATGCCGAGCGGAATCTCATCCTGGTGAAGGGTGCGGTCCCAGGGGCGCGCAACGGCCTGCTGCTCGTGCAGAAGGCGAAGTGACGATGCCCTCCACGACGATCCTCAAGACCGATGGCAAGGAGGGCGCCAGCGTGGACCTGGCCGAGACCCTCTTCGCCGCTCCGATCAACGAGTCGCTCATCCACCAGGCGGTCGTTCGCCAGCTCGCCGGGCGGCGGATCGGCAGCGCCGACACCCTCACCCGCGGCGAGGTGACCGGCGGCGGCAGGAAGCCGTGGCGCCAGAAGGGGACAGGCCGCGCCCGCCAGGGCAGCCGGACGGCTCCGCACTGGGCCGGGGGGGGCGTGGTCTTCGGGCCACATCCGCGCAGCTACGAGCAGAAGATGCCGGCCAAGATGCGCCGCAGCGCGCTGCGCGGCGTCCTGTCGGCGAAGCAGGCCGAGGGGGCGCTCCGCGTGGTCGAGGGCTTCGGGCTCGACGGCATCGGGACGCGCGCCATGGCCGAGCGCCTGGCGGCGTGGAACGCGGCCGGCAAGGTGCTCCTCGTGCTGGCGGCACGCGACCAGGTGGTCGAGATGTCGAGCCGCAACCTGCGCGAGGTGCGCGTCATCCTGGCCGACAGCCTGAACGTGGTCGATCTGCTCGAGGCCGATACGATCGTCTTCACGCACGAAGGCCTCGATCGGGCGCAGGAGGTGTACGCGTGACCGCCTCGAACCTGCACGACGTGCTCATCCGCCCCGTGATCAGCGAGAAGAGCACGCTCGAGACCGAGCGCAACAATTACACGTTCGCCGTCGCACGGGACGCGAACAAGTTTCTCATCAAGGCAGCCGTCGAGGCCGAGTTCAAGGTCACGGTGCTCGACGTGCGGGTCGTCAGTGTGCGGTCCAAGCAGAAGCGGCGCGGCCGCCGAACGCTGGGGACCGTTCCGGGCTGGAAGAAGGCCATCGTGACGATCGCGCCGGGTGACAAGATCGAGCTCTTCGAGGCCGTCTGACGATGCCACTTCGCAACTATCGACCGACCTCGCCGGGCCTTCGCCAGATGACCCGGTCGACGTTCGAGGAGATCACCACCGACGCTCCGCACAGGCCGCTGACCGAGAAGCTGGTCCGGCGCGCGGGGCGCAACAGCCAGGGCAAGCTCACGGTCCGGCACCAGGGCTCGGGCCACAAGCGGCTCTACCGGGTGATCGACTGGAAGCGCGACAAGCATGGCGTGCCGGCTCGGATCGCCACGATCGAGTACGACCCCAACCGGTCGGCGCGCATCGGGCTCCTGCACTACGCCGATGGCGACAAGCGCTACATGCTCCTGCCGCACGGCCTGAAGGTCGGCGACACGGTGGCGTCGGGGCCCGACGTCGAGGCTCGCACCGGCAACGCGCTGCCGCTCTCGCGCATCCCGCTCGGCACCCAGCTCCACAACAT
>JBOGSW010000122.1:0-2618 GCA_050695815.1 Candidatus Limnocylindria bacterium | reverse complement strand
GCGCCGGCCCGCCGCGCAGCACGAGCAGCGGCAGCGACGGATCGAAGGCGACCGCGGCGAGGCGCGTCGCCGCCACCAGCTGCACGCCGTCTGCGGGATCGAGCGCGGCCGCCCGCAGGAGCTGGTCGACGGCGCGCGGATCCCCGGCGCTCATCGGTCAGGTGGCGGCGGAGGAGGCGAACTGGGGATCGATCCAGACCTGGACCGGCGCGCGGACCTCCTCCTCCAGCCAGCGGTCGAAGCCGGAGGAACGGATCTGCTCGAGCCGATCCTCCTCGATCTCGCGGCTCTCGCTTGTCTCGATCAGCTGATAGATCGTGATCCCCTCGGTCCCGTTGTCGATCGGGTCTGTGATCTCGCCATCCTCGGTGAGCCCGAAGACGACCTCCTCGGCAGCCTCGTCGAGCTGGTAGCGCACGACCCATCCGATCTCCCCGTCCTCGCGGGCGGTCGCGTAGTCCTCGCTCACGCGGGACGCCACCTCGCCGAACGAGTCGGGATCCTCCCGCAGCTGCTCCACCAGCTCGGCGGCCTGCGCCTGCGGGCTGGTGCGCTCGCCGGTCTTCTGGATCACGTGATAGCCGAAATCGCTGCGGACCGGCTCGCTCAGCTCGCCGACGTCGAGCGAGGCGAGCGCCTCGTCGAACTCGGGCACGAAGCCGGAGCTGTTCGGGTCGTACCAGCCCAGGTCACCGCCGTTCGCGCCCGATCCGGGATCGTCGCTGTGCTCCTCGGCGATCGCGAACCAGTCGGCGTCATCGGCGGAGAGCTGCTCGGCCACCTCCTCCGCTTCGGTCAGCGCCGCAGCCCATTGCTCGTCGGTCGCCTCGCTCTGGTCGTCGGCATCGGGCAGCGGCGCGATCAGCACGTGCCTCGCCCGCTCCTGTGGGATCGCCGTTCCGGTGAGTGCGGCGATCTGGATCTTCGCCACGCGACGCTGGGGCGCCGGGCTGGTGACGACCTCCTCGCCGAAGTAGCTTCGGAACTCATCGACCAGCACCTGATTGCGCACGTGCTCGCGGTAGGCGGCCTCGTCGACTCCCTGGGCTCGCAGCACGGCGCGCAGACCACCGCTCGTGCTCGCCTCGCGCCGATCGAGGAGCTGGAGGACGGCGAAGCCCGCATCGGTCTCGATCGGTCCAACCAGCTCATCGGTCTCCGCGTCCACGAGCGGCTCCCAGTAGTCTCCGTAAGCGGGGTCGTCCTCGCCGAACCAGCCGAGCACCCCGCCCGTGCTGGCGGTGAAGTCGTCGCTCATCTCGGTGGCCACCGCGGCGAATTCCTCGCCGCCATCCACGCGGTCGAGCGCGGCCTGTGCCTCCTTGCGCGCCGCGGCGATCTGCTCCTCGGTCGGCTCGGCATCGGGCTCGGCGTCATCGGGCAGGGAGGCGACCAGGATCAGCTGCGCCCGCACGCGTTCGGGCTGACGCAGCCGCTCGGCCACCGCCGCGTCGAGCTCGTCATCGGTCACCTCGAGGCCGAACGCGTCGGCCTGGGCGGAGAGCACGGCGCCGTCGACGAGCGACTGCGACGCGGCCGTGTCGAGGCTCGACAGCTGCGCGCCGATGCTCTCGATCTGCTGCTGGATGATCTGGTCGCGTGGACCGCCGAGCTGCGACTGGAGGTCGGCGATGGTGGCGCTCGCCTCGGCCACCAGCACGCGCTCGCGCAGGTCGAGGTCCGAGCGGTCGTAGGTCGTGCCGGCGACGGACGCGACCGGCCGGTTGTGCGACTCCCAGTAGGCGTTCCACGCGGCCGCCCCGAAGATCCCGACCGCAACGGCGATCGCGAGCGCAAATGCCACGACGGTGAGCTGCTGGGTGCGCAGCTCGTCCTGCCATCGCGGTCGGTGCTTGCGATCGAGAACGGGTCGTGTGCGGAAGGTCATCGATTGCTCATGCGGCGGCTCGGCGTGCGGCCTTCTCGGCCGCGGAGGGAATGGCGAGCGGCCATGCTAGCCGATGCGCTGGTGAGGCGCATCAGCGCCGCCGGATCGCGGCGCCGATGGCATTGAGCCTCAGGCGGACGACGAGCAGCATCGCCTCCTTCACGATCCCGCCGGTCATCTTGGAGGTCCCGACGACGCGCTCGCGGAAGACGATCGGCACCTGGACGATCGTGGCGCCACGCCGATGCGCCCACCAGGTCGTCTCCACCTGGAAGCCATACCCCGAGCCGGCGGTCTCGCGCAGGCGGATCGCCTCGAGCAGCTCGCGGCGCCATGCCTTGAAGCCACCGGTCAGATCCTGATACGGGAGCAGGAGCACGGTTCGCGCGAAGAGCGTGCCGGCCCGGCTGATGAGCTTGCGGTACCACGGCCAGCCCACCGTCCCCCCGCCGCGCATGTACCGCGTGCCGAGCGCCAGGTCCGCGTCCCCCATCAACGGCGCGAGGAGGCGCGGCAGGTCACCGGGATCGTGGCTGAAGTCGGCGTCCATCTGCACGACTGCGCGGGCGTCGGGCCGCTCGAGCACCCATCGGAAGCCATCGCGATACGCGACCCCGAGGCCCTCCTTCCCGGGTCGGTGCAGGACCGACACGCGCGGATCGCGCGCGGCGATCGTGTCGGCAAGCTCTCCCGTCCCGTCGGGCGAGGCGTCGTCGACGACGAGGAGCGA
>JBOGSW010000121.1:0-4503 GCA_050695815.1 Candidatus Limnocylindria bacterium | reverse complement strand
CCGCGGTGAACGAGGAGCTGCCGCCGCTCGGGCTGCCGGCCGGCGCATTCGGGGTCGCGCTCGAGCCTGCCGAGATCGCCGCGGGCGGCGCCGACCGCGTCACCTTCACCTTCGCGCCGAACCCGGGGGAGCCGCCACGGCCGCTCGGACGGATCGCCTCGGGCGGCGAGGCCAGCCGGCTGTCGCTCGCGCTCAAGGTCGTGCTGGCCGCGGCCGACGAGACGCCGCTCCTCGTCTTCGATGAGATCGACGCGGGCGTCGGCGGACGCAACGCGGCCGCGCTGGGGGAGCGGTTGAAGGCGCTGAGCCGATTCCACCAGGTGCTGTGCGTCACCCACCTCGCCCAGGTCGCGGCCCACGCCGACGAGCACATCGTGGTCGGCAAGAGCGTCAGAGCCGGGCGGACGGTCACCGAGGTCCATCGGCTGACCCGGAAGGAGCGGACCGTTGAGCTTGCGGCCATGCTCAGCGGCGAGGGAGCGGGGGAGGAGGCGCACGCGGCCGCGCAGGCCCTGCTGCGGTCGGCGTCGCGCTGATGGCCTCGTCGGGCGCCACGGATCCGGCGCTGGCGGAGGCGATCGACGCCTTCCTGCTGGAGCTGCGGGTGGAACGCGGCCTCTCGCCGCTGACGATCGCGGCCTACGAGCGCGACCTGGCGCAGTTTGCCGGCATGGCGGGCGCGAGATGGACCGATGACCCCCAGCCGCTGCTCGACTTCGTTGCCGCCCTGCAACACAACGGCGCCAAGGGCAGCACCCAGGCTCGCAAGTCGGCCGCGGTGCGCAGCTTCTACGCCTTCGCCCTGCGAGAGGGCCGCGCCACGCGCGACGTGCCCGCTCTCGTCGACGCGCCGCGCCCCGGCTCGTACCTGCCCGACGTCCTCGCGCCCGAGGACGTGATCCGCATCCTCGACACGCCGCCGGCGGACGACCCGATCGGCATCCGCGATCGCGCCATCCTCGAGCTGCTCTACGGCTGCGGCCTGCGCGTGAGCGAGCTCGTCGGCCTCGACACGGACCGCGTGGACCTGCCGAACCTCCAGGTCCGGGTCATCGGCAAGGGCAACAAGGAGCGGCGGGTGCCGATGGGGGAGGAGGCGCGCGATCGGCTGCATCGGTATCGGTCCGGCCCGCGCAGCGAGTGGACGGCGGGGAAGCCAACGCCGGCGGTGTTCGTCGGACGGCGCGGGAAGCGGATGTCACGCGAGGCGGTGTGGCGGCTGGTGAAGGACTGGGCCGAGCTGGCGGGTGTCCGCGATCGCGTCACGCCGCACACGTTCCGGCACAGCTTCGCGACCCACCTGCTGGAGGGGGGAGCCGACCTGCGGGTGGTCCAGGCGCTCCTCGGCCATGCTAGCATCAGCACCACCCAGCTCTACACCCACCTGACCGGCGAGCGCGTCCGCGAAGTCTACGCGCGGGCGCATCCGAGAGCCTGAAGCGGGAGCCCCGAAGCCGATGAGTTACGCGCGGAACCTCCTGAGCCGCGGCGAGGAGGTCGTCCACCAGAGCCGCCAGCACTGGTTCGCGGTGATCGCGCGGACCTGGATCTGGATCGTCGTCGCCATCGTGGCGCTGGCGCTCTCGCTGTGGATCGGCACGAACGATCCCGTACTCGAGAACCCGACGCTCGACGGCATCTTGACGCTCGTCGTCGTGGTGGCGCTCCTCGGCGCGATCGGCTACCTGGGCTTCGTGCTCTGGGACTGGCGCAACCAGGAGTGGCTCATCACCACGCGGCGGGTGATGCGGGCAGAGGGCGTGCTCAACAAGAGCGTCACCGACACGAGCCTGGAGAAGATCAACGACGCCCGGCTCGACCAGAGTGTCTTCGGTCGCATCTTCGGCTTCGGCACGCTCGACATCCTCACCGCGGCCGAGGAGCTTGGCGGTGGCAGCGTTGCCGACTTCCCGATGATCGCGGACCCGGTGCAGTTCAAGAAGGCGATGTTCGACCAGAAGCAGATGCTGGAGAATCCGGACCTCGCCCGGCCGCGATACCAGCGCCAGGCGCCGCCTCCGGAGATGCAGCGCGCGGAGCCGATGCCGCCGCGGGCGGGCTCCGACCGGGTGGCGATCCACGCGGATGACGAGTCCGCCCCGTCGCCAGTTCCCGTGCCGGCGCCCGTGCCCGAGGCCGCGTCCTCCCCCGGTCCCCGGAATCCCGCGGACGAGCTGGCCGACACGCTCGAGCGGCTCGCCGGCCTCCGTGACAAGGGATTCATCAGCCCCGAGGAGTACGAGGCGAAGAAGGCCGACATCCTGGAGCGGATGTAGGTGGGTTCGGCCTCGCTCGGCGCGCTCGCCGACGGAATCTACGGCCCGGAGCTCGATCGACGCATCACCGAGGCGACCGACGCCATCGTGGCTCACCTTGATGCTGCGCCCCAGTTGGCGACGCCAACGCTGGCCGTGGTGCTCGGGTCCGGCCTCGGCGGGGTGGTCGAGCTGCTCGACGACGAGCCGCGGCTGTCACTCGGCTACGACCGGATCCCGAACGTCCCCGGCGCCGGCGTCGAGGGCCACGCCGGCCAGCTCGTGGCAGGCACCGTCGGCGGCACGCCGGCGATCATCCTGTCCGGACGGGCGCACCCGTACGAGGGCTACTCCCAGCGCGAGGCGACGATCCTGCTCCGCGCGGTCCTGTCGCTCGGGGTGGAGACCCTCGTCGTCACGAATGCCGCCGGTGGGCTCAACCCCGACTTCGATCCCGGCGACGTGATGCTCATCACCGACCACCTCAACCTGTCCGGTGATAACCCGCTGCTCGGGCCCAACCTCGATCGGTTCGGGCCGCGCTTCCCGCCGATGACCGATGCGTACGACCCCGCGCTGCGCGCTGCGGCTCGAGCGGCGGCCGAGCGGACCGGCGTCGCGCTGCAGGAGGGGGTCTACGTCATGCTCTCAGGCCCGTCGTACGAGACGCGGGCGGAGATGCGGATGCTCCGCGGCCTGGGCGGCGACGCGGTGGGCATGAGCACGGCGCACGAGGTGATCGTGGCGCGTCATGCCGGCGTCGGGGTCCTGGGCTTCAGCCTCATCACCAACAAGGCGACCGCGGACGTGGCGACCGGCGCGACGCACGAAGAGGTCATCGAGATGGGCAGAGTCGGCGCCGAGCGGCTCGTCACCCTGCTCGGCGACCTCCTCCCACGGCTCTCCTGACCGCCGTCGCATGCTCCTCTTCGACCTGTCGGCCGCCCAGCTCATCGGGATCGCCGTGGCGCTCGTGGTCGGCATCACGTTCCACGAGTTCAGCCACGCGTTCATCGCCGACCAGCTCGGCGATCATCGGCCCCGGGCGCTGGGACGGGTCAGCCTGAATCCGGCGGCGCACATCGACCCGGTCGGGGCGATCGTCTTCCTGCTGGCCGGCTTCGGGTGGGGGAAGCCGGTGCCGGTGAACGTCTACGCGCTGCGGCCCGGCCGCATCGGGATGGCGTGGGTCGCAGCCGGTGGACCGGTCGCGAACGTGATCGTCGCGGTCGCCACGGCGGTGGTGTATCGCGTGCTCGACACGGTCGGGATCGGCGGTTTTGCGCTCGACCTGCTCTTCTTCATCATCTTTTACAACTTCCTGCTCGCCATCTTCAACCTGATCCCGATTCCGCCCCTCGACGGGTACAACGTCCTGCTCGCCTTCCTGCCGCCGCGCGCCGTCTTCACCGTCCAGCGCTACGCGCCGTACGGGATGATCCTGCTGCTGCTGCTCGTCTTCCTGCCGGGTAGCCCGCTGGGGGCGCTGCTGCAGCTGGCGAGCCCGCTCACCAGGGCGGTCATCGGTGCATAGGGTCGGGCAGCTCGTGGCGCACGTGCGCGCGCGAGTCGGGCCGGAGGAGGAAGCGCTCGCGCGGCGCGTGCTGCCGTCGGCCGCCTGGACCCTCTTCGAGCGCATGCCGGTCGCGGATCGGCGCCATGGCCTGGACGTGGCGGAACGCCTGGTCAGCGCCGGCCATGACGATCCCGACATCCTTGCCGCGGCCCTGCTCCACGATGCGGCCAAGGGGCATCGCATGCGCCTCTGGCATCGGGTCGGCGGCGTGCTGCTCGAGCCGCTGGCCCCACGGCTGCTCGCGCGCCTCGCGAGCCCAGATCCCCGATCCTGGCGCCACCCGTTCCACCTGTACCTCCATCACGCCGAACTCTCCGCCGATCTCGCCATGCGGGCCGGCTGCGCTCCCCGGACGGACGCCTTCATCCGCGGGACGGCCGTCGGGGCCGATGCGCGCCTGCAGCGCGCCCTGGAGGCCGCCGATGACGCAGGATGAGGGCATGGAGCCGATCGCCGTCGAGTCCGATGCCGCGGTGGCCGTCCCCGTGGGCGACGGCTCGTTCACCGTGGCGCTGCCCGTCTTCGAGGGCCCGCTCCAGCTGCTGCTGCACCTGATCGAGTCGCGCCAGCTCGACATCCTGACCGTCCCGCTGGCCGAGGTGGCCGATGCGTACGTCGAGCACCTCGCCAACCACCCGGTCGACCCGACGAGCCTCTCCGAGTTCGTGGCCA
>JBOGSW010000120.1:0-6958 GCA_050695815.1 Candidatus Limnocylindria bacterium | reverse complement strand
CCCACGAAACGTCTCGATTCACGCCTCGTGTGAATCAGGCCGCTTCGCCGCCCCCGCACCGCGCCAAGCGCACGCCTGGCGTGAATTCGGACCCTTCGCGGGACGCTCGCGACCGAAGCTCCCCAGTCCGCGGCTGGTAGGCTTGTGGGCCCATGAGCATCGACCGGGTCTTCGTCATCGGTGCCGGCCTGATGGGACACGGCATCGCCCAGGTGAGCGCGGCCGCCGGCAAGCAGGTGACCCTCGCCGACCGCACGCGGGAGCTGGCGGACAAGGGCAGGGAGCGGATCGCCGGCAACCTGAAGCGTCGGGTCGATACGGGCAGGCTCGAGCAGAGCGCCGCCGACGAGCTCCTGGCCCGCGTGGGCATCGCCGAGGGGACCGACGCCGCCGCCGGCCATGGCATCGTGATCGAGGCCGTCTTCGAGGACGAGACGGTCAAGCGCGATACGTGGGCGCAGCTCACCGAGCGGGCCGACGCGGACGCCATCTTCGCCACCAACACGAGCAGCATCAGCATCACCGGCCTGGCGACGGCGACCGACCGCCCGTCGAGGTTCATCGGTCTGCACTTCTTCTCGCCGGTCCCGGTCATGAAGCTGATCGAGATCGTCCGCGGGATCGAAACCGATGACGCCACCTACCAGGCCTGCCACGCGTTCGCCGGCGAGCTCGGAAAGGCGGTGATCGAGTCCAAGGACATGCCCGGCTTCCTCGTCAATCGCATGCTGGGGCCGTTCATCAACGAGGCGGTCTTCGCGCTCATGGAGTCGACCGGCACCGCCGAGGACATCGACACGGGCGCGAGGCTGGGGCTCAACCACCCGATGGGGCCGCTCGAGCTGAGCGACTTCATCGGCAACGACGTCATGCTCAACGTCATGGACGTGCTCCACCGCGGCTTCGGAGATCCGAAGTTCCGGGCCGCGCCGCTGCTGCGGCAGATGGTCACCGCCGGGCACCTTGGCCGGAAGACCGGCAAAGGCTTCTACGCGTACGACGAAATGGGCAAGAAGCGCGGCTGATGGCCGTCGAGACCGCGCCGGCCCGCGATCCCTTCGCCCTGAGCGAGGAGGAGCGCAGCGTTCGCGACACGGTCCATGACTGGGCACAGAAGGAGGTCGCGCCGGGCGCCCCGGAACGTGACGAGCAGGAGCGCTACGACCGTTCGCTCTTCGAGCGTGCCGGCGACCTGGGGGTCACGGGCCTCCCGTATCCCGAGCAGTACGGCGGCGCCGGGATGAGCACCTTCGCCTGGGTGCTGGCGGCCGAGGAGATCGCGGCGGCCGACATGGGGATGGCGGTCAGCCTGAGCGTCCACATCCTCAGCCAGCTGTGCATCTTCGCCAACGGGACCGATGAGCAGAAGCAGCGCTTCCTGCCGCCGATGACCGCCGGCCGCGAGCTCGGCGCCTTCGCGCTGACCGAGCCGCAGGCGGGGTCGGATGCCGCCTCGCTCTCGCTCGCCGCACGCCGCGATGGCGACGCCTACCTGCTGACCGGGACGAAGATCTGGATCACGAACGCGGGTGAGGCCGCACGCTACATCGTGTTCGCGACGGTCGACCGATCGAAGGGCAAGAACGGCATCACCGCCTTCGTGGTCGAGGCCGATACGCCCGGGTTCCGGCTCGGGTCGAAAGAGCGGAAGATGGGCATTCGCGGCACGACCGGCTACGAGATCGTGTTCACCGACGCGCGCGTGCCGACGGCCAACCGGCTCGGGGAAGAGGGTGACGGCCTGAAGGTCGCGCTCTCGGCGCTGGGTGCCGGACGGATCGGGATCGCGGCCGCCTGCACCGGCCTGGCGCGGAACGCGCTCGACCTGGCGGCGCGCTACGCCCTGGAGCGTCGCCAGTTCGGCCGGGCCATCGCGGACCAGGAGATGATCCAGGCCATGCTGGCCGAGATGGCCGTCTCGGTCGACGCGGCGCGGCTGCTCACCTGGCGCGCCGCCCGCATGCGCGACGCGGGGCAGCCGATCAACTCGGCCTCGAGCATGGCCAAGTGGTACGCCTCCGATGCCGCCATGAAGGTGAGCACCGACGCGGTGCAGATCTACGGCGGCGCCGGGTACTCGCGCGACAACCCGGTGGAGCGCCTCATGCGCGACGCCAAGGGCGCGCAGATCTACGAGGGAACGAACCAGATCCATCGGCTCATCGTGGCGCAGGGCCTGCTCGACGCCGTGCGGCGCGAGGGATGAGCCGTCCGACCGCAGCGATTCCGCAGTCCGCGTCTGCAACGATGACGCTCCACATCGACAGGAGACGAGACCGATGACCACGACCTCGCAGCGGGTCATGCAGACCCCGGAGATCGAGCCCCTGGTGGTGGCACCGGAGGATCGGGCAGCCAACGTGGTCGACCTGATCCATCGGTCCGTCCAGCGCAACGCGGAGCGCGAGGCGATCCGTTGGAAGCTGCCGAAGTCCCAGCGCGCCGAGGGTTCGACGGAGACTGTCTGGACGAGCCGGACCTACCGCGAGCTGTGGGACTGGGTGACCGGCGTGTCGCTCGGCCTCAGGGATCTCGGCATCGGCGAGGGCGACGCGGTGTCCATCATTGCCCGAACCCGGCCGGAGTGGGCGGTCGCCGATCTGGCATCGCTGGCCCTCGGCGCGGTCACCTGTCCGATCTACCCGCAATCCGAGGCCGGCCAGGCGGCCTTCGTCATCAACAACGTCAGGGCGAAGGCCATCTTCGTCGAGAACGCGCAGCAGGCGGCGAAGATCGAGTCGATCCGCGCCGACTGCCCGACGCTCGAGCACGTGATCGCGTTCGAGCCGAGCGGCAAGCTGCCGGCGGGTACGTTGACGCTGGACGACGTGATCGCGCGCGCCGACATGGATGCCGCCAATCGCATCGCCTGGCGCGACGGCTGGCTCGGCATCGACCGAGAGCACGCGGCCACCGTCATCCATACCTCCGGGACGACCGCCAACCCGAAGGGCGCCCTGCTCAGCCACGGCAACCTGCTCTTCAACTACGAGGCCGCCAACCAGGTCGTCGACTTCTACGAGACCGATGTCTTCCTCAGCTTCCTGCCACTCAGCCACATCTACGGCCGCATCGTGGACGAGGTGGTGGCGCTCGGGCGGGGAGCGGCGGTCGTCTACGCCGAGGCGCTCATCGAGCGCCTGCCGGCGAACATGGTCGAGGTGCGCCCGACCGTCATGGGCGCGGTGCCTCGTCTCTACGAGCGCGTGTACGCGCGCGTGCAGTCCGCGGTCGAGGCCGGTTCGCCGATGCGCCAGCGGATCTTTCACTGGGCCGCCGGGCTCGGCGCGAAGAAGTACGCCAACCACCTGGAGGGCAGGTCCGACTCGCCGTGGCTCACGGCGCAGCTGAAGGTGGCCGATGTCCTCGTCTTCGGCAAGATTCGCGACCGCACCGGCGGACGGGTGCGCTACTTCGTCTCGGGCTCTGCGCCGCTGGCGCGCGAGATCGGCGAGTTCTTCTACGCCATGGGCATGCTCGTGCTGGAGGGGTACGGCCTGACCGAGACGTCGCCCTTCGTCAGCATCAACCGCCCCGGCGACTTCGTGTTCGGCACGGTTGGACGTGCCGCCCCCGGCTCCGAGGTGAAGATCGACCCCGACACCGGGGAGATCCTCGTCCGCGGCCCGCAGGTGATGCAGGGCTACCTGGGTGCGCCCGAGGAGACGGCCACGGCGATCGATCCCGACGGCTGGTTCCACACCGGCGACATCGGCGAGCTGGATTCGATCGGCCGCATCAGCATCACGGATCGGCTCAAGAACATCATCGTGCTGGGCAACGGCAAGAACGTCTCGCCCGCACCGATGGAGGCCGCGCTGTCCACCTCCCGTTTCGTGGCGCAGGCCGTCATCCTGGGCGACCGGCAGGCGTACACCGGGGCGCTCATCGCGCCCGATTTCGACGAGCTCGGCGCCTGGGCCGCGGCCAACGGCGTCGCCGAGATGCCGCCCGAGCAGCTGATCGAGGAGAAGGCCGTCGGCAGGCTCTTCGACGCCGAGGTCAAGCGCACGCTCGACGGCTTCGCCGTCTACGAGCGACCGCGTCGGGTCGCGCTCCTGCCGCGGCTCCTCACCGAGGAGGCGGGGGAGCTGACGCCGTCGCTCAAGACGAAGAACCGGGTCGTGCTGGCGAACTGGGCCGACAAGATCGCCTACCTCTTCGATGAGAAGCCTTCCGCTGCCGATTGACCGATTGACCCCGCTTCGTTGCGCGCATCTGGTCGGAATCGGGGCATTGATCAACGCGCTGCCCTCCGTTGCGAGCAATGCGCGCCAGGCAGCACAATGTTCAACTCGGCGATTTGCGGCGCCTGGCCATCGGAATCTACTCGAATCGGACCGTGTCGAGAACCTCCTCGACTTCGGCGGCCCACGCATCGAACGTGTCCGTCGCGCCGAGGTAGATGATGACGACCCCTGCGCCGTCCCCGAGGTCGACCTCGATCAGTCGCCACGTGACCGAGCCTTCGGTGAGGGCGACGAGCGTTCCGTCCGTCGGACTGGACGGACCGATCTGGATGATGGGCAGGTTCTCCCGCGTCGCAGTCGGCTCGTAGTCGGCGACCGCCTCGATCATCGTGGCCGGCCGGCCGCCGACGCTGATGACCTGCGGCTGCGACGGCTCGAACTCCGGGCGACCGTCCAGCCAGGCGTACAGGTCGTCTGGCCATGGCTCCGCGCCGGCCGCCGCGGTCACGCGCATCGAAGCCGGGTCGGCGAACACGATGCGGTCGAAGAGTGGCTCAGTCCCGGACGGCGGACGGAAGACGGAATAGAAGGCCGCCGCCTCCCGGCCCTGCCAGCCTGACGGCAGGTCCAGGCTGAGCGGCACGCTGAATGCCTCCGAAGTCTCTACCGTTCCCGGAGTGCTCACCGGTGCCGTCGATTCGTCGGGCCGCCCGATGCTCAGGCCCCCGGTCCATATGAACTGGTACGCGGCGATTCCCAGGACGATTGCGGCTGCAATGCCGATGATCGTCGCCGCGGGCTTCGTGGTCATGAAGAGCTCCTTCAGCGGCGCCCACCGAGCGCCGCGCTGTCGTGTCGTGGGAATCTCGGAGAGAGCGGCCGCGATGACGCGGTCGGCCAGGAGCGTGGGGCCGTCGTCCATCCACTGGACGAGGACGCGATCGATGTCTCGTGGAGAGGTCATGACGACTGGCTCCCGCTGAGCGCCGGCCTGGCGTCCGCCTCGAGGGCGGCACGCATGGCCCGGCGCGCGTAATGCAGCCGCGATCGCACGGTGCCGATCGGCACGCCGAGAGTCTCGGCGATCTGCGGCAGGGTCAGGTCGAGGTAGTGCTGGAGCACGAGCACCGCGCGCTGCTCTGGTGGCAGGCGACGGAACCCGCGCTCCAGTTGGTCGCGGTCGGCGACGGAGAGTTGCGGATCTCCGGCGCCGTGATCGGTATCCAGGACGTGAATGGACGGGCTCCAGCGCCGTTCCGCGCGTGCTTGCGCATAGCACGCGTTCACGAGCACGCGGTACGACCAGGCCTCGAAGCGGGCAGGGTCGCGAAGCCCCGGAAGCTCACGCCAGATGGCGACGATCGCCTGCTGGGTGGCATCCTCGGCGAGGTCGATGTCGCGCAGGATCCGTTGCGCGACCGTGAAGAGCCGGTCGCCGATGGCGTACGCGATGTCAGCGAAGGCACGCTCGTCGCCTTGCTGCGCCCGGGCCACCAGGTTCTGCTCCACCGTTGTGCACCTCGCGGGCGACGCGCTCGGAGGTTGGCGCCGCTACTCGGTAAGAGTGCGCTGGGACTGCAATCGGTTCGATCTCAGCTGGACGAGTACCATCAGGTCATGCGTGACGTGTACATCATCTCCGCCGCCAGGACGCCGATCGGCAGGTTCGGTGGCGGGCTCTCGACCACTCCTGCGACCGACCTTGGCGCCACGGCCATTCGTGCCGCGGTCGAGCGCGCGGGTATCGCGCCCGAGAAGGTCGACGAGGCGATCATCGGCCAGGTCCTCCAGGCCGGCGCCGGCCAGGCCCCGGCGCGGCAGGCGGCGCTGAAGGCGGGGCTGCCGGAGGGCGTGAGCGCCACGACCATCAACAAGGTGTGCGGCTCCGGGTTGAAGGCGGTGATGCTGGGCACATCGGCCATTCGCGCCGAGGATGCCGAGCTCATCGTGGCCGGCGGCATGGAGAGCATGAACATGGCGCCCTACCTGCTGCCACAGGCGCGCACCGGCTATCGGCTCGGCAACGGCGTGCTCGTCGACGCCACCGTTCACGACGGCCTGTGGTGCGCCACCTGCGACGTCCACATGGGGCTCCATGCCGAGCGCGTCGCGGCCAAGCATGACGTCACGCGCGAGGCCCAGGACGAGCTCGCCCTGCGCTCGCACCAGCGCGCGATCGCCGCCCAGGAGGCCGGGCGCTTCGACGACGAGATCGTGCCCGTCACCGTCCCGGGCAAGAAGGGCGACACCGTGATCTCGGCCGATGAGGGTCCGCGTGCCGACACCAGCGCGGAGGCCCTCGCGAAGCTCAAGCCGGCCTTCCAGCCCGATGGTGGAACGGTCACCGCCGGCAATGCACCCGGCATCACCGATGGCGCCGCCGCGCTGGTCATCGGTTCGGAGGAAGCGCTGAACGGCGCGCAGCCGATGGCGCGCATCACCGGCTACGCCCAGGCCGATGTCGCCCCCGAGTGGCTCTTCGAGGCACCGATCCACGGCGTGCGCCGCCTGATCGAGCGTGTCGGCGGAACAGTGGATGACTTCGACCTGATCGAGATCAACGAGGCCTTCGCCGCCCAGGTCCTGGCCGATGGCAACGAGCTCGGCTTCGACTGGGATCGCGTCAACGTCAACGGTGGCGCGATCTCGCTCGGCCACCCCATCGGCGCATCGGGCGCTCGCGTGCTGACCACGCTCCTGTACGAGCTGCGGCGCCGCGGCGGCGGCAAGGGCCTGGCGACCCTCTGTCTCGGCGGCGGGGGAGCCGT
>JBOGSW010000119.1:0-3877 GCA_050695815.1 Candidatus Limnocylindria bacterium | reverse complement strand
GCTCTGGCGCGTACCCTGCCGACGAGCACGTCTACAAGATCGGCGAGGACGAGCTGCAGGCCTTCGAGGCCGAGCTCGCGGACGAGCAGGACGCGAGCCGCTAGAAGCCCACGCTGCGCTCGATCGCTTCACCGATCACGTCCACGGCCAGCCGGCCGAGTCCGAAGAACGCTTCCGCGCCCATCCGCGAACCGTCGCCGGTGCTCATAGTGAAGACGACGTCGCCGTCGAACATCGTATGGGTGGGGCGGATGCCGATCGCGAGCGCGTCGTGGCCCAGCTCCGCCAGCTTCCGGCATTGGGCGCGGTCGAGGGGCGCATCGGTGGCGAGCACTACGAGCGTGGTGTTCGACCTGGGCGGCATGGCTTCGGCGGTGCCTGACGCGGTCGCGAGCGGGCGGCCATCGCGGCTGTACACGTCGCCGAGCGCGTTGTTGACCACCAGTGCGCCGAGGGTCGCGGCGTCGGGGAGCCGCCTGGCCGCGCTGCCGATCCCGCTCGGCTGGCCTGCATCCGGCCCGGCAAGCTTCGCCACGGTCGCACCCGTGCCCGCGCCGACACGGCCCTCGAGCTGTCCGCCGTTGGACTCCGCCGCAACGGTCGCGGCGTAGCCGGCATCGGCATCCGGGAAGGCGTTCGGATCGCCCACGCCGAGGTCGAACAGGATCGCGGCAGGCACGATCGGCACCGGGCGGACCCCCGTCGCCACGCCGATCCCGTTCTCAGCCAGCCGGCGCATCACACCGTCCGCGGCCGCCAATCCGAAGGCCGATCCACCGGCCAGGCAGATGGCGTTGATGCGCTCGACGAGAGCGGTCGGACGGAGCAGGTCGGTCTCACGCGTTCCCGGGGCCGAGCCTCGCACGTCCACACCCGCGATGGCTCCCTCGTCGGGCGCCAGCACGACGGTGCAGCCCGTCATGCGCTCGGCATCGGTCCAGTGGCCGACGCGGATGTTCGGGACGGCACGCAGTGTGAGGCGCTCCATGTTCGGCCGATGCTAGCCGGTTCCGGGCAGCACCCGACGCAGAGTGTGCAAGACTCTTGAACACTCGCATCGTACGAGTCGGCTGATTACCGCTCGGTTACCGCCCGCTTACCGCGTTGCAGGCTCACCCAGCCAGTCGAGGATGGTCGCCATGTAGTCGTCGAACCGGTCACGGTGGATGGTGTGGCCCGCATCGGCCACAACGAGGCGCGCGCTCGGGGGAAGGGTCGCGGCAAGCTGCCGCCTGGCGTCACCCGCGAAGACCGACCGCTCCTCCGCGGCCAGCAGGTACAGCGTTGGCGCCTTGATGAGAGGCGCGAGGTCGAGCACTCGCGCCCCGGTGGGGCGCCGAAACGAGGCGAGAATGCCCTCCCGATCGGCGAGCTGCTTGCCCTCCACATCCTGCCGCGCGTCCTCTTCGAGCCAGGTCGGGTTGGCGTCCAACTCGCGCCTGACCTCGGCATCGAAGTCGGCATGCGCGTCGATCAGCTCGCGCTCGAGCGTGGCCTGCCATTCGACGTCACCGGCCCGGATGATCGCCGGCGGATCCTCGAGCACGAGGCGCCGCATCAGTTCCGGCCACAGAACGGCCACCTCGGCACTGACGGCCGCACCAAGCGAATGACCGATGAGTGCGTCGACCGGCGCGCCGATCCGCTCGATCGCCGCCGCCACATCACCCGCCAGGTCGCCGACCGATGCGTGGCCCTCGATCCGCGGGCTGTGGCCGTGGCCGCGAAGATCCACCGCGATGACCCGCCATCCGCGCTCGGCGAGCGCCGGCCCGACTCGCCACCACGTCCTCCACCAGCCGGTGACTCCGTGCACGAGGAAGGCGACCGGCGCGACGGCGGCGGCATCGGTCATCGCGGCGGCATCGGTCTTCGCGGCGGCATCGGTCTTCGCGGCGGGCCATTCGTGCGTGGCGAGTCTGACGCGTGCCATGGCCGCATTATCGCGAGATCGAGGGTGGTGGATTTCACCCGGCGAAGCTATCGGCCAGGATGCGGCCCTATTGGACCCCTGGATGGCCGCCTGTTTCACCGCGTGAATGGGACGGCCAACAAACCGGGGGAAGTTGGTCGTTACCTTCACCCCACGAAACGGCCACGAGCCGAATGGGGCTGATCGGTGCCATGGCCGGAACGCGCCGTGCAAGAGAGCCCGGCATGAGCCTCGAAGCGACAAGCGACCTGTGGTGGAAGAACGCGATCGTGTACTGCGTCGATACCCAGGCATTCCTCGACACCAACGGCGATGGGATCGGCGATCTCGACGGGCTGACTCAGCGCATCGACTACCTCGCCGGCCTGGGCGTCACATGCCTGTGGCTGATGCCGATCTATCCGTCACCGGAGCGCGACTTCGGCTATGACGTGGCCGACTACTACGGCGTGGCGGAGAAATACGGCTCGCCCGGCGACCTGGTGGAGCTGGTGCGGACGGCGCGCGAGCGCGGCATTCGCGTCATCGCCGACCTGGTGGTGAACCACACCTCGATCGACCACCCGTGGTTCCAGCAGGCACGGCAGAACCACCCGATCTACCGCGACTTCTACGTCTGGGCCGATGCGAAGCCGCCGAATGCCGACCAGGGTGTCATCTTTCCGGGCAAGCAGGAGAGCATCTGGTCGTATGACCGGGCGGCGAAGCGCTGGTACATGCATCGGTTCATGCCGTTCCAGCCTGACCTGAACATCAACAACCCGCTCGTGCGCAACGAGATCCACAAGGTGATCGGCTACTGGCTCGAGCTCGGGCTGTCGGGCTTTCGGGTGGATGCCGTCCCGTTCCTCATCCAGCAAATGGACACCACCAACCCGGCCGTGACCGATCCGCACGACTACCTGCGCGACCTGAGCGACTTCATGACCCGCCGCAGCGGCGACGCGATGCTCCTGGCGGAGGCGAATGAGCCGATCGACAAAATCGCGCAGTTCTTCGGCGACCGCGGCGAACAGATGAACATGCTCTTCAGCTTCATCGTCAACCAGGCGCTCTACCTGTCATTCGTGCGCCATGACGCCACCGCGGTGACCGATGCGCTGCGCGCGCTGCCGCCGATTCCCAAAAAAGCGCAGTGGGCGAACTTCATCAAGAACCACGACGAGGCGAGCCTCGACAAGCTGACCGATGCGGAGCGCGATGAGGTCTTCGCCGCATTCGCGCCCCGCAAGTCGATGCAGCTGTTCGACCGTGGCATCCGGCGACGCTTCCCGAGCATGGTGGATGGCGACAGACGTCGGCTGGAGCTCGCCTACAGCCTGCTCTTCAGCCTGCCGGGGACACCGGTCCTGTTTTACGGCGAGGAGATCGGCCTCGGCGACAACCAGGCCATGCCCGGCCGCGAGGCCATTCGCCTGCCGATGCAGTGGGCCGACCGTCCGGGTGGCGGCTTCACCACGGCCGACGAGGCGCAGCTACCGCGCCCGTTGCTGCGCGAGGGTGCTTTTGGCTATCGCCGGCTCAACGTCGAGGAGCAGCGCCGCGATCGCGGCTCGTTCCTGAACTGGATGGAGCGCGCCATCCGCACCCGCAAAGAGTGGCCGGAGTTCGGCTGGGGCGAGTGGCAGGTCCTCGGCACGCGGAACCGCGCCGCCCTTGCCCATCTCGCCACCTGGGACGGTACCAGCGTCCTGGCCGTCCACAACTTCTCCGATGCACCGGTCCGGGTGACCGTCCAGCTCCCGCGAGACGTGACGAGAGGGCGCTGGCGGCATCTCTTCGGGCCGAGCGACGGCGACGCCCCGGAGGTGACGAAAGGTCGGCTCAACCTCGAGCTCGAGCCGTATGGCTATCACTGGTTCGGCCGGCGCGAGGGTGTGGCCTGATGACCGCACCCGTCATCGGCTACCACGCGTCGCACGAGCAGTTCGCCCCCAACCGCCT
>JBOGSW010000118.1:0-14237 GCA_050695815.1 Candidatus Limnocylindria bacterium | reverse complement strand
ATCCTGCGTATAGCATGGGTCTGGGTCTCCTGTGGTGCTGGTTCCTGTGAGAACCCACTTTCCACCCGGGAGGCCCTCTTCATGGCATTCGGCGGCTGGGCGGCGTGAGGGTGCCCGTGAGGCGCGTCCACGCCGTGCAGCGGGGGATAGATCGGCGCAGGGGCGCCCGGACTGGACCTCATGACAGGATCGCGCGATAGATCGCGGATGCGGAAGTCCTATTCTTGCCCGCGAGCTCGAGCACCGGCGCGGAGCCCATCCGTGGCACGTTCACCCGGTGAAGCCATCGACCGAGAAGCGTCTGCGGCGAGGCTCTCGATGTGGATAACCCCCTAGCGGCCGGCGGTGGCGATCCGTAGAATCCGCCAATCACAACCGACCATTACCTGGCAACGGCACTGGCACACGAGGAGTCCGAGCGCATGAAGCGATCCCGAATCTGGTCGAGCATGGCGGTGAGCGCCACACTCGTCCTGGCCGCCTGCGGTACCCCCGGCGGAAGCGGCAGCGGCAGCGGCGACGATGGCGAGCTGGACGCCGTCTCCCTCCAGCTGCAGTGGGCGCCCCAGGCGCAGTTCGCCGGCTATTTCGCGGCGGTCGAGCAGGGCTACTACACCGATGAGGGCCTGGACGTCACGATCGTCGACGGCGGTCCCGACGTCGTCCCGCAGGCGGTCGGTTCAGCGCCCGACGGCCCCGAGTTTACGATCAGCTGGGTCCCGAAGGTCCTCGAGGCGCGCGTCGCCGAGTCGGACCTGGTCAACATCGCCCAGATCTTCCAGCGCTCCGGCACGCTCTCGGTCGCATGGGCCGATTCCGGCATCACCTCCCCGGCCGACTTCGCGGACAAGCGCATCGGCGTGTGGGACTTCGGCAACGAGTTCGAGGTGACCGCCGCAGCTTCCGCCGAGGGCCTCGAGCAGGACGTCGATTACACCAAGGTCATCCAGCCGTTTGACATGCTGCTCTTCCTCTCCGAGGAGATCGATGTCGCCGAGGCGATGATCTACAACGAGTACGCCCAGGTGCTCGAGGCCGAGAACCCCGAGACCGGCGAGCTCTACCAGCCCGAGGACATGAACGTCATCGACTACAACGAGGTCGGGACGGCCATGCTCCAGGACGCGATCTTCGCCCGAGCCGCATGGCTGGCCGAGGAGGGCAACGAGGACGTTTCCGAGCGCTTCCTGCGGGCCAGCTTCCGAGGCTGGATCTACTGCCGCGACAATCCCGACGACTGCGTCGAGTACACCACCGCCGCCGGCTCGACCCTGGGCGCCGGCCACCAGGCGTGGATGATGAACGAGATCAACCCGCTCATCTGGCCATCCCCGGACGGGATCGGCATGCTCGACGCCGACCTGTGGCAGCAGACGGTGGACATCAGCCTCGAGTCCGGGATCATCAGCGAGGCCCCGCCGGACGACGCGTTCCGCACCGACCTCGCCGAAGCGGCCCTCGAAGGTCTGGAGGACGCGACGGGCGACGGCTTCACGAAGGGCACGGTGGAGGTCACGCCGGGAGGCGAATAGACCGTTACGAACCCTGTCGCATCGAGCGCCCCTTCTCCGATCCGTCGGGGAGGGGGCTCGTGCGGTGGCGCCCGATCGTTCGGGTCGTGCGTCACGGGAGGGGCCGCCCTCGTGCGGTGGCGCACGATTTATCGGGTCGGGGAGCACGGGAGGGGCCGCCCTCGTGCGGTGGCGCACGATTTATCGGGTCGTGCGTCACGGCAGGGGCCGCCCACGTGCGGTGGCGCCCCGTTCTCGTCACGTGGCAGCAGGAGTGCCGCTAGCCAAAGCGATGACGGGAGCGGAGGGAGTCTGGCGCTCCCTCATGCTCAGGTCGGCGCCGGATGGCGCTGGATTTTGCCCATGATGTTGGCCACCGGCATCGGTGGTGCCATCTGACGAGACGCCGGGGAATCGCTGGCGCACGATTTATCGGGTCGGGGAGCACGGGAGCGTCCGCCCACGCGCGGTGGCGCCCCCCGTTTCTCGTCACGTGGCACCAGGAGTGCCGCTAGCCAAAGCGATGACAGGAGCGGAGGGAGTCTGGCGCTCCCTCATGCTCAGGTCGGCGCCGGATGGCGCTGGATGGCGCTGGATGCCGCTGGATTTTGCCCCTGATGTTGGCTACCGGCATTGGTGGTGCCATCTGACGAGACGCCGGGGAATCGCTGGTCGCACGATTTATCGGGTCGGGGAGCACGCACGGGGCCGTTCACGTGCCGGAGCACCCGATACTTCGGGTCCTGGGGCACACCACGGGCCACCCAAGTGCACGCACACCCGAAATATCGGGCGCGGCAGGGTGGGCGGCAGGCTGGGCGCGGCAGGCTGGGCGCGGCAGGCCCGGGCGGCAGGCCCGGTCGCGGCAGGTCGGGATCGGCCTACAGGTAGCGGATCCAGAGGTAGAGCGTGCTGACCAGCATGGTGCCGATCGTCACCGGCACGCCGTAGCGCAGGAATCGGCCAAAGCTGAGCGGGTGCCCTTCGCGCTCGGCGAGCGCGGCCAGCACCACGTTGGCGGACGCCCCGATGATCGTGGCGTTGCCGCCCAGGTCGGCCCCGATGGCGAGCGCCCACCAGAGCGCGTCGTTGGGCTGGCCCTCGGCCAGCTGGTCGACGACCGGGATCATGGTGGCGGTGTACGGGATGTTGTCGATGATGCCCGACAGGATCGCCGAGACCCACAGCACGAGCCCCGAGGTAGGCGCCAGCGCCCCGCCGGTGATGGCGATGATCGCATCGGCTACGGCGTCGATTACCCCGATCTCGATCACGCCGGCGACGACCATGAAGAGACCGATGAAGAAGAAGAGCGTCGGCCACTCGATCTCCTGCAGGACCTCGTGCGGGTCCCGCCGGGTGAGGAGCATGAGCGCCACGGCCCCCGTGAGCGCGACCGTGGCAGCCTCGAGGTGGAGCACGCCATGGAACACGAACCCGACCAGCGTCAGCCCGAGGACGATCGCCGTGATCCGCAGCAGGCCGGGATCGACGATCATCTGCCGCTCGTCGAGCGCGAGGAGCTCGTCCCGCAGCGACGGATTCACGGTGAGCTGGCCCCGGAAGAGCCAGCGGGCGCCCAGCAGATAGAGGACCAGCAGGATCGCCGAGAGCGGCGCCATGTTCACCAGGAACGCCACGAAGTTGAGATCGGCGGCGCTCCCGATGAGGATGTTGGGCGGATCGCCGATCAGCGTTGCGGCGCCACCGATGTTGCTGGCGAAGATCTCGCTCATGATGAGCGGAAAGGGCGAGAGCCCCAGGCGCGCCGCCAGGAAGAGCGTGATCGGGCCGACGAGCACCACCGTGGTGACGTTGTCCAGGAGCGCGCTGGCGACCGCGGTGATCACACTGAGCACGACGAGGACGCGGTAGCCGTCGCCCCCGGCGAACCTGGCCGCGCGAACCGCCATCCAGCCGAAGACACCCGTCTTCCGCAGGACGCCGGCGAGGATCATCATCCCCGCCAGCAGGAAGATGACGTTGAGGTCGATCTCCTCGAAGGCCTGCTCCTGGCTGATGATCCCGACGAGCACCATCGCCACGCCGCCCGCCAGGGCGGCAATCGTCTTGTGAACGCGCTCCGTGGCGATCAGGGCGTAGGTGACGACGAAGATGGCGAGGCCGATGCCGGCCTGGAGCGTCACCTATCGCCGCCGGCGGGGCGATCGGACGGCTCGAGCAGCGCCCGACGGCCGCTGGCGCGCACCCATACGACGAGCAGCTCCAGCTGGTCGACATAGCCGAGGACGCGCTCGTCACGGTCGGTGATCGGGAGCCCGTTCAGGTTGCTGGCGTGCATGCGCTCGAAGGCGGTGCGCACCGTCTCGTCGGGGTGGACGCTGACCGGCTCGACCATGACATCGCCGGCCGTCCGAGCACCGATGTGCTCCGCGTAGGTCAGCACCGCCTCGAGATCGGTGATCTCGCCCAGGAACTCCTCGGGTACGATCTTGAGGAACACGTCGTCGACGAGGACGCGGACGGGCAGGACGCCGATGAGCCGCCGATCGGCGTCGACCACGGCGATGACGCGGCATCCGGTGTTCGCGACCGCCAGCTCGGCAACCTGCCGCAGGCTGGCCTGCCGCTCGACCACGACCGGCTCCATGCGCAGGATGCGATCGGCCTCGGCGATGCTGGTCTGCTGCGTGATCGATTCGGGGGTGGGATCGGGCTGAGTCATCGGTGCTCCACACATGACAGGAGGCCACGCTATGCGCAGCCTCCACCTCGGGCGGCCGGATACGGGTCGGCGCCGGACCCATGACCCGCCCGAGGGCGGCCCACTGGTCACTCAGTCTAGCCGATGCCCATCGGCCGGTATGATCTGGCCCATGCCCCCGACTCGTGGATGACCGGCCTCGAGCTGACCCTGCTCTTCGGACTCGTCGCGGCACTGCTGCTCGGCGCCCTCGCTCAGCGGCTGCGCCTGCCACCGATGATCGGCTATATCGTTGCGGGCCTCGTCGTCGGCCCCGCCACGCCGGGGTTCGTCGCGGGTCGCGAGGAGGTGCTGGGCCTGGCGGACGTGGGGGTGGCGCTGCTCATGTTCAGCATCGGTCTTCAGTTCAGCCTGGGCGAGCTGCGGCTGGCCGGCATCCGCATCCTGGCGGGAACGCCGTTCATGGTCGCGACCACGATGGCGATCGGGACGACCACGGGGCTGGCCCTGGGGTGGGAGCTGATGGAGGCCCTGTTCATCGGTGGTGCCATGGCCGTGTGCTCCACCGTCGTGCTGGTGAAGGTCGCAGGCGAGGTCACGCTGCAGACGACCTCGTACGGGCGCACGGCGCTCGGCGTGTCGATCGTGCAGGACCTCGTCACGGTGGCCTTGGTGGTGGTCCTGTCGGCGCTCGGCTCGCGCGAAACAGAGTCGCTCTTCAGCCTCGTGCTGAGCGGCGCCATCGCGCTCGGCTTCGTGACGCTCATGGTCGTCGCCGGGTCGCGCGTGCTGCCGCGACTCCTGGCCGTCATCGCGCGGCTTCGGTCCCGCGAGCTGTTTGTCATCGGCGTGGCCGTGATCGCCATCGGCATGGCCTTCGCGGCCAGCGCGCTCGGGGTGAGCGTGGCGCTCGGTGCGTTCGTTGCCGGGCTCGCCCTCGCCGACTCGGACCTGACCGCGAGCGTGCTGGGTGAGATCGTGCCGCTGCGCGAGCTGTTCAGCACCTTCTTCTTCGTCTCGATCGGGATCCTCCTGCAACCGGTTGCCATCCTCGAGGCCTGGCCCGTTGTGCTGGCGCTGCTGCTGATCATCACGCTCGGCAAGGCGATCCCGGTCGCCATCCTGGCATGGATCGACGGCCAGCGACCGTCCTCCGCCGTCCGAGCGGGCGCCCTCGTGGGGCAGAGCGGCGAGTTCAGCTTCGTGCTCGCCTCGACGGGACTGGCGCTCGGCGCGGTCCGGCCGGAGGCATTCAGCCTGGCCATGGGCGCGGTCGTCATCTCGATCGTCACGGCCGAGCCACTCCTCGCGGCAGGGCGGCGCGTGGGCGATTGGCTCGACACGGTGGTGGGTCACCCTCCCCTGCCCGGCGAGGAGCCGGCGACCAGCCTGCGCCGGCACGCGGTGATCCTCGGCTACGGAAGAACCGGACGGGCCGTGGCGCGCGTCCTCGAGTCGCGCGGCTTCGCATGGGTGGCGATCGACTCCGACTACGGAATCGCGAGCGAGGCTCGCGAGGCGGGCAAGCAGATCGTGTACGGCGAGGCCGGCACGCCTTCGATCCTGGACCAGGCTCGTATCGGCACCGCGCATGCGCTCGTGGTGGCGATCCCGGACGCGCTGGCCACGCGACAGGCGGTCACGCATGCCCTCGACCGCAACCCACGACTGGAGGTCGTGGCGCGCGCGCATTCCGAGAGCGAGGAGGCGGACCTGCGTGCGCTCGGCGCGGCCCGGGTCGTGGTCGCCGAGCGAGAGCTGGGCAACGAGCTCGTTCGACACGCCCTGCGCCGGTTCGGCGTCAGTGACCGCGAGGTGGCGGCCATCCTCGAGTCGCGGCGGCGCAGCTAGGGCCTGCGCCGCAATGGCCTTCGTGCATGGAGGTCATGCCCTCGGCTTCCGGGTGATGGACGGCCATTGCACCGGGTGCACCAACCCGAGGAGAAGCGGAGGTCAGTCCCCCGTCTTGACACCGATGCGTGCACCGGGTGCACCGAACCCGCCTGAATCGGCTTGCGTTCGTCGTGAACTTCGCCGGTTGGTGCACCCGGTGCATTGGGCCGCGACCGCGAGCGACAAGCGGCATGCTGGCTGCGGCACGAGACACTATGCCCAGGCCTCGTCGATGCGCTCCACCAGCTCGTCGAGCGAGTCGACGGCGAGGGCGGGCCGAATGCCGTCCGGGAGGCTCTGGATCACTCCCCACGGGCCGCGGCGCAGCCAGACCGCGCGCATCCCGGCGGCGATGGCCGGCAGCACGTCGTTGTCGACGCGGTCGCCCACGTACGCCACGGTGGACGGTGCCGGCGAGCCCATCAGCTCGAGCGCGTGCGCGAAGAAGGCGGGGTCGGGCTTGCCGATGCCGATCGCCTCGCTCATGGCCATCACGTCGGGCTCCACGCCGATGGCCTTGAGCTCGGCGCTGCGCGACGCGGGCTGGTTGGCGACGACCGCCAGCCGGTAGCCCGCGGAGCGCAGCCGTTCGAGCGCGCCGAGCGCGTCGGGATAGAGGTCCTCGCTCGCGAACCCGCCGTAGGCGCCCTCGATTGCATCGAAGCGCAGCTGCCAGTCGTCGGCTCCGAAGATTGGGAAGACCTCGCGGTGCTCGCCGCCACGCTCGATGATGGCGCCGAGCGCCGCGAGGAAGGTCAGGCGCGGGACGCCGAGCTCATCGGCCCAGAGCGACCAGACACGCGTCTCGTCGATCAGGGTCTCGCCGACGTCCAGGCACACCCATCGGTCCGTCACGGATGAAGGGGGCGTTATCGGTCCCTGTTCCTGCCGAGCAGGCTGTCGAGGATTCCACCCAGGCCGCCGCCGCCTCCCGCGCTCGCGCCGGCGCCGGTCTTGCTGCCCGTGAAGCTGTCCAGGATGTCGCCGATGTCGGGATTCCTGGCCCGCGCATCCTCCTTCTCGCGGCCGAGGATGCTGCCGAGATCGTCGAGCCCGAAGCCGCCGCCCCCGCCACCACCGGAGGAGCCGCTCTTCTTGCCGAGCATCCCGAGCAGGATCGGCGCGAGCAGCGGCAGGAGCTGCATGATGCTGCCGAGGTCGAGGCCGCTCTTGGCGCTCAGCGACCTCGCGAAATCACCCTGCTGGTCGCCCAGCACGTGATCGAGGATGCCGGCCCCGTTCGTCGTCCTCGGGCTCAGCTGTGCCGTGCCCCCGAGGTACTCGGAGAGCTGGTCGATGATCGATCCGTCGTGGTCCTGCTCGATCGCCTGTCGCAGACCGCCGTCACGCTCGGCCTCCTGGCTCAACGCGGCCAGCAACGCGGGCACCGCGGTATTCATCGCCGAGCGGGTTTGCGACGCATCGGCGCCGATTCGCCGGCTGATCTGATCGGTCTGCCCCTCCAGGAGCTGGGTCAGTGCATCCGTGAGCTCCGCCATCTCCGTGACACCTCGTGCTTCGTTGGGGCTCGGGGCGTCGATGATACCGCGCCGGATTCAGCCACCCAGGATGCGGCGGGTCGGCCCGTGATCGATCGTCGATACTCGTCATGAGGGCGCCCCTGAAACGCGCTGCGACGATCAAACCCTCACCCGGTGACATGAGCGGCCGATTTCGGGTTCCCACGTCGCTCCCGGGGTATAAGAACCGCGAATCCGCGACGCGGGAGGAGCCCCATGACGATTCCCGGCCGATGGATCGTCGAGGCTGACAAATGTCACCCGAGGCCGATGATCGGGCGCACTACCCTCGGGGCGGCGCGGTCGCGAGGATGAGGACATGATCACCAACGATCCAACCATCCCCACCAGCGAGCTGGGCGGAGTGCTCGCCGAGCTGCGGCAGGCGACGAAACGGTTCGGCCACGGCGCGGACGCGGTCGCGGCCGTCAGCAACGTGGATCTCACCGTGCGGGCCGGCGAGCTGCTCGCCGTGCTCGGGCCGAACGGCGCCGGCAAGACGACCGCGATCAGCATGCTCACCGGCCTGCGTCGCACGACGAGCGGCGAGGCGCTCCTCTTCGGGCGCGAGCCGCGCGACATCGAGGCTCGACGCCGGATCGGCGTGATGCTGCAGGCATCCGGCGTCCCGGAGACGCTGCGCGTGAGCGAGCTGCTCGATCAGTTCCGTGGCTACTACCCCGACCCGCTTCCACGCTCCGCGGTCATCGAGTCCGCCGGGCTGGAAGGGCTCGAGCGCAGGCGCTACGGCGAGCTGTCGGGCGGTCAGCAGCGACGAGTCCTGTTCGGGATCGCGCTGTGCGGCGATCCAGAGCTGCTCTTCTTCGACGAGCCCACCACCGGCCTGGACGTCGATACCCGACGCGGGCTTTGGTCGACGGTGCGCGAGCTGATCGGCGCCGGCCGTGGCGTCGTCCTCACCACCCACTACCTCGAGGAGGCGGACGCCCTGGCCGACCGCATCGTGGTGCTCGACCGGGGCAGTGTCATCGCCGAGGGCACGCCCGCCGAGATCAAGGCGCTCGTTCCGGGCCGGCGCGTGCGCGCCCAGACGAGCATGCCCCTCGACGAGGCGGAGCGACTGCCCGAGGTGCAGCACGCACGACGCGACGGCACGTGGCTCGAGCTTCTCACCGGGGTCGCGGAGCCCGCCCTTCGCGCGCTCCTTGCCCGAGATCCGGCGCTCGCCAACCTGAGCGTCGTCGAGCCCAGCCTCGAAGAGGCGTTCCTGACCCTGACCGACCACTCCGAGGAGGCAACCGCATGACCGGCCTGACCGATACCCGACCGATCGCCGCGCCGACCAGCGGCGTCCCGAGCTTGCTGCGCATCTATCGCACCGAGGCGGCGCACGAGTTCCTGAAGCTCATGCGCGTCCCGATCTTCGCCATCAGCACGCTCGCCTTCCCGCTCATGTTCTACGTCATCTTCGGGCTCACCTTCTCCGACCAGCGCCCGAACGGTATTGGCGTGACGACCTACCTGCTGGCGGTCTACGGCGCCTTCGGCGTCATCGGCTCGGCGCTCTTCGGCTTCGGGGTCAGCGTGGCAGTGGAGCGTGGCCAGGGATGGATGCGTCTCAAGCGCGTCTCGCCAATGCCGCCGCTGGCCTACTTCGTGGCCAAGGTCGCCATGAGCACGGCGTTCGCCGCCCTCATCGTGGGGGCGCTGTTCACCCTGGGCGCGACTCTTGGCGGCGTCCGGCTGCCGGCCGAGCAGTGGATCGGCCTGGCGGCGGTGCTCATCACGGGCAGCCTGCCGTTCTGCGCCATGGGACTGGCCTTCGGCTACCTGTCCGGGCCCAACTCGGCTCCAGCGGTGCTGAACCTGGTCTATCTGCCGATGGCGTTCGCATCCGGCCTCTGGATCCCGCTCTCCCAGCTGCCTGAGGTCGTGCAGACCATCGCACCGTTCCTGCCCCCGTATCATTTCGCGCAGCTCGCGCTCGGCACGTTCGGCGCGTCCGACGCTGGCAATGCCCTGCTGCACGTGGGCGCGCTGGCCGGGTTCACGGCCGCCTTCCTGGCCGTGGCGGCATGGGGCTACCGGCGCGACGAGGGACGCACGTACGGGTGATGATTGACCGATGAGCGACGACCGATGACGAGAGAGATTCCCCACCGAACGCGGTGGATGCGCTACGTGTGGCTCGTCTACCTCGGGGCGCTCGCCTTTCAGCCGGCCTTCGACCCCGCCAGCGGGATCGTGGATTGGCTGGTCGTCGGGGTGCTCGTCGCGATCTTCGTGCCGCTCTACCTTCTCTGCTTCCACACCGACCAGCGCGGGCACCTGTTGATCGTCGCCGGTATGGCGGCCCTGGGGCTGGTGGGGTCGTTGTGGAACAGTGGAGCCGGCGTGTTCCTCATCTATGCCGCAGCGGCGGCGGCCTGGATCGAGCCGCCACGGCGCGCGATCCAGACGATCGCAGCGCTTGTCGGCGTCGTGGGCATCATGTTCCTCATCTCGCCGGTGCCGTACCCGTGGCGCTGGTTCGCGATCCTGTCACCGCTCATCTTCACGATCATCATCGGTGCAACCAACTTCTTCGAGGCCGAGCGCGAGCGTGCCCAGCGACGACTGCGACGCGCGGACGAGGAGATCGAACGCCTGGCGACGCTCGCCGAGCGCGAGCGCATCGCGCGCGACCTGCACGACCTGCTGGGCCACACGCTCTCGGTGATCGTGGTGAAGTCCGAGCTTGCGGCTCGCCTGAGCCAGCAGGATCCGGGACGCGCCCGCGACGAGATGCAGGAGGTCGAGCAGATCGGACGTGGCGCCCTCTCGGAGGTGCGCTCGGCGGTCGCCGGCTACCGCGCCCGCGGCCTGCACGGCGAGCTTGAAGGCGCGCGCCGCGCTCTGGCCGCGGCCGGTGTCGATACCTCGGTCGAGGCCGAGCTGCCGGCGCTGCCGATCGCGCACGAGTCCGCGCTCGCCCTGGCCCTGCGCGAGGGCGTCACCAACGTCGTGCGCCATGCCGGTGCCGCCCACGCCACGATCGGGATCGAGGCCGACGGCGATCGGATCGTTCTCCAGGTCACCGATGACGGTCGAGGCTCGGCGACACCCGAGGGTGCCGGCCTCACCGGCATGCGAGAGCGCATCGCCGCCCTGGGTGGCACGGTCGAGCGAGGCGGCGCCACGCAGGCCGGCGCGGGAACGAGCCTGCGCGTGACGCTCCCGCTCGACGCCCCGCCATCGGCCGCTCGCGCGCCCGCTGCCGAGTCACCCCAGCATCCATGACGATCCGCCTCGTCCTGGCCGAGGATCAGCGGATGGTGCTCGGGGCATTGGGGGCGCTCCTCGAGCTCGAGCACGACCTGGAGATCGCGGGGACGGCGGCCGACGGCGACGAGGCACTGCGCCTGGTCGAGGCCGCGAGGCCCGACGTCCTCGTCACCGACATCGAGATGCCGGGCCGCTCCGGCCTCGACGTCGCGGCCGAGATCCGCCGCCGAGGACTCGCGACGCGCGTCGTCATCCTCACCACCTTTGGGCGCAGCGGGTACCTGCGCCGGGCGCTCGATGCCGGGGCCGCGGGCTACCTGTTGAAGGACGCGCCGTCCGCCACGCTGGCCAACGCGATTCGCGAGGTCCACGCCGGCCGTCGCGCGATCGACCCCGAGCTCGCGGCCGATGCGTGGAGCGAGGCCGATCCGCTCACCGACCGCGAACGGCAGGTTCTTCGCCTCGCCGGAGAGGGCATCGCCAATGCCGAGATCGCGCAACGGCTGCACCTCTCCGAGGGCACCGTCCGAAACTATCTCTCCGAGGCGACCGGCAAGCTCGGCGCGGCAAACCGCGTCGCGGCTGCCCGCCTGGCCCGGGAGCGCGGCTGGCTCTAGCGGTGGCTCAGCTGCTCGGCAGCGGCGTCACCGTCACCCAGGAGGTGGGAACGGACGTCAGCCCGCGACATGATCACGTTCCAGGAGGACGAGCACCTCCTCGCCCAGCATGTCGGTGATCTTCACCGCCACCGGGGCCGATGCATCCTCCGGCAGCTCCAGCTGGTATGAACCAGCGACGACACCGGTCTTGCGCTCGGGGATGTCCGCGAGGCAAACGTTGAAGACCTCCCCCATCGTAGGCGGTATCGATCATCACACTGTCCACCATCGACCGCCAGTCGGTGACCTGGGGCGACAGGACGCCATCGGTCTGGCTCAGGCGCTTCGGCCATCGTCGTCGAGGGTAGCAGTGGCGGTTCGGTGCAGAGCGCCTTTCGGTGGCGCGCGGGAACGCGGCTGGCACTCGTGTCTCGCGCCGCAGCCAGCTTGCCGCTTGGCGCTTGCGGCCGCGGCCCGTTGCACCGGATGCACCAACCGCAGAAGTTCAAGACCAACGCAAGCCGATTCAGGTGTGTTCGGTGCACCCGGTGCACGCATCGGTGTCAAGACGGGCGACTGAGCCCCGCTTCTCCTCGGGTTGGTGCACCCGGTGCAATGGCCACCTATCACCCGAAGCCGGGCGGCTGGCTCCTAGGCGGTCTTCACTCCCTGGATGAGGGCATCGACCGAGGGCTTCGCGTCGCCGAAGAGCATCTTCGTCTTCTCGTTGCTGAAGAGCGGATTCGGGATGCCGGCGAAGCCGGTGCCGCGGCCGCGCTTCAGCACGATGACGTTCTGCGCCTGGTCGACGTTGAGGATCGGCATGCCACTGATCGGCGAGCCCTCCTCGCGAGCCAACGGGTTGACCACGTCGTTGGCGCCGATGATGAGCGCCACGTCGGTATCGGCGAAGTCGTCGTTGATCTCGTCCATCTCCTGCAGCCGGTCGTAGGGCACGTTGGCCTCGGCCAGCAGCACGTTCATGTGGCCGGGCATGCGTCCGGCGACCGGGTGGATGGCGAACTGGACATCCACGCCCCTGGCGATCAGCAGGTCCATCAGCTCGCGCACCGGCCCCTGCGCCTGCGCCACGGCCATGCCGTAGCCCGGCACGATGATCACGCGCTTGCCGTAGGCCATGAGCACCGCGGCATCGTCGGCGCCGATCTCCTTGAGGTGCTCCTCGCCCTCCGCCCCTGCCGCCGCCGCGTCGCCACCCGTGCCGAAGCCGGCGAAGAGGACGTTGAAGAGCGACCGGTTCATGGCCCGGCACATGAGCTGGGTCAGGATGGCGCCCGATGCGCCGACCAGGGTGCCGGCAATCAGCAGGGCGTAGTTGTTCAGCACGAAGCCGGTCGCCGCCACGGCGATCCCGGTGTAGCTGTTGAGCAGGCTGATGACGACCGGCATGTCGGCCCCGCCGATCGGCATCACCAGCTGCACGCCGAGGATCAGTGACAGGGCGACGAAGAGCAGGAAGAGCGGGACGCTCGGCTCGACGGCGGCGATGAAGACGCCGATGCCAATGAGCACCAGGAAGAGCGCCGCGGTCACGAACTGCGAGCCGGGATATCGGACCGGCCGCGAGGCGATCACGCCCTGCAGCTTGCCCCAGGCCACGATCGAGCCGGTCAGCGAGACGGAGCCGATGATGGCGCCGAGCAGCGTGGCGATGATGAAGACCAGGGGCAGCAGCTCGCCGGGGTGCAGGTCGGCATCGCGCAGGAACTCGGCCACGGCCACGACCGCCGCCGCCCCGCCGCCGGCGCCGTTGAAGATGGCGACCATCTGCGGCATGGCGGTCATCGCCACACGCTTGGCGCTCAGCCAGCCGGCGACGGCACCGATGCCGCCGCCGACCACGACGATCCACCAGTTGGCGAGCATGCCGTCGGTGGTGAAGAAGGTCCACGCAACCACGAGCGCCATGCCCGCGGCGCCCAGCAGGTTGCCGGTGCGCGCCGTGCGAGGGCTGGCAAGGAACTTGAGCGCAAGGATGAACGTGACGGCCGCGGCCAGCCAGACGAAATAGGTGAGGATGTCGAGCGCTTCCATCTAGCGCTCCCCCGGCCGCTTCTTGAACATCTCGAGCATGCGGTCGGTGACGACGAAGCCGCCGACGACGTTGATCGTGCCGAGGATCACGGCGATCAAGGCCAGGACGATCCGGAGTGGCCCCTCCACGCTGGCGGCGACCAGCATGGCGCCGACGACGATCACGCCGTGGATGGCGTTCGCGCCGCTCATGAGCGGCGTGTGGAGCATGGTCGGCACCTTCGAGACGACCTCGTAGCCGACGAACGCGGCCAGGACGAGGATGAAGAGCGCCGAGAGCAGCTCAAAGGCAGAGAGCTCCATCGGTTATGAGTCCTTCTTGTCGGCCGTGGCGGCGTCGGCCGCGGCGGGCGCATCGGTCTGGGCCGGTGGCGAGGCTGGGACAACCGGCTCGATGCCGAGCGCCTTGGCGGTCGCGGGGTGGACGACCTTGCCGCCGTGGGTGATGGTGGCGCCGCGCGTGATCTCGTCGTCGAAGTCCAGGTTGATCTGCCCGTCCTCGAGGAGATGGTTGATCAGGGTCTGGATGTTCTTGGCGTACATCTGGGTGGCGCTGGCCGGCATGGTGGCCGGCAGGTTGGTGATGCCGACGATCAGGACGTCGTGCTTGACGACTTCCTTGTTGGCCTCCGTCAGCTCGGTGTTGCCGCCCATCTCGGCCGCCATGTCGATGATCACGCTGCCGGGCTTCATGCTCTCGATCATCTCCTCGGTCACGAGCTTCGGAGCCGGGCGTCCGGGGATGAGAGCGGTGGTGATGATGAAGTCG
>JBOGSW010000117.1:0-28019 GCA_050695815.1 Candidatus Limnocylindria bacterium | reverse complement strand
CGATCCCGGTGGCCCGGATCGTCGGCAGCGTCCACCGAGCTCACGACTTCGACGGGTGCTGGAACCCCATGACGCCGCGCCTGGCGAAGCTGATGGCCGACATCCAGGCGGCGCAACCTCCCGCCATGGACGAACCGATCGAGGTCGTGCGTGTCGACCGCGCGTACTTCGTGCGAGATGGGCACAAGCGCGTCTCGCTCGCCAAACACACCGGGCGGGAGTTCATCGACGCCGAGGTCAGCCGCGCCGCCAGCCCCTTCGCGTTGATCGACCAGGTGGACGAGCAGGCCGTGCTCCGCACGGCGCGTGAGCTCGAGTTCCGGCGGCACTCCGGGGTCGCCGAGGCCCTTCCCGAGGTCCGGTTCGCCCTGACCGATATGGACGCGTACGGCGAGCTGTACGCGGCCGTCAGGACCCATGCCTTCGAGATGGCCGAGCGCGCCGGAGGACGGATCCGACCCTGGCCGGACGTCGCCCGCGAGTGGTACGAGACGGACTTTGTGCCCACCGTGCGGCGAGCGCGCGACAGCATCGGTAGCCTGCTCGACGGATGCACCGATGCGGACATCTTCATGGCCATCCATCGGCAACGGGTCGCATGGTGGGGCACCGAGTGCGACGACCCCGTCGAGGCGGCGCAGCGGATGCTGGCCGAACGCACGCTGGCCGATGCGCGCCGCGGCCTCCGCGCCGTCATTAGCCGCACGCCGCCCACCAGGCCGGCGACGGTCCTCCCGCTCACGGAACGCGACGACTGATCCTCCCCAAGGAGGCGAAGGTCAATAAGCCCGTGCCGCTGACGAATGCCAGGTCTCGCTGCTCCTTTGCGACGCTGGCGTACAGTCCGAGGATCGACAGGCGCTCGAACGGGAGCCAGACTGTCTGAGCGCAGCCGCAAAGGAGGGAAGATGAGCCTGTCATGAGTGAAACCGAGCAGCTCACCCCCGATCAGCGTGCCACCATCGAGCAGACCGCTCGCGACTACTACGAGGGGTGGTTCAACGGTGATGCGGAGCGCATGGCGAGGTCACTGCATCCGAAGCTCGCGAAACGGAACGTCGATCAGCCAGATCGGGCCGACTCGCCCATCGACGAGACTGACTGGGAGTGGATGGTCGAGGGCGCGCGTGATGGTCGGGGAACGCGGCACCGCGGCACTCCGGTCAGCGTGACCATTTTCGATGCGACCGCGAACATGGCAGCGGTCCGTGTCGAAGGCGGACCCTACATCGATCTGCTGCACGTCGGCCGCTTCGGCAGCACGTGGCGGATCGTGAACGTCCTCTGGGAGCCGCGACCCGATGCAGTTCCCGAGCACACCGCCACAGGTAACAGTGAGCCGTGACACCGACGGTCGATGCCAGCCTCTTCCTCCTCGAGGAGGCGTTCGAGGGGCGCGGCATCGAGGAGGCGGACGAGAGCCAGGCGCTCATGACAAACCTCGCGACGGTGAGCGAGGCCGAGTGGCGCACGCTCCCATCCGGCGCGTCGCGCACGATCGAGTCGATGGTCCTCCACGTCGCGGGCTGCAAGATCATGTACGCCGACTACGCCTTCGGCGCGGGCACGAAGCAATGGGGCACGCCAGAAGTGGAGGGCCTCTGGCAGACCGGCGCGGCGCCAATGGCGGAGGCCATCGCCTGGCTCCGCGAAGCGCATCGGTCCTTCAGAGGGCATGACGAAGGATTGACCGATGACGACCTCGAGCAGCCCCGGATGACGAACGGGGGCGAGCTGCGGCCGACCCGCTGGATCGTCGCGGCGATCATCGGTCATGACTTCTACCACGCCGGCGAGATCAACCACCTGCGCAGCATGCTCGGCACCGATGACCGATGGCGCTGGCAGCAGCTCGACGGCCCAGCGTAGAGTCCGTCCCATGGTCAGCATCGGCTCCATCGTCATTCGCGTCGATGATCTCAAGCGACAGACGGAATTCTGGGCAGCGGCGCTCGACTACGTGCCTCGAGCCGAGAACAGCGACGACTTCGTGCTGCTGCGTCCGAAGGACGGCATTGGGCCGAACGTCTCGCTCGACCGGGTTCGCTCGGCGCTCCAGATCCCGCCACGCATCCACCTCGACCTGTACGCCGATGACCAGGATGGCGAGGTCCGTCGCCTGCTCGCGTTGGGCGCGACCGAGGTGCACTGGGACAAGCGGCCGCCGGACGCGGACTACGTCATCCTCGGCGATCCCGAGGGCAACCGCTTCTGCGTGGTGGACGCCAGCTAGGCGACACTGGGTGCTCGTCATGGGCGCTCGGCGATGGGTCCTCCGCGGCTTGCCGATAAGCCTTCGTCCGAACAGTCGCCTATTCATCGACAATCATGTGCAGGGAGCGATGACCATGAAGCTGACCGCCTCGATGATGCTGACCGTGGACGGCGTGTACCAGGGTCCCGGTGGCCCCGACGAGGACCGGCGCGGCGGGTTCGACCGAGGTGGTTGGACGGCGGCGTACGCCGACGAAGCGATGTGGCCGTTCCTGACCTCGTGGTTCGAGCGCGCGGATGCGCTGCTGCTCGGGCGCAAGACCTGGGAGATCTGGGAGCCGTACTGGCCGCAGCACGACAGCGGCGATCCGGTCTCCCACGGCATCAACGTCCTGCCCAAGTACGTGCCTTCGACCACGCTGACGGACCCGGCGTGGCAGAACACCCACGTGATCGACGACGACGTCGAGGCGGCGGTCCGCGAGCTCAAGGCGAAGCCCGGGCGCGAGCTCCAAATCCACGGCAGCGGTGAGCTGCTCCGCTGGCTGCTCGAGCGCGACCTCGTCGACGAGCTCAACCTGCGGATCTATCCGGTCATCGTCGGCGACGGGCTCCGGCTCTTCCCAGAGCGCGGCCAGACGCACAATCTGCAGTTGGTCGAGTCTCGCTCCATACCCTCGGGCGTGATGCTCCAGACCTACCGGCCGGCCGGCCGCGCGACGTTCGGGACCGCCGGGGAGTGACGTCGGCGCGGTCGGCCCTACCGGACTGCGCCGGCTCAGTTCACGATGGACTCAACGACCCCGTACACCGATCCATCGACGAAGTCGATCACGACGTCCACGCCTCGATCGCCGTGTGTGAGGAAGACTCGCCAGACCCACAGGTCGGCGGAGAAGTCGCGCGCCCATTCGTAGATATCCCACCCCGCCGGCAAAACCTGCCCAATCGGCCCCGCCTCGACGAGGATGACCTTCCACGCATCCTCGTCCGACAGCACGTCGCGCGCAGCGTCCACAGCATCGTTCCTTGAGATCCCGTCGGGCGGCGCCGACACAGACGGATCGGGTAGCTCGGAGACCCGGCCCCCGTCGGCCGGATGGACGGTGACTTCGACGAAGCCGGGCGCGTTGACGAAGATGGCGCAGACGAGCCGTCCACGCAGCTCACCCTGGTCGAACTGGTCCCGCGTGATGTAGATATCGGCCGGATCCTCGCTCATCGGGTCCCCGACGACCTCCTGAACCCCCAGGGCGGCCGTCGTCGAGCGGCCGGCATAGGAGAGCGCCGTCCCGTCCGGGAAGCCGCATGACTCGGGTGCCTCTTGCCCGGAAACCGTCCCGGGTGCTGCCTGGCCGGGAAGCGTCCCCGGTGCCGCCTGGCCGGAGAGGGTCCCGCAGCCAGTCAGAGGCAGGAACGCGAAAGCGACGACCAGGACTGCACGGTCCACGCGGCAAGATTGGCCGGCGATTGTGCAATTTGGCAAGATCCGCGAGTGACACACCGACCTGCTAGGCCCGGGGTGCGGTCTCGGTCAGGCGGCCATCCTGATCGGCGAAGTCCCACGCGTCGATCGCCGGTGGCTCGATGCCGAGCGTCGTGAGGGCGGTGCAGATCTGGCTCCGATGATCGGTCCCGTGGTGCACCGCCTGCGCGAGCCGGATGCCCAGTGGCGCACGGCTCTCGGACCCGTCATCCCGATGCCGTACCACGATGGCGTTCGGATCGAGGTCGCGCCCCAGCACCGATGTCCACGCGGCGCCGTGACCCTCCATCTCTGACCGGAGCGCGGGAAGGTCCATCCCCTCCTCGTCGATCCGAGCCCATTCCCCTTCACTCAGGACGAACAGGTAGCCGGCATCGGCTCCGACGATGTGGCGCATCGTGTCGAGAATCGAGCCGTAGGTGCCGGGAACGCTGGTATTCAGCTGCTCCGGGGCCAGGGCGAGGCACGCGTCGATGACACGCAGCGTCGCCCAGGCGTGGTGGGCGAACGCGTCCGCCAGCGGGGATGTCGTCATGTCATCACGCTATCAGGTCGCGAGCGCCCCGGCGACGGCCTGTGCCGCCACCGGGGTCGCAGGATCAGCTTCGCTTACGGGCGGCGAGGAGCAGGTACGTCGCCGGCGCATCGGCCGACCAGCGTAGTTCGGAGCGTCCGTTTGTCTCGGACTGCCATAGGAATCACGCCGTAGTGGAGCCGCAGTTGCCATCCCTAGACTGCCGCACATGCGAGCCTCGATCAGCCTGATCGTCCTCCTCCTGGCCGCCACGGCATGCGGCGCCGCCCAACCCAGTGGCGAGAGCGTCGGAGCGACGCCGTCTCCGTCGGTAGGAGGGGGCAGCTCGCCGTCGGCGGATCCAACGGTCGAGCCATCGGCTTCAGCCCCATCGGCCTCCGAAGAGCCGGAGGTGAGCATCACTACCGACTCCATTGCCCTGACCGCCGCGGACGGCCTCCGGCTGCGGGCGGAACCGGGGCAATCCGGCGAACAGGTCGGCACGCTGCCAGCGGGGGTTCGTCTCTTCGTCATCTCAGGACCGGAACAGACCGATGACGACCCTTCGCTCGCATGGTGGGAGGTATCGGCCTTCGAGTGCGGAACCGCCTGCGGAGACCGATCCTTCGGCTGGGTCAGCTCGGGCCCGGATGGAGCCTGGCTGGAACCAGCTCAGCCCAATTGCCCCTCCTCGTTCCCGCCCGAGACGCTGTTCGAGGTGGCGCCTACCGAGCTTCTGGCCTGCTTCGGCAACGAGCCGATCGAGCTCGAAGGGATCCTCGACTACTGGTGCTGCGAGCCGGCCACGTTCGGGCAGACCGATCCAGCCTGGCTGGCCGCCTGGGCGCCCGGGCGCCTGCGGGTGAGCGCCGAAGCCGACTCGGCGGCCTGGGGACCGATCCTGCATGTGAATCCCGCGTCCGACGTTGAGCTGGGCGAGCGCGGCAGCGTGGTGCACCTGACCGGCCACTTCGACGATCCGGTGGCACAGGAGTGCGTCACGACGATCGCGCCCGAGGACCTGGAGCTGAACCCGCAGCTCGCCTGGGTGACGACACCCAGCCTGGCCGTGTTCGGGTGCCGAACCAGCTTCGTGGTCGACACCGTCGAGCTGCTCGACACGGTCCTGCTTCCGACTCCAGTGCCGCAGGGCTGACGCAGCCGATCCAAAGCTGGCGAACGGCATCTATGCTGGGCGGGATGAGGCGCGGTTCGATCCCCGTCCTGGTCCTGCTGATGAGCGGCTGCGCCGCGCCGCTCAGCCCCGGCTCGCCTCCGCCCTCCGCCACCTCGCAACCATCCGTGGTCGCGATCGAACCGACGTCGAGCGCCACACCGGACCTCGAGCTCCCTCCCGGGCGAATCGTGCAGGCGGATAGCGCCATGTTCTCGACAGATATGAGCACCGTCATGTTGACCTTCGTTGGCGGTCGCGAGTGGTCTGCAGAGGCGCCCGAATGCACTGCGGACTACGCGGGCTGGGCCCACGACACGGGCGACATCCTCGACGTGGCGGTCGTGAACACCGTGGCGATGCGTCCGGGCGGATTCACGCCGGAAGGCCATCTCATCGAGTGCGATCTCATCGGCTTCAGCAGGTGGGTGGTCGTCGAGCTCCCCAAGCCCTTCATCGGTTCTGCGGTCCGCGACATGGACGGTCCGGTGTTACCGATTACGCCGGAGGCCGCAGGGGATCTGTACGAGATTCCCAGCTCAGCGCTTCCCGACGGATGGGTTCGCCAGGTGACGGTGGACCTGCGAGAGGCGGTTCCACCATTCCCGAATTTCAGTACCTACGCGCCCGGCGAGCTCACGCGTGCCGACGATCCGCGGGTCCTGATGATCCAGTACTTCGAGGCGGTCGCCGGCCAGGGACCGCAGGGGTCGGGCACGGTCACCGAACTCGAGATCGCCGGCAGTGTGGCCTTCCTGGTCGAGCGGGAGGATGGCAATCTGATCCTCAACTGGAACTCGCCAACAGGGAGTCCGATCACGCTCTTGACGAACGCTTCTGCCATCTCCGCCGCCGATCTGATCGAGATCGCCAGATCGGTGCGCCTGCCGGACAGCCGGTGAAGAACGCGACGGATGGATCGACCTCACGACGTTCCCCGCGACGGGTTGTACATCGCCGCACTGGGACCCCTGGCCGCCTGGCTCGATGGGGCGGCGCTCGATCTCGGGTCACCCCAGCAGCAGAAGCTCCTCGCGCTGCTCGTGCTGCGGCGCAACGAGCACGTCAGCACCGATGCGCTCGTCGACCACCTGTGGGGCGAGCACGCGCCCACGAACGGCGTCCAGACGATCCGCAACCACGTGTCGAGGCTGCGACAGCTCCTCGCCGATAACGGAAAGGTGCTCGTCACCGAGCGGGGCGGGTATCGGCTCGCCATCGATGGCGGCGGGATCGACCTGGATCGGTTCCAGGCCCGGATGGCCGCCGGGCGCGCGGCGTTGCTGGCGGGCAACGCTCGACGCGCCGAGCAACGCCTCCGATCCGCGCTCAGCCTGGTGCGCGACACCCCGCTGGCCGGGCTCGAGTACGACGACGCGGTGGCGCTGGAACGTGAGCATATCGACGAGCTGGCCCTGCTCATCGCGGAGGATCTCGGCGATGCGCTCCTGGCGCAGGGACGCCACCGCGAGCTCATCGGGGAGCTGCGCGAGCGCGTCATCGAACACCCATTCCGCGAGCGCTTCTGGGCGCAGCTGATGCTTGCCCTGTATCGGTCCGATCGCCAGGCAGAGGCACTCGATGCCTACCGCGCGGCACGCGATCGGCTGCGCGAGGAGCTCGGCATCGAACCCGGGCGCGAGCTCCGCACGCTGGAGCGGATGATCCTCCTCCAGGAGCGGACGCTCGATCACGACATGGTTGCCCGCCTCCACGGCGTGCCTCGCCATCGAGGCGCCCTCATCGGTCGCCAAGCGATCCTGGCCCTGCTTCGCCGGCGGCTGCCCAGGGAGCGGGTCATGACGCTCATCGGTCCGGCGGGGGTAGGAAAGACGCGCCTGGCCGCAGAGCTGGCGGCGGCCGTCCGGAACAGGTTTCCCGACGGCATCTGGTGGATCCGCCTGGAGGACACCGATGCGGCCGAGGTGCCATCCACGGTCGCGCGCGCACTCGGCATCCGCGAGAGCGGCGCAGGTCCACCGGCCCCCGATCTCATCGTCGAACGGCTGCGAGGCGCCACGGCCCTGCTCGTCCTTGACGACTGTGACCGCGTGTCCGCGGAGGTCGGCGCGCTGGTCACGGCGATCGTGCGCGGAACGGGAAGCGTGGCCGTGCTGGTGACGGCCCGCGAAGCACTCCGCATCGAGGGCGAATCGGTGCATGCGGTGGATGCACTCGCCACGCCGGATGCAGGCATGCCACCGACCGAGATCCTGCGCTCCGACGCAGTCCGCATGCTCCTGAGCCGATCGGGAGCCGCGGGACACCGACCGCAGCCCGGCGACGCAGTGGCGCTCGGCGATGTCGTCACCCGGCTCGACGGCCTTCCACTCGCCATCGAGCTGGCAGCCGACAAGCTGGTGGCGATGTCCGCGGCCGAGCTGGCGCGAAGCCTGGAACAGGGGTTCGGCCTGCTCAGCAGCCCTGAGCGAGCAACGATGGACCGGCACCGTACGCTGGACGCCGCCCTGGCCTGGAGCTACGAGCTGCTCAGCGCCGACCAGCAGCGGGTCCTTCGTCGCCTGTCCGTCTTCCCGGGCAGCTTCGACGCCGCCGCCGCCGATGCCGTGGTTGGCGACCCTCGTGCCGGTGCCGAGACGCTGGCGACCGTCGTCGGGTTGGTGGGCAAGAGCCTCGTCGTGGCCGATGTCGGGAATCCGACGCGGTACCGTCTGCTCGGCGTCATCCGCGAGTTCGCCCGTGCGCTCACGGCCGAGACCGAGGCAACCACCACTGCGCGGCTGCATCGCGATCACTACCTCGGCATCGCCGAGCGGGTCGCCGCTCACATGCTCGATGGCGAGCTCAGAGCATGGCTGCGCGTCGGGAGCCGCGAGCATGACAACCTCCTGGCGGCGCTTCGGTGGTCGGTGGACGAGGGGGACGGCGAGCTGTCTCTCCAGATGGCATCCGCGCTCGGCGCCTTCTGGTACCGCATCGGCTTTATCCGCGAAGGGCGGGCGTTGATCGAGAGCGCACTGGCACTGGCCGGGCCGTCGAGCCCATGGCGAGCGCGCGGCCTCGTGAACCGCGCCTGGCTGGCGTACGCGACCGGCGCGGCCGACACGCTCGAGGTCACACGCCAGGCAGTCGAGGCCACCGACCCCGGTTCCGAGCTGCGCGGGTTCGCGTTGGCCCGCCTCGCCCATCAGCGGGACCTCCCAGGCGGCGCCGAGGAACCCGACCCTGCCCTGGAAGAGGCGCGCGCCATCTTCGAGCGCATCGGCCAGGCCGAAGGGATCGCGCTCATCGATCAGATCGCCGGAATGTCCGCGCTGCACCGAGGCGCTGTCAACGCCGCGATCGACCTCCTCAGCCGATCGCGAGACCGATACCGCGAGCTCCGCGGCAACCTGGACGCGGGATGGACCCTGGTGGCGCTCGCGCGCGCTGCCCTCGCCGGCACCGATGTCGGGCTGGCGACCGAGTCAGCCTCCGCCGCCGTTCGCGACTTCAGGTCACGAGGCGACCAGCGTGGCGTCGCCGCCGGTCTCACCTGCCTCGGACGGACCCGTATCGCCGCGGGTGACAGGGAACGCGCACGACTGCTGCTGGGCGAGGCGATCCAGATCGCGGCCGCCCAGGGATATGGACCTGAAGCGACGGAGGCTCGCGAGGTCCTGGGCGGCGTGCGCGAATGAGCCTGAGAAGCAGTTATGCGTTGGTTATGCCGCTCACCGACCATCGCCCGCGTGTCGCCGGACCACCGGCGACGAAGCGCGGAGGTGAACCATGCGAGCGGCGGCGGTACTCATGGGCGTCGTGGCGACGCTCGGGTTGATGCGGGGATCGGTCGCCGGATCCGGCGTCATCGTGGCCTTCGACGCGGCGGCCGGTGAGTTTCCCGAAGGGATCGCCCTCGACCATTCGGGTGACATGTACGTCAGCCTGGCGGTGACCGGCGAGATCCGGCGCATCGCCGAGGACGGGACGCAGTCGACGTTCCACCGCTTCAACCCGGGGACCGCTGGCCTCGGTGTGCTCGGGCTGGCGGCCACGAAACGGGGCACCATCTACGCTGCCGTCCCCTCGAACGCACCCGATGCCCACGGCGTCTGGGCGATCACCTCCGGCGGCGAGGCGACGCGGCTTCCAGGGTCAGCCGCCATGGTGTTCCCCAATGGGATCGCCCGGGACAACCATGGGACGCTCTACGTGACCGACAGCATCAGCGGGGCAATCTGGCGAATTCCACACGGCGGAACCGCTGAGCTGTGGCTGGCGGATCCACTGCTGGCGGGGACCGGTGCCCTGAATGGTCCGGGCGCGCCGCTGGGGGCGAACGGCATCGCCCTCGACCGGTCACGTCTCCTGGTCGCCAACACCGATAGGAAGCAGGTCGTCGAGGTACCGATCGACCACGCCGGCGCCCCCGGCACACCGCGCGTCATCCACACGTTCGGTGGTGACCTCGCATTCCCCGACGGAATCGGCGCCGACGTCGCCGGCAACGCATACGTCCTGGTCGCGGGGGAGAACCAGCTGGTGCGGATCAGCCGATCGGGCACGACGCGGGTCATCGCCGATCACGACGATGGGCTGAACATCCCCACCAGCCTCGCGTTCGGGACGCGCGGCACCGCGAAGCGGATGCTCTTCGTGACGAATTTCTCCCTGCCGCCCCTGGTCGATCTGGCCGGCAGCGGTCCTCCCACGCCGGGCATCGTCGCGGTCGACACGAGATTGCCGGGACCGCCGCTGATGCCCTGATGGTATAGGTGCCATCTGGCGCGAGTCTTGCCGGGCTGCGATGAGTTTCACGGTCGCCATCGGTCTACATCGGCGAACACAAGGAGACTCGGCATGCTCAAGGACAGCCCGGCATTCTCGGGCTTCTCATCGAACGACATCCCCGCGGCGAAGGAGTTCTACGGCGGGACCCTCGGTCTCGACGTGACCGAGGAGAACGACATGCTCTCCCTCAAGTTCCCGGGCGGGCACACCGTGCTCATCTACCCCAAGGACGATCACGAGGCGGCGACCTTCACCATCCTCAACTTCCAGGTGGACGACGTTGATGCGGCAGTCGACCGGCTCACGGCAGCCGGGGTGACGTTCGAGCACTACGGCGAGGGCTCGGGCCAGGACGAGCGCGGCATCGCGCGCGCGTGGGGTCCGCCGATCGCCTGGTTCAAGGATCCCGCCGGCAACATCCTCTCGGTGATCCAGCAGGCCTAGCCGGCCGTGCCGGGGATGCCGGCACGGCCCGCATCGGACTCTACGGAGTCGTGACTGCCATGTAGATCGGCACGAGCTGGTTGATCAACGGGCCAAATTCGGCGGTGTCCGCTGTCGCGTGCTCGATGGCATGATCGTCGTCGCCCTTCGCCGGCTTAACGCCCTTGCCCTGCATGGCCGTCGAATGGACGAGCATCGCCCGATCGAGGGCGTAGATCTCGTCGAAGTCGCCACTCGCCTTCTGAGCGTTGACGGTGACCATGGCCTCGGCCAGCTGCTCGTCGGTGAGGGGTGCGGTGCCAAAGATGTCGCCGGGAATCACGAACTGCAGCAGGATCTCCGACGACCAGTCCCAGCCGTTGCCATTGGCAGCGTTGGCATCGGCGTTGGCGTTGCGCGAGTCGTTGAAGCACTCGTGCGCGAAGGTGGCGCCAGCGATCGCGAAGGTCGCGATCGATGCGAGCATGAGGCTGGCGAGCAGGCGCCGAATCAGACGGTGGTGCATGGTTCCTCCATTGGAATATTGGTCGGGGCTGAGGCTCGATCGTCGGTGGTGGCGACGCGCCGAACAAGAGACAAAGCGCCGATGCGCTGGGTGTGCTGGAGGCGGTAGCCCACTCGGCCCGCTCGTCCACTCGAGCGGCATTCATGACGGAGGAGGACGTCACCGGTGCCAGACTGGACCGATGCGGACCCCTGAGGCCATCACCCTGGAGCTCGTGCGGACGACCCGCCGATGAACGGCCTGATGACGCAGTACGGGGAGCTCCTGGAGGAGACGCTGGCGTTCAGGCCGATGCTCCTCTCGCTCCTCACCGATGCGGACCTCGCCTTCGCCCTTCCCGGCAACGTGACGCTCGGCGAGCTCTGTCGTGAGATGGGCGAGACGGAGCACGGCTACGTCGGCTCGTTCAGCCGATTCGAGCACGAGTGGGGCTATCGCCACACAGATCCGGCCGTCACGACCAGCCTCGATGCCCTGCGCGCGTGGTACGAGGCGCTGGACGCTGACCTCTTCGCCGCACTCAACGCGCTCACCGACGAGGAGATCGCCACGAAGCGGCTGCGCGGCGGCGGATGGGCATCGGTCGAGAAGGAGCTCCAGCTGTATCGCGAGGCGCTCCTCATGTTCTACGCGAAGGCCGGCGTCTACCTGCGCGCCATGGACAAGACCCTTCCCGAGGAGTGGATCGACTGGATGGGCTGACGCGCTAGCCTGCATCGGTGCGATCTCGCCTGGCCGCCCAGTTCCTGCTCCTGGTCGCCACCGCATGCTCGACCGATGCCATCCCGCCGGCGTCGAGCGCATCCGTGAGCGCGACCCCGATGGTGACCGCGTCTCCGGCCGCGACGGCGACGCGCGCCCCGACGCCGAAACTCCCTCCGACGCCGATGCCATTGACGAGCGACGGTCTTGCGGCGAGCGTCGAGGCGACTGACGCGCGCCCGCACCTCGAGGCACTGCAGCGGATCGCCGGCCAGCACGGCGGCAACCGCGCTGCCGGCACGACCGGGTACGAGGCGTCCGTCGCCTACGTCACCGAGCAATTGGAAGCGTCCGGCTACACGGTCGTTCGGCATCGGTTCAGCCTACCCGGCGCCGGCGATTCGGTGAGCCTGCTGGCCGAGCGGATGGGCACGGGCACCGGGGTGATCATGCTCGGAGCGCATCTCGACTCCGTCGTCGCGGGACCCGGCATCAACGACAACGGATCGGGCGTCGCCGCGCTGCTCATCCTCGCCGACCGGCTCATGACCTTCGCCCCGCCCGACCGGACGGTCCGCTTCGCCTTCTGGGGAGCCGAGGAGGAGGGCCCGTTCGGCTCCCAGGCGTACGTGGACGCGCGCGACGCGGAGGGAGTGGTGGCCTACCTCAACTTCGACATGCTTGCCTCGCCGAATCCGGTCCGCTTCGTCTACGCCGAGACCGATGCCGCGCCCAGCTCGGACGAGCTCACTCGGCTCTTCGCGGACGCCTTCGAGTCGGCCGGCCTCGATTGGGAGCCGATCGACCTCGAGGGCGACTCGGATCACGGCCCGTTCATCGATGCCGGTGTCGCGACCGGCGGCCTCTTCAGCGGTGGGATCGAGCCGGTGACCGATGCGCAGGCCGCCATCTTCGGCGCCGATGCAGGTGTGCCGGCAGATCCGTGCTCGCATCGGTCCTGCGACACGCTCGACCACATCGATGAGGAGGTTCTCGACCAGATGCTCGACGCCATGGCGGTCGTCCTCGTGGCACTCGCGTCGGAGCCGTGATCGGAATCGGTCAGAAAGGCGAGGGCCGCTGCCGTCCGAAGGCCGGGTTCACCGGCACCGGCCATTGCTGGGCCAGGTAGCGAGCGTAGATCGGTCCGAGATCCGCATCGGTCGAGGCAGCAAGGTGGTCGAGGAGCTCGCGGCCGGTGATCATGCCGAAGCGGCGCTCATCCAGGAACCCGCGCATGGCGGCGAAGAAGGCGTCGGACCCCATGGCCGAGCGGACGGCGTTGAGGAATTCTGTGCCCTGGTAGAAGACCGCGTGGAAGTAGCCGTCGCAGCTGGTCCAGTCACCGCCGGTGGTCGGGCCTGCCGGCCAGGCGAAGACACTGCTGTCGACCGGGCGGGTGGAGCACTGGTTCTCGCCGATCCCCATCAGGTATCGGGCGCTGAAGTCGGCGAAACCCTCATCCAGCCACGGCTCGCGCATCTGGTCGTTTCCGAGCTGGGCATAGAACCACTGGTGAGCGACCTCGTGGAAGACCACGTACGGATCGGCAACCTTGTCGCGGGTGAGGTGGATGGCGCGCGGGTACTCCATGCTGAATCCGCCGCCGATGCCGACCTCCGCGATGACGAGGTCCGGCCACGGATAGGCGCCGAACGCCTCCCCCAGGCCGATGAGCGCCGTCTCCGCCAGGTCGGCCGTCACGTCGCCGCCGACCGTCTGCGTGTACACCCGCACCTGGATCTCCCCCACCTGGCGCGTGGTGAGGCTGAATGACGGGTTGATCACGATCGAGAAGTCGCGCACGTCGGTGGATCGGCACGTCCAGCTCGTGCCCGACCGTTCCGGCGCCGACTCCAGGCCGGGGCACGCGACGGCGTTTCGCGGCAGGGCGGTCGTGGTCGTCAGGTCGAGGGCGATCTCCTCGGCCGTATAGGAGATGACGGAATCGCCGAGGCCATACACGTCGTGCACCGGAGAGACGATCGGGAACCACTGGCCCATGCTGATCACGCCATTGTGCCGCGAGAGCCGGGCCGTGAAGGCGCCCCCCGTTGGGCCGATGTCCAGCGTGAACGGCACGCGAATCTTCACCGAATCGTTCGGCGCGAGTCGTCGCCCGAGAGGCACGCGCAGGTTCGTCGAGGTGGTCCAGGCCGTCTCGACCGCGTCGCCGTCGACGGTGATCGGCCCATCCATGGTCAGGTAGCCGAGCGCGCGCGACAGGACCGAGAGGTTGACGCTGTCGATGCCGTGCGACGCCCGGTTGGTGACGGTCAGCTCCAGCACCGCTTCGAGGTGCCCCGATGCCACGTCGAGCGTGGCCGTGAGCGCGTAGCGCTGCTCGAGATGGGGAGTCGTGGCGGCCGTGGCCCTCTCACCCGGGAATGCGGCGCGGGCGCCCAGGAACAGCCCCAGGACGAGCACGATGCGCAGCAGTCGGCCGCCAGCCATCGGTCCATGTTGCTTGAGAGTCGCCCGGGTGTCATCCTCGCCCCATCTCCATGGCCACCAATCCCCTCAACGACCGTCCCCGCTGGCAGCTCGCGCTGCTCGTCGTGGTCGTGTTCGGCCTCGTCGGCTTCGGGGCCATGCGCACGAACGCGCTGGGCGCCGCCGATCGCTTCGACCGGCTGGTGTCGCGGGTCGAGACCTTCATCGATCCACCGCCGGATCGGTCGACGCTGCCGACGGTGGTCGTCACGCCGCGCGCGGATCCGACGGCCAGTGCCACCCCGACGCCTGCGCCGATCGCCGTGGCGAGCGCCGTGGCGAGCGCCGAGCCGACGCCCGCTCCCACACCGCTCGTCCGAGAACCCGTCGACGTCGCACTCGTGGACGACCATGCGCAGGTCTTCGCCTCGCAGCTGACCGACAAGGACTGCGCCGTGGCGGGCACCCAGATGGTGCTCGCCATCCTGGGCCTCGGGGATACCTCCGAAGCGTTTCAGCAGGAGATCAAGGGCCGCATCGGTGAATGGGAGGCGCTCGACGACAGCTTGAACGGTGGCTGGGGGCCTGCTGCCGTGGGCCTGGCGCTGGAGGCGTACGGAGCCACCGGATACGAGGTGCGCGCCTATACCAGCTACACTGATGCGCTGCGCGACTCGGCCATCGCCATCAGCGAGATGGACAAGCCGGTGGTCATGTTCCCGTGGTGGGGCGCCCACACCTGGGTCATGACCGGCTACCGGGCCGACGCGGATCCGACCCTCTTCGACGACGCTGCCATCTCGGGTGCCTACATCCTGGATCCGTGGTATCCGCGCACCTCGTCCATCTGGGGCGCGTCGGATCCGCCCGGCAACTTCGAGGATCTCGCCGAGCTCGAGCGCAACTGGCCGGTGTTCGGTGGGCCGCCGCCACACCAGGAGATCGGGCCGGGCTGGTCGCGCCCGGAAGGCGCCTATCCAGACCGCGATGGCAAGTTCGTCGTCCTCGTCCCGACCACGCCTCGGGACGGCGCCTAGAACCGATCCCCGGCCCAGCCGCGCAGCCGCATCGCCAGGGCAAGCCCCAGCAGCGCCGTCTTGGCCGCCTGGCCGATCGCGAAGCCGATCGGGATGGCCACGATCTCCAGCTCCGGCAGCAGGACCAGCGTGGCCACAACGGTGACCCCCAATCCGGCGAGCGACGCGAGCACCTGCAGCAGCGTGTGGCGGGTGGCGTAGATCGCACGGCTCAGCAGGTGGCTGATGCTCTCGAACGGGATCGATATCGCGAAGGCGCCAAGCACGAGCGACGTGAGCGCCACATCCTCGGCGTCGAACGCTCCCCCACCCAGGAGCACCTGGATGGCGAGCTCTCCCACCACGGCCAGCGCGGCGGCCGCCACGACGGTGATGAGGGTGATGCTCAGCAGGTTCGTCCCCAGCAGCCGCAGGAAGCCCCGGCGATCGCCCTCGGCATGCGCCACCGACAGCGCCGGGAAAACGGCCAGCGCGAAGGCGACCCCCACCAGGCTGACCGGGACGCTCTGAAAGTTGCGCGCGAAGCTCACCGCCGTGACGCTTCCCGCCGCCAGCGTCGTGGCGACCGAGGTGAAGAAGAGGAACGTCGCCGGCTCGACCGGATGGCTCACCATCTTCGGCAGCATGAGGCGCACGAATTCGCGCACCTCCGGCAGCCGGATGGCCCATGCGGGACCGATGCGGAAGCGGCTCCTTCGCAGCCCCGGCAGGCGGCTGGCCAGGTGGAGCGTGGCCCCGATGACCGCGCCGATCGCCGGTCCATAGATCCCGAGAGCGTCGCTGAACGCCACCGTCCCGATGATGATGCCGAGGTTGTAGAGCAGCGGCGCAATCCCGTACCAGAAGAATCGCTGCTCGGCGAGGAGAACCTGGCCCAGCGTCAGCGACGCGGCGAACAGGATCGGCGTGACCAGCATCACCCGGAAGAGCGAGACGTACACCTCGCGCTGGGCACCGGTGAAGCCCGGCGCGATCACCGCGGTCGTGGCATCGGCGAGGACGAACATGACGACCGCCGAGACGCCCATGACGCCCACCGCCGCGGTCAGGATGGTGCGCGCGAACCGATCCGCCTCGCGGCGGTCGGGGTCCACCGTGCGCAGCCGCATGAAGAGGGGGATGAACGGCGCCGCAAGGCCGGCCTCCACCAGGACGTCGAGCAGCAGCTCCGGAAGGACGAAGGCCGCGTTGTAGGCATCCAGCTCCGATCCGGCCCCGAAGGTTCGCGCGAAGATCCGATCGCGCACCAGCCCCATGACATAGCTGCCAAAGATGAGGACCGATAGGATCGCCGCACCCTGCGGCAGGAACCGATCGATGATGCGGCGGATCGTCCTCATCCGCCCGGGAACGTGTCCCTGAGCCAGGCGATGTGGGACCGATGCTCCGCCTCGTGCTGAAGGATGTGGTGGAGCACCCAGTCCGGGGCCGCGTCGTAGTCGTCGAACGATCGAACGCGGTGGAAATCCTCGTTCGTCATCGGCTTCACGTGCTCGAGGGCGAACGCCCGGATACCGGCCAGGCGTTCGAGGTGCTCATCGAGGGACTGCCCGTCGATCCGCGATAGGTGGCGCTGGTTGCCGGTGCCGTCGCCGGCTTCGCGATCGGGCCAGGGCAGGAGCGCGGCGAGCGCATCGGGCTCCGGATCCTCCAGGATCTCGGTCGCCACCCAGTCGGCTTCGATGAGTGCGATGTGATAGAGCAGCGAACCGATGCTGTTGAGCGGCTCCGTGGGGTACCAGTCGATCATCTCGGGCGTCACGCGCTCCAGCTCCCGCAGCGTGTCGCGTCGCGCGTCCTCCAGCGCGGCGAGCCAGCGGCCGACCTCGGGATCGTCGCCAATCGGGTTGAGTGCCAGGACCTCGCGAGCGCCGCTCACGCCCCGTCGAAGCGGCGCAGGCGGTCGGCCACGGCCGCGAGGACGGCCGTTCGCACCTCGGGAAACTCGTCCATCAGGGAATGGAACTCGCGGTGACCGATGACGAGGAGCCTGCTGATCCCCTCGGCGCGCACGGTCGCGGTGCGCGGCCGGCCATCGAGGAGCGCGATCTCGCCGAAGAAGTCCCCCGGTCCGAGCGTGGCGATCGGCTTCTGCCCGTCGAGCACCAGCAGGCGTCCGTCCAGCACGAAGAAGAACTCGTGACCGGTGGCGCCCTGCTCGGTCAGAATTCGATCGAGTCCCACCTCGATCTCGTCGGCCAGCTGGCCGAGGCGCTCCAGCTCGTGCCTTCCCATGTGGGCGAAGAGCGGGACGCGCTTGAGGTGATCGAGCTTCTCGTCGCGTGCCATGCTAGCGTGAGTGTACGACGACCGAGAAGCCGGCGGTATCGGTCTGCAGACACGAGCGTGGATCCGTGGTACGCTTCTTCGCGCAACGCCCCATCAGGGGCATCAACCAACGCGCGGCACCACGAACGCTCCTCTCACGGTTTACGGCGAGATGGCTCGCTGAGGCCGCACGAGAAGGAGTGTTTCTCTTTTGTTCACGTACCAGGACAAGGCGCTGACGTGCGTCGACTGCGGCCAGGAGTTCTCGTTCACCGCAAGCGACCAGCAGTTCTACGCCGATCGCCAGTTCAGCGAGCCGCGCCGATGCCCGGCCTGCCGCGCCGCCAAGAAGGCCGCGCGCGGTGAGAGCACCGGCAGCTACGGCGGTGGCAACGGTGGCGGATACGGCGGTGGCTACAGCGACCGTCCCCGCGAGATGTTCAGCGCCGTCTGCGACAGCTGCGGCAAGGAAGCTCGCGTCCCGTTCCGCCCCACCGGCACCAAGCCGGTCTACTGCAGCGACTGCTTCCGCCGCTAGGCGTCCTTCAGTCTCAGCACCGATACGACCCGGTGGCTTCGGCCGCCGGGTCGTTCGCTATCGCTCCGGCGTTCGGAGATTGGCGTCTGGCATGACATATGGGCCGGTGGCAGGCCCTTATCCCGGCGAGTCGGTCGTCCGCCGATGACATATGGGCGGATGGGTGCGCGGATGTCACGCTGGCGGGCCGCATCGGCCCCTTCGAGGTTGAGCTCGGGAACGTAAGGTCCCGCCCCAGGCCTATATGTCAGGCGTGGGGACCGGCTCGCGAGTTTCCCGTGTAGTGCTTGCTCAACGCGCAGTTTCCGAACGAGCGGCCCGCTCGGCATCCCCTGCTTCAGGTTCCCGCCGGTTTCCACGGTTCGGCCCATGGGTAACGACGGCTCGCAACTTCGAGGGCATGCAGCATCGCGGCTCGTGCGCTCGAGAGCTCCTCGGTGGCGCGCGCGATCTCCGTCTCGTCGGCATCGGCCTGCTCGCTCTCGATGCGCAGGGCCTGCGACACGCGCCGATAGGCCTGGATCGCGTCGTTCGCCGTCCGGGTGATCTGTCCGGTGGCCTGGCGCAGGTGGCGCAACTGTTCTTCCGGGCGAGGCTCGCCGACCAGCTGGCGGTCGAGAATGGCGCTCAGCTCCTCGATGCGCTTGGTGGCGCGGCGGATGGCGCGGACGTCCGAGGTGCTGCGGCGAGAGAGCCGCGTCTGAGAGCGGAGCACGGGACTAAGGGTACAGCGTCGGGTGAAATCGGGCGCCGCGCTACTCCTGCGCGTCCCCCGCGCGAACCAGGGTTCGCGACAGGAATTGACCGGGGGCATCGCCGGGGGCCCGGCCGCGGATGAACACGTCACGGATGGCGCCGATCACCGGCATGCCCTCGTACGGCGTGTAGTCGCTCGTATGCGACAGGTCCGCCTGCCGGATCGTGCGCCGCTCCTCCGGATCGAGGAGCACGAGGTCCGCATCACGCCCGACCTCGACGGCTCCCTTGGACCGTAGGCCGAAGAGGCGGGCCGGCGTCGTGGAGAGGACCTCGACCATCCGCTCCACGCCGATGCGCCGCGCGGCAACCCCCTCCGAAAAGACGACGCTCAGCAGCGTCTCGATGCCTGGCCCGCCGTTGCTGATCTGCGGGAAGGGCGGTGCCGGGATGGCCTTCTCGGTATCGACCCGATCGGGGACGTGGTCACTGCCCACGACGTCCAGGATGCCGTCACGCAGTCCCACCCACAGGGCGTCGACATCGGTCTGGGAGCGAAGGGGCGGCGAGATGACGCGCTTGATCGCCTCGCTCTCGTCGGGATCGGCGTAGAGCTCATCGGTGAAGGTGAGGTAGTGGGGGCAGGTCTCGGCGTAGACGGGCTCGCCGCGCGACTTCGCGTCCGCGACCTCGTCGAGGGCCTGCTCGCAGCTGAGATGCACGATGTAGAGCGGCGCATCGGCGCGGCGCGCCAGCTCGATCGCCCTGCGAGTGGCGGCCGCCTCGGCCTGCGGGGGCCTGGTGGCGGCGTGGTAACGGCTGGCGGTGTTGTGCGTCCTCAACGACTCGGCGATCAACGGCTCGATGATCGACGGGTCCTCGCAGTGCACCTGGACCATGCCACCATGCGCGGCGGCGGTACGCATGGCGCGCTCGAGCTCATCGTCCGCCAGGCGGAAGTCGTAGACCATGAACGCCTTGAAGGTCGGCACGCCTGCCTTGATGAGGGCCGGCAGCTCCCGCACCGGGTCGCGCTGCTGGCCGGTGAGGACCGCCGACAGTCCGTAGTCGACCAGGGACTGACCCTCGGTGCGCGTCCGGAACTCCTCCATGCCCCGCAGCGGGGAGCTCGCGCCCCGTTCGCTGATGCCGGTGCCGGGATTGTTGAAGGTCAGGAACGTCGTCGTGCCGCCACGGGCCGCCGCCAGCGTGTCGCGATGGAAGCGGTGCGGATGCTCGTCGTCGCTCAGACGAAGGTGCGTGTGGACGTCGACCGCTCCCGGCAGCACCAGCAGGCCGGTAGCATCGACCACCTCGGCGCCTTCGGGCGGCAGATTCGGACCGGTGCGCTCGATGCGACCCTTCCGCACGGCCACGTCGGCGGTCGACGTGCTCCCACCGCTGACGACTGTGCCGCCGGCGATGACGAGGTCAGCCCCCATCGCCTCCGTCCGCTCCCCCACCCCCGATGTCGTAGATCCTCGGGCCGGCCTGGGCGTTCACCTTCGCCAGGGTCGCCGCGTGCGGATCCTCGGTTGCCTCGTTCCCGCGACCGTGCCGCCGGCGCCGCATGGCTCGGCCCGCGAGAGCCACAATCCCGGCGGCGACCACCACGACTGCCGCGAGGACGACGATCCACTCCATCGGTCAGCCCTCCTCGCTGATCTCGATCTCCTTGGCACCCTCCCAGAGCACGCGACGGCCCATCTCCGCCAGCTGCTCCTGGCCGGACGTCAGCGTGGCGAAGTGATTTCCGGCGAGCGGTCCCACACGCGAGCTGAAACTGCACGCGCCGTACGGGAAGAGGATCTCGCACTCGCTGATCTCGCCGATGTAGATCAGCAGGTCGCCCGGCGCTGGATGCGCGTTGTGGTTCTCGTACCCAACGTCGGGACGCTCCTCGCCGAACGGGATCCAGGTCGACTCGCCGCTCCACTTGCAGTGGATCAGCTTCGAGCGGATCGGGAGCCAAGCGCCCAGTGCGGCGCGCGTCAGTGGAGCCTCGTCCTCCCAGCGTGCGGTGAAGTGGAGGTCGTCCCCCACCCGGATCTTCAGGTCAGCCATGCCACGCAGCATACGCCGCAGGAGGCGGAACACGCCCACGGGACGGCGAAGGAGACGACTCAGCCCGGCGTCGAGTCGTCCGGTCGGAACGGGGCGCCATGGCCCGGCACGATCAGGTCGGCCAGGTCGAGCAGGCGGGCGCGGCTGGCATGCAGCTTCACGGGATCCGGGGCGTACGGATCCTCCATGGGCGATGTTGCCGTCCACCAGGCGTGCGTGAAGGCCACGATCCCCTCCTCGGTCCCGACGAGCGTGCTGATGTCCTCGGCCGAGTGCCCGGGCGTGGCGACGAGCACGATCGATGGCGCCAGCACCCGGCCCTCGGCCTCGACGGTGTCCCATAGGCCCGAGAAATCGTAGATCGCCCAGTGGTCGTGCACGCGCGCCGCCGGGAAGAGCGCCACGTTGAGGGCGTGATCGGGATGATGGTGCGAGATCACGACATCGGTCACGTCGGCAGCGGCCAGGCCGAGCTCGCGCAGGGGGCCGAGAATGGCGTCCTGGCTCGGCGCCAGCCCGGGATCGATCACCACCCTCACGTCGCCGTCGCGGACCAGCGAGCAGGTGCTCACGACGTCGGGGCCGGGCGATCCCTCCAGCAGGATCACGTACCTGCCGGTGCGTTCGAGGTTCGCGGTTGCCATCGGTTCCGGCATGATGGCCCGAGCATAGCGGAGGCACCGATGGCAGACGCCAGACCCACCATCAGCACCCACGTCCTCGATCTCGCCACCGGCGAGCCGGCCTCCGGCGTCGGCGTCGCGCTCTTTCGCCTGACCGATGACGGCGCCCCCGAGCTGGTGACGGAGCTGCAGACCGATGACGACGGCCGCATCCGCGATCTGCTCGAGGGCGGCGCGCTCGAGGCCGGCGACTACCAGCTCGCCTTCGACGTCGGCGGCTTCGCCGACGACCCCGACGCCTTCTTCCAGAGCGCGGCCGTCGCCCTGCGCATCACGGACGCCGGCCGCTCGTATCACGTCCCGCTCCTGCTCAGCCCGTACGGCATGAGCACGTACCGCGGAAGCTGACCCTGCCTCGATGACCCTGAGCGTTCGCGACTTCGGCGAGGCTGACCACGCATGGGCCGATGCGCTCATCGGCGGCTCCTCGGGTGGCGTTCGCAACGTCGCCCGCCTCGGCGAGCTGATCGATCCCCTGACGCGCGAAGGATTGGTGGCCGAGCTCGACGGGAAGCAGGTCGGGCTCCTCACCGTCAACGAGTCCGACCGCGGCCTCGAGGTGCTGACGCTGCACAGCGACGTGCGCGGCGTCGGCGCCGGGCGCCTCCTGCTCGGGACGGCGCTCGAGGTGGCTGCCGCATCGGGCGCCGATCGGCTGTGGCTGGTGACCACCAACGACAACGTGGACGCCATCGGTTTCTACCTGCGCCGCGGCCTCCACGTCGCGCGGGTTCACGCCGACGCCGTCACGCGCGATCGCAAGGCAATCAAGCCGGAGATCCCCGCGCTCAACGCCGACAACGGCATCGGGTTGCGCGACTACGTCGAGATGGAGGCATCCGTCGCCGATGGCCTCCAGCCGGTTGCGTTTCCGCTCATGCGCGACCTCGATGCGCTGCCGGCCGAGGCCACCGCGTTCCTGCTTCGCGCCCTGTTCGAGGATGCGCCGCGCTTCCTGTCGCGGCTGGTCGACGCCCGACCGTTCGAGACCGATGCGAACCTCATCGCGTCCGCCCATGACCTTGCGCGGTCGCTGCCCGAGGATGAGCAGATCGAGCTGCTCGCCGCGCACCCGCGCATCGGCGCCGATCCAGCTTCGGTGAGCGATCTCTCCCATGCCGAGCAGGGCTACGACGATCCCGATGCGCGGCCCGACGAGCCGCCCGACGAACCGTGGATCGCGGACGATCTCGAGATGCTCAACGATGCCTACGAGCGCATCTTCGGATTCCGCTTCGTGATCTTCGTCGCGGGCCGTCCGCGCCGCGAGATCGTGCCCATCCTGGAGCGCTCGCTGCGCGACGAGCGCGAATCCGAGCTGCGCCGTGGGTTGGACGACGTGGTCTACATCGCCGCCGATCGCCTGGCCAGGCTGCGGGACGGTACGATCGGCGCATGAAGCGCGAGATCCGCTACGGCAAGGCCGACGTCAAGGTCTACCGCACGTACGCCGACCCGCTGACCGGCATCACGCCGATCCCGGAGTCGCCGTTCAGCGGCCGCGAGAACACGCTGGCCGCGGCGGAGATCGAGGTCGCGGTGCACGGCACGCAGTTCCTGGATGCCTACACGAAGGGCGACAACCGGCTGGTCGTGGCCACCGACACGATGAAGAACTTCATCCACGCCGTGTCGCTGCGCGCTCGCGCCCGGAGCCTCGAGGAGTGGCTGCTCGAGGTCGGCACGGCGTTCCTGGATACCTATCCGCACATGGAGCGGCTGACGATGCTCGGCCGCGACCTGCCGTTTCCCGCCGCCGTCGTTCCCGCGGCTGTCGTTCCCACGGCCGTCGTTCCCACGGAGGGTGGCTTCGAGGCATCCGATCGGCTCTTCTCGCGTGACCGATGCGACCACGGCGCGGCTCGCCTGGAGCTGGCGCGCAACGACGACGGTTCGGTCGTGATCACCGAACATCAATCCGGCCGCAACGGCCTCCAGCTGATCAAGGTCACCGGATCGGCCTTCGCCGATTTCGCCCGGGACGAGCACACGACCTTGCCCGAGCGCCCCGATCGTCCCCTCTACATCTGGTGCAACATCGGCTGGCGCTACACCGATGCCTCCCACGCCGTCCTGTCCGACCCTTCGCGGTACGTCGCGTCGGAGCAGGTCGCGGACCTTGCGAACGCCGTCTTCCACGGGTTCGTGTCGCTCTCGATCCAGCACCTCGTCAACGAAATCGGCACGCGCATGCTCGACCGTTGGCCGCAGCTCGCCGAAGTGTCGTTCGACACGCAGAACCGCCTGTGGGACGCGGTCGGCGAGTCGTCCGAGGACCCGCGGATCAAGACCTACGCCGATCCGCGGCCGCCGTACGGGCACATCGGTCTCGTCCTCCGCCGCGACTGAGCCCTTTCCCGCGCGTCGGTCCCCACGTCGTGACGGTGCCCACGCGTGACATATGGGCCTGGGGCTGGACCTTACGTTCCCGAGCTCCCCTCGAAGGGGCCGATGCGGCCCGCCTAGCTTGACATCCGCGCAGCCGCGCGCCCATATGTCATCGGAGGACGGCCATTCGCCGCCATAAGGGCCTGCCACCGGCCCATATGTCGCCCCAAGACGGAATCACCCCACGCCTGGCATAAATGCCTGCCCCGGCCCATATGTCCGCGCCAGACGCGCCACACGGAATCACGCCTCGCGGGAGGAGCCGATCATCGCCGGGTGGTCGATGGCGGGGCATCGGTTCATGACGACATCGAGCCCGGCCGCGGCGGCCAGCTCGGCGGCCTCCTCGTTCCAAACCTCCAGCTGCATCCAGATCGCCCGTGCGCCGATCTCGATCGCCTCCTCCACATGCGGCAGAACGAGATCGGAGCGGCGGAAGATGTCGACCACCTCGATCGGCGCGTGCGGATCGGGAGGCACCGAGCGGAGGTCCGGGTGGGCGAGCTTGCCGTGGACGACCTCCTCCTTCGGGTTGATCGGCACGACGCCGTACCCCTGGCTCAACAGGTAACGAGACACGCCGAACGACGCGCGCCACGGCCGCGACGAGCACCCCACCACTGCCCATGATCGATACGAACGCAGGATGTGCTCGGCAACTTTCGGGTCGCTCCACTCGGTCACGACACCCCGTCCAGCAGCTCCAGCCACTCCAGCCACTCCAGCCGTTCCAGCATCACCGGGATCGTGCCAGCTCCTGGAGCGCCGCGCGGATCCGCGCGTCGAGCTCACCCTCGGTGCCTGCCACGGCACCCGCGGCCCGGCGTGCCTCGGTGGACGAGTAGCCGAGCGACTCGAGCGCCGCGACCACGTCGGAGTCTGCGGACACGGCGCCGCCCGCCGCGATGCCGGCCGCGTGGACCTTCTCCTTGAGCTCCAGGATGATGCGCTGCGCCGTCTTGCGGCCGACGCCGGAGACGCTGGTGAAGACGTCGGCGTCATCGGTCACGATGGCGAGCTGGAGCTTCGTCACCGCATGTGCGCTGGTGATGGCCAGCGCCAACCGCGGTCCCACCTGCGAGACCGTCATGAGCATCTCGAAGAAGGCAAGCTCCTCCGTCGTCGCGAAGCCGAAGAGCGCCTGCTGGTCCTCCCGCACGAGGTGATGGGTGAAGACCGATGCCTCACTCCCCGCTCGGAGCGTAGACAGCAACGCCGGCCCCGCCACCACCCTGTAGCCGATGCCGCCGATCTCGATCAGGGCGTGATCAGGACCGACGCGGGTCACCGTCCCGCGCAGCGAGCCGATCAACCGATCACCGCTTTCGGCTCCGCGGCGGCGCGGTGGGCGCAGCCGATGGCGATGGCGAGTGCATCGGTCGCGTCATCGGGCACGCCGGCCAGGCTACGGCCCAGGAGTCGCGCGACCATCGCCGCAACCTGCTGCTTGTCGGCCGAGCCGTTGCCGCAGATCGCCTGCTTGACCTCGTTCGGGGTCGGCTCGTCGATCGGTACGTTGGCTTCCGCCGCCGCCAGCAGTGCCACGCCGCGCGCCTGGCCGACGGCCATCGCGGTCTGCACGTTGCGCTGGAAGAAGAGGCGCTCGATGCCGACCCGCTGAGGGTGATGCTCGACGATGAGCTGGCCCAGGGCGGCGTGGAGCTGGCGAAGGCGGGCCGCATCGGTCTCATCGGCCGGGGTGCGAACGCAGCCGGCATCGATGAGCCGAAGCGTTCCCCCATCCAGCGCCACGACCCCAAACCCGCAGGTCGCCGTGCCGGGGTCGATGCCGAGCGTGATCACGGGTCGCATGGTAGCCGTCCACGACGTACGTCATACGTCGTACGAGATTTCTCGCGCGGACGGTTGACATGGTTCGATCCATCCCGTACACTTCGCTGTGTTCGAATGTTATCGAACCATAGCGAAACGGTCGGACGAAGGGACGGTGCTACTACGATGATGAGCCTGCCGAACCCCGGCGTCCTGGACCATCTCATCCGGGACCGCCAGGAACACCTGCGCGCGCCAGCCAGCCGGGCGCTTGCCCCGACTCGCGCCAGCTTGCGCGTCCGCATCGGTCATGCCCTGATCATGGCCGGCAGCAACCTGAGTGGCGAGCGGGTCGAGACTCCCGCTCGTCCTCGCGCGCTCTCCCGGACAGCCTGATCGCACCGGAGGTCCGCCCAATGGCCCCGACCCGCCGACCCGGCAAGGCACCGACGCTCACGATCGAGGTCTCCCCCGCCTACGAGCTGATCCAGTCACTCGGCGTCACGTTCAGCGAAGAGATCGACAACTACGAGATCGGCGACGCCTGGCTGGAGGAGGCGCGTTCCAGGGCGGGCGAGGACCTCATCGCGCGCATCAGGGCCGTGTCGCAGGGCGACCCCGACACGTTCACCCATCTTCTCGGTCTCGCCTACGACACGCCGGCACCGCGCGACGTTGGCGCATTCCTCGACCACCTGCGTCAGACCGATGCGGACGAGATCCGACTCCACCTGGTCCAGTTCTACGCGCGCGAGATCCGGCGCATGACGCCTCCCGCCGTCATCCGTGCCGCCGTGGCGGGTGACGAGGCGGCGAAGGACGAGTTCCTGCGCACCTCGTCCCCGGAGTGGGAGCCGTGGACCGAATACCTGCGCGGCATCCTCGACGTCGACCGGGACCAGTTCAAGGCCGAGCTCATCGCGGTGCTCTCCGAATGGGCGGACCGTGTCTGGAAGCCCGAGTCACTGACGATCATGCCGATCATCGAGCGCGACGCGGAGGCGAAGCGCGAGCTCCAGCGTGAGCTCCCACTCGATCGGTTCGTGACGACCGCGACCAACGGCGTCGAGTTCGCCCCGCGGCCCGGCATCAACCGCGTGGTCATGGTTCCCAGCTTCGTGACCCGACCGCTCGTCTCCTACATCGAGTTCGGCGAGGTGTTCGTCATCGTCTACCCCGTCGCCGACGAGAGCGTCACGGCCGAGGGCGATGCGCCGCCCCTGCGGCTCGTCCGGCTGTCGAAGGCGCTCGGCGACGAGAAGCGGCTGCGCATCCTGCGGGCGCTCGCCGACGGCGAGAAGACCCTCATGGAGCTGGCCGAGATGTTCGGGGTGGCGAAGACCACCATGCACCACCACATGCTCATCCTGCGCTCGGCCGGCCTCATCTCGGTGGCCGTCGGGTCGAAGCGCTATCGGCTGCGCACCGAGACGGTGCCGGACGTCGGCGCATTGCTCAGCGGGTACCTCGGCGCCGCGACTGGTCCGTCCGCGACGTCGGGGTCGCCCGCCCCCTCCCGCAAGCGTCGCACCGGCACCGGCGGCTAGGTCAGCGCATCGGTCAGCGAATCGGTTGGCGCATCGGTCAGGCGACCTGGGCCTCGAGCTGTTCCATGAGGTCGGCAGGGATGTCGAAGTTGGCGTAGACGTTTTGAACGTCGTCGAGATCCTCGAGGCGCTCCATGAAGAGCAGCACCTGCCTGGCGGTCTTGGGGTCGCCCACCTCGACGGTGGTCGTCGGCTCCATCGAGAGCTCGGCGCTCTCCGCCTCGATGCCGGCATCGGCGAGGGCGCGACGCACCGCCTCGAGGTCGGCCGGCTCGGTGGTGACGAGGATGGATCCGTCCTCCGGCGCGCCGACGTCCGATGCACCGGCATCGATCGCGGTCAGCGTCACCTCGTCGGGATCGCTGCCATTGAGCGGCAGGTTGATGAGGCCCTTCTGCTCGAACTGCCAGGCGACCGTGGAGAGCGTCCCGCCGTGCTTGTTGAACACGCTCCGGATGTCCGACGCGGTGCGATTCCGGTTGTCCGTCATGGCCGCCACGATGACCGCCACGTTGGCCGGGCCGAGCCCTTCGTAGGTGATCTCCTCGTACTGCTCGGCATCGGCCCCGGCGCCGGTCGCCTTCTCAATGGCGCGCTTGATGTTGTCGGCCGGCATCGAGTTGGCCTTCGCCTTGTCGACCGCCATTCGCAGCCGATAGTTCGCCTCGGGATCTCCCCCGCCCTGCCGCGCGGCGGTGATGATCTCGCGGGCGAGCTTCGTGAAGAGCGCGCCGCGCCTGGCGTCGTTCGCACCCTTCTGCCGCTTGATGGTGGACCACTTGCTGTGGCCTGACATGGATCCTCCTCGCCCACGCCGGG
>JBOGSW010000116.1:0-3589 GCA_050695815.1 Candidatus Limnocylindria bacterium | reverse complement strand
TCACGATCGCGCTGACCCTGCTCGTCTTCTACCTCTACCCCGCCGGCGTGGCCGTCGTCTCGACGATCTGGTTCGGCGAGCGGCTGGATCGACTGCGCTGGGCCGCGCTGGGTGTCTCGCTGGTCGGGATGGCGCTCGTGGTCGCCGGCGCCGGGTCGCTGGGCGATGTCGACCCGGTCGGCATCGGTCTTGCCTTCATCGCCGGGCTCATGCAGGTCTTCTATGTCCTGGCCGCGCGTCATGGGTTCGCGCACGTGCCCGGCCCGCAGGCGGCGGCCCTGACCATGGGCGGGGCGGCCGCCATCTACCTGGTCGCGGCCACACCGCTGGGGATGCTCGGCGCGCTCGCCCAGCCGCTCGGATCGCTCGCCGCGGCGTGGCCGGTGGTCCTGGCGGGTGTCATCGGGGCCGGGATCCCGACGCTCGCCTTCATCATCGGCATCCGGCGGCTGGGACCCTCTCAGGCGGCGATCCTGGCGACGCTGGAGCCAGTCGTGGGCGTCGGTCTGGCCGCATGGCTTCTGGCCGAGCAGCCGACGCTCATCCAGCTCTTCGGCGGCGCGCTCATCCTCGGGGCTGCGGTGTTGCTCCAGCTGCGCCCGCGCGGCCCGGTCGCCGAGCACGAGGCTGTCGGTTGAGCGTGCCGCGTGGCGCCGTCTGTGCCCGTCCGGGTGGCGCTTCGCGTGCCAGCCCCAGTGGCGCATCGGTGAAGGGTCGGGCGCCAGGGCCGGATTGTTCACCGCGCTGCCACGCCCAGTGGCACGATGAACGAGCAGACGCCCTTCACCCTGCCTGCCTCACCGTTGCGCCAGCCGGAGTGGCATCCGATCACTTCTTGCCTCGGCGGCGTCGTTGACCGTCAGTCCGTCAATTCGGCCAGGCCAAGCCCCTCGACCCGATCGAAGTGGCGTCGCACATGGGACAGGGATGTTAGCTGAGTCCCAAGCGCCGGATGGAGAACCTCATGGTTCACTGCCTCTCTGGCGGCATGTCGCTCAGCGAACGACAGCCACGCAGGGGCGGCGGAACCAACACAAGCAGGTGGGTGTGGCTTCAGAGCGCCCTGGCGCCGAACATGAACGAGGCGTGCACCGCCTGGGCGGCCGACGCCACGGATGCCAACGGCACCTCGGCCCAGACCACCCGCATGCCGCCCTCGTCGAAGGCGCCCTCGCCGTGGGCCGGGAGCGGCAGGACCTCGGGCATGAGCCCCGCGGGTCCGACCAGGCTGATGCGGGCCATTCGCTCCTTCCGATCCACCGCGAGCATCAGCACCCCGTCGTCCTCGCGGGATGATGGCCGCACGATTGTCTGAGGCGCCTCGTCGTCCAGCGCGCGAACCACGAGGTTCAGCCGCCCGCGGCGGGCGCGTCGCACGGCGACCGGGTGGACCACCTCGGCGCCCATCTCGGCCAGCAGCTCGAGCTGGAGCGCGTCGACGACGGGGAGGAAGCGAGCGGCCGGCACGAGGTGCGGATCGGCCTCGAGCACCCCTCCGACGTCCTTGAACAGCTCGCAGCGCAGCGCGTGGAGTGCCGCGGCCAGCGCCACTGCCGACAGGTCCGTCCCACCGCGCCCGAGCGTGGTCAGCTCGCCGTGCGTGCCGATCCCCTGGAAGCCGGCCACGACCGGGACGAGCCCTTCCGCGATCGCCGCCCGCAGCGGCCGCGAAAGCACGCGGCGCACCTCTGCGCCCAGGTGCGCGGCCGCGGTGCGGATGCCGGCCTCGGCGCCGGAGAAGGAGCGTGCCGGGATGCCGCGTGCCTGGAGGCCCAGGGCGAAGAGCGCGGCCGAGAGCGCCTCGCCGGTCGCGAGCGCGCGGTCGGTCTCGCGGGCCAGGCCGGATTCCGCGTCCTGGCGCTGCTCGCGCAGGAGCGCGCCTCCATCGGGCAGAAGGACCCGAGCCGCGCCCAGGATCGTGTCGGTGACGCCCTCGAAGGCGCTCACCACGACCACCGGATGGAGCCCAGCGGCACGCTGGCGCTCGACCACCGAGACCGCCCCGGCGATGTCCTCGGGGCGCCGCAGGACCGATCCGCCGAACTTGTCGACGACGACCTCGGAGGGCGGTCGAGGCACGGGCGGGCGACCTCAGACGGGAGCGACGGGATCGCCGCTGATCCCCTCGCCTCGGGGCAGCGGCGCGCCGGTCCGGACGATCTCCGGCAGCTCGTCGAGCGAGTGGATGCGCCGCACGTCGTTCGGCACTGGCTCGTGCGCCGGGTTGATGTTCATCCCCTCGCGGCGGTCGAGCCACGCGGCGTCCATGCCCGCGCCCCACGCGCCACGCACGTCGGCCCGATACGAGTCGCCGACCATGAGGCCGTCGGCCGGCGCAACGCCTGCCCGCTCCAGGGCCAGGCGATAGAAGGCCGGGTTGGGCTTCGCCACGCCAACCGCGCCCGATGGCAGAACGAAGTCGAGGTATCGGTCCAGGCCGAGCTCGATGAGGATGTCACGCAGGTTCGAGCCCCAGTCGCTGACGATGCCGATGCGGACGTCGCCCATGTCCTGCACTGCGGCGAGCATCGGTTGCACGTCCGGGTACGGCTCCCAGGAGTCGGCCGCGAACTGGCTGGCCAGGATCCGGTCGAGCACCTCGCGCCCGGCGTCGACGCCTAGCTGGCCGAGCATCTTGGCGTGGTACGTGCGCCAGTACTCGTCGATCCGCGCGTCATCGCTCCAGGTGTCGTTGCCGTCGCGGTGGTACTCGTCCCAGAACCAGCGGTCGGCAGCCTCCCACGCGGCATGCAGCTCGTCCTCGGTGGCGGCCTGGCCGTCCTCGGCCAGCACGCCGGAGAGCGCATCCGCCAGCGTTCGACGCGGCGAGAGCAGCGTGAAGCCCGCATCGAGACAGAGAAGGCGGTAGCTCATGGCCCGCAACGGTAGCAGGACCGATGCGGACGCCGGCTCCGCTGCTACCCTCCGATCCGTGGCAACCGACGTCGCGCGCGAGTGTGCAAGCATCTTGAACACTCCCATCCGCCCCGCTCTCCTCGCCTGGTACGCGGACGCCCACCGCCACTTCCCGTGGCGCGGGTCGACCGATCCGTATGCCGTCCTCGTGAGCGAGGTCATGCTCCAGCAGACGCGGGCCGCGCGCGTGGCCGATCGGTTCCCGCGCTTCATGGCGCGCTTTCCGACCGCGGAGGCCCTGGCGGCCGCCTCGGAGGCATCGGTCCTGGCCGAGTGGAGCGGGCTCGGCTACAACCGGCGCGCGCTCGCGCTGCGCCGAACCGCCGGCCTGGTCGCGTCGAACGGATGGCCGCGCGACGTGCGCGGCCTCGAGGCGCTGCCCGGCATCGGTCCCTACACCGCCCACGCGATCGCCTCACTGGCCTTCGGGATGCCGGTCGGTGTGGTCGACACGAACGTCCGGCGCTGGCTGCTGCGCCGCCTGTGCGGGCCGGACGAGCCCCGGCGGCTGCAGGCGCTGGCCGACGCGCTGGCCGCGCCCGGCGTCGGGACCGACGTGGCCGCGTGGACGCACGCCAGCATGGAGTTCGGCGCGGCCATCTGTCGCTCCCGCACGCCGCTGTGTGACTCGTGCCCCATCGCCAACGGGTGCCCGTCGCGCGGTGCCGCCGCC
>JBOGSW010000115.1:0-3383 GCA_050695815.1 Candidatus Limnocylindria bacterium | reverse complement strand
TCCCTACAACGGACGCCTCAGCCGCTGGGAAGAGGTGGCTCCCGGCCTCGCCATCGTCGGCGTCGAGGCGCTGGAGACACGGTTCGCTTTCGAGCCGGGCCAGTACGCGACGCTCGGGCTGATGGGCGCCGAGAAGCTCATCCAGCGGCCGATGAGCATCTCGTCGACGGCCGACGATCTCTCCGAGTACGAGTTCTTCATCCGCCTCGTCGAGCGCGGCGGATTGACGCCCCTGCTCTGGGACCGCAGCGTCGGCGATCCGATCAACATCAAGGGCCCGAAGGGCAAGTTCCTGCTCCAACCCGATGGCAGGCGCGCGCTCTTCGTCGCATCGGGTACGGGTCTGGCGCCGTTCATGAGCATGATCGAGACACTGCGGGCACGGGGCCAGGCGCGTGACGTCGTGCTCCTCCATGGGGTGAGCTACGACTACGACCTCGCCTGGCGCGAGCAGCTCACCGAGCTGGAGCGGGGCGGAGGCTTTCCGCTTCGCTACGTCGGGACCGTCTCACGCCCACAGCATTGTCGCGACTGGTTCGGCTGCACCGGCCGGGTCGAGGCGATCGTCGCGTCGCAGCTGGACGAGCACGGCCTTGGCCCTGACAACACCACGGTCTACCTGTGTGGCAACCCGGAGATGGTGAGCGCGGTGGAGGAGATCGCCACAGAGCGCGGCTTCCCGCCGGAGCAGGTCCGCAAGGAGCTGTACTGGCCGAAGGGTCGTGAGCACCGATGACGGAGCGCGCCACCTACTACCTCACCACGGCCATCTTCTACCCCAGCGACAAGCCGGCGCTGCACTCGATGTTCGAGGCGATCGGTGCCGACGTCGTCGCCCGCTATCATCGGCTGCTCGGTCGCGAGACGCGCTTCCTCACCGGCTTCGACGAGCACTCGGCCAACGTCGAGCGCGACGCGCGGGAGCGCGGGATCGACCCGCATGAGCTGATCGACCCGTGGGCCGCCACCTGGAAGGCCACCTTCGAGCGCTTCGGCATCAGCGCCGACCGCTTCATCCGGACGACCGACCCCGACCACGCCGTGGCGGCGGCCGAGATGGTCCGACGTGCCCAGGCCAGCGGCGACGTCTACCAGGGCGTGTACTCGGGCTGGTACTGCACCGGCTGCAATGAGTTCAAGACCGACCAGCAGCTGGTCGATGGTCGCTGCCCGGACCATCCGACCCTCGAGCCCCAGTGGCTGGAGGAGAGCAACCACTTCTTCCGCCTCAGCGCCTACCAGGAACGGCTCGAGCGGCTCTACGCCGAGAACCCTTCGTTCTGCGAGCCCGAGCACTTCCGCAACGAGGTGCTCGGATGGCTGCGCGAGGGACTGCGCGACTTCTCGATCAGCCGATCGAGCACGACCTGGGGCATCCCCTTCCCGGGCGACGAGGGGCACCGCATCTACGTGTGGTTCGACGCGCTCACGAACTACCTGACCGGCGCCGGATTCCCGAACGACCCCGCCGAGATGGAGAAGTGGTGGCCGGCGGACCTCCACGTCATCGGAAAGAACATCACGCGCTTCCATTGCCTGTACTGGCCGGCCATGCTCATGAGCGCTGGCCTGCCGCTGCCGAGGCAGATCTTCGCCCACGGCTTCATGCTCGACGTCAGCGGCCAGCGCATGAGCAAGACGACCGGCAACACGGAGGATCCGGACGAGATGGCCGATCGGTTCGGCGTCGATGGCATCCGCTACGTCGTCCTGCGCGAGGTGCCGTTCGACCGCGACGCCGACGTCACCTACGACGGGTTCGTGCGACGCTTCAACGCCGATCTCGCCAACGATCTCGGCAACCTGGTCAATCGCACGGTGAGCATGAGCAGCCGCTATCTCGAGGGACGGCTCCCGCCGGTCGGCGAGGCGACCGCGCCCGCGGATCTCGAGGTGCGCGATACCGCGGCGCGGGTCATCGAGCGCTACCACGCGGCCATGGCCGAGCACCACCTGGACGAGGCGCTGGCCGCCATGATGGAGCTGGTGGGCGCCGCCAATGGCTATGCCGAGGGCCAGGCGCCGTGGAGCCTCAACACGGCAGGGGAGAGCGAACGGCTGGCGCAGGTGCTCGCCGTGCTGGCCGAGGCGTGCCGGATCATAGGGCACCTGCTCGCGCCCACGGCTCCGGCGGCTGCGCGCAGGATCCACGAGCAACTCGGCACGCCGGTGCCGTATGACGAGCGCGGTGCCGGCGGGCCCGGCCTCGACGCGCTGGCCGCCTGGGGCGGCGGACCCGACGCATGGCAGACGGGATCGGCGGCGCCGATCTTCCCCCGCATCGAGCAGGAGACGGCCAGCTGAGCCGACGGCGGGTCCCCGAGCGTCTCCGGGGGCTGGTCGACTCGCACTGCCACCTGCAGCACGAGCGGTTCGACGCGGACCGCGAGGCCGTGATCGAGCGGGCGCGGGCCTCCGGCATCGAGCGGATCATGGTTCCCGGCTGGGACCTGGCCTCGTCGGAGGCCGCGCTCGAGCTGGCCGCTCGCCACGGACCGCTCATCGATGCCGCGGTGGGGGTCCATCCCCATGACGCGGCGACCATGGACGAGGCCCGATGGGCTCGCCTCGAGGCGCTCGCCGCCGACGCCCGGACGGTCGCCATCGGTGAGATCGGACTCGACTACTTCCGCAACCTCTCGCCACCGGCCGTGCAGCGCGAGGCGTTCGCTCGGCAGCTCGGCCTGGCCGCGGCACGCGACCTCCCGGTGCTCGTGCACGACCGCGACGCCCACGCCGACGTGACCGATGCGCTCCTGGGATGGGCCGGCCGGCTCAAGAGACCGACGCGCGGGGTGCTCCACGCATTCTCAGGCGATCAACCGATGGCAATGCAGCTCGCCGATGCAGGCTTCCTCATCAGCTTCGCCCTGCCGGTCGCATTCCGGTCAGCCGCGCGTGCGCGAGCCGCCGCAGGGGCCCTTCCTGCCGCCAGCCTGCTCGTCGAGACCGATGCGCCGTACCTCGGCCCCGACGCGGAGCGTCGCAACGAGCCGACGACCGCGCTGCGTGTGGCGGCCGAGCTGGCGCGGTTGCGCGGCACGAGCGCGGCTGCGATCGCGCTTGACGCGCGAGCCGCCTACGAGCGGCTGGTGCGCCCCTGACGAAGACGCTTGGCACGCTGGTTGCTTTGACTGCGGGCACGCCCGATCCAACCGATACGAAGGAGGGACCCACACGCATGGGCCAGGTCAACGTCAACACCCCCGGCGACAGCGGCGAACCGTCCGGAAGCAGCGGCGCCGGATTCATCCTCGGCATCATCGTCGCGATCATCGTGATTGCCGCGCTGGTGTACTTCCTCGTCCTCGCCCCCGGCGGGGACGGGAATGGCAACGGCGGCGACACGAACGGCGATGTCGATCCGCAGCCGAGTGGCTGGA
>JBOGSW010000114.1:0-4072 GCA_050695815.1 Candidatus Limnocylindria bacterium | reverse complement strand
ATCTTCCTCGGCTATCCGAACAACCCGACCGGCGCCGTCCTCGAGGAGTCTGACCTCGAGGCCATCGCCCGCGTCGCCGAGGAGCACGACCTTCTCGTGTACAGCGACGAGATCTACGACCGGCTCGTGTACGGCGACCACCAGCACACCGCATTCAGCGCGCTGGCCGGCATGCGCGATCGCACCGTTCTGCTCGGCGGCTTCTCCAAGAGTTACGCCATGACCGGCTGGCGCATCGGCTACGTGGCAGCCCCGGCGGCGATGATGGAAGGCATCGCCAAGGTGCACCAGTACGGGATCATGTGCGCCCCGACGCCGGCGCAGTTCGCCGCCATCGAGGCGCTGCGCAACGGCGAGCCGCACCTCCAGGAGATGCGCGCCGAGTACGACCGGCGGAGGCGATACATGGTCGGGCGCTTCAACGCGATCGGCATGAGCTGCTTCGAGCCGATGGGCGCCTTTTACTGCTTCCCGCACGTGACCGATGCAACCGGCATGGACGAGACGACGTTCGCCGAGAAGCTGCTCGCCGAAGAGCGCGTCGGGGTCGTGCCTGGCACGGCGTTCGGGCCGTCGGGCGCCGGCCACGTGCGCGTCTGCTACGCAACCGCCTATGAGCAGATCGCCGAGGCCATGGACCGCATCGAGCGCTTCGCGGCCCGCCACCGCGCGGAGTGACGCAGCAGCCCTCGAGCACCGCCGCGGCGCGGTTCAGCGACACGGCCGCCGCCTACGCGGCCACCATGGCGCCCTCGATCCGCCCGATCGCGGCCGAGGTCGTGCGTCGGGCACAGCTCCGTCCCCGTGACCGTGTCATCGACATCGGCACCGGAACCGGGCATGCCGCCGCCATGGCCCTGGGCGCCGGCCGGAGCGTCGTGGGCATCGACGCGGCGCCCGGCATGCTCGACATCGCGCGTCGGGCGGTGGCCGGCGTCGACTTCCGCGAGATGGACTTCGGCGCAGTGGCGGCCGACGACGGCAGCTTCGACGTGGCCATCTCGGTCCATGCGCTCCTCTTCGCCACGGACCAGGGCGCCATCCTCAGCGAGTGGCGGCGTCTCGTGGCGCCCGGTGGCCGCATGAGCCTCTCCGTGCCGGGACCAGATGCCGTGACCCCGAGCGCGATCTACGCCGAGATCTACGATCGTCACGGGATCGACACCTCGGGGCGCTATCCGACGACCGAGTCGCTTGCCGAGCTCGTGTCCGGCGCGGGCTGGACCGATGTGACCGCCGATGCAGATCCAACGACGGCGATCGTCCTCGGCGACGAGGACGCGTTCCGGACCTGGCGTGAGATCGGCTCACGAGGCGCGGCCACAGCCGCGTTCACTCCCGAGCACCACCGTGCGCTGACAGAGGAGATGCTCGCCGCGACGCCGCGCACGCCCAACGGCGGCCTCTCGATCCCGTTCGGTGCGCTGTACGTGACCGCGCGGCGTTAGATCGAGGCCGGCTCAGCCGGCGTGCTGGACGCAGGCGCGAGCGAGGCCGAGGAGCGCCTCCACGGCCCGATCGCCGCCGTCCTCGGTGGCCGCGCCGAGCTCGATCTTGGGATCCTCGGCCACGAGCCGCCAGACGGAGCTCGCCTCGCCCGAGGCGTCGTCCAGCTGCGCATCGGTCTGGAGGCGGAGGCCATGAACCGATGCCCAGCGGTGCAACTGCCCGCGCAGGATCCAGGCGCCCTCCGGGTCCGAGCCGGCGGGGGAGTAGTGATAGTCGAGCAGGCCGACATCGGTCGCCACCAGGATTCGCAGGCGCCCGTTGTCGGCATTGACCGCCACGTGCGCCGCATACTCGGTCGCCCCGAGGTCGCCCAGCTGCCGCTGGAGCAGGGCTCGCGCCCGGCCAAGATTGTCCCACTCGCCGATCTTCATCGGGGCGCAGCATAGCGGCATCGGTCCGACTGTGGACGCCTCGCCGTCTCGGCGCCTTCGCTCCCTCGGTCGCCGCTGAGCGACGCTATGCGTGTACGAAGGCGCTGATAGCTCGCGACATTGGGCATCGTTCACCAGGGACGCCGCTGAGTGGCGTCGAGCGCGAACGAGCCCACCGAGAGGGTCCGGCGTGGCACCTCGTTCGTTCTTAGCGCCGCTGAGCGGCGCGGCGCACCTACGGCCGCGCTGAGCGGCGCGGCGCGGCGAACCCACGCTCCGCTGAGCGGGGCGACGAGTCCCCGCCGCTACAATCGGCCTCATGGCGGTGAGCACGCGGACCGAGTACGAGACGGTCATCGGGATCGAGGTCCATGCGCAGCTGCGAACGGAATCGAAGATGTTCTGCGCCTGTCCGACGGCACCTCCCGAGGGCGGCACTGACGAGCCGAACACCCGCGTCTGCCCCGTCTGCCTGGGGATTCCGGGAACGCTGCCGGTCATCAACCGCCGCGCGGTCGAGCTGGTCATGCTCACCGGGCTGGCCCTGAACTGCCATGTCGAGACCGATGCCGTTCGGTTCGAGCGCAAGAACTACTTCTATCCCGATCTCCCCAAGGGCTACCAGATCAGCCAGTACGCGCTGCCGCTGAGCTCGAACGGCCGGCTCGTCGTGCCGGTGCCCGCGGAGGACGGCGAGGTGACGATCGGGATCACCCGCGCGCACCTCGAGGAGGACACCGCGCGCATGCAGCACGCCGGGCGCGGCTTCAGCGTCGTCGACTTCAACCGCGCCGGCGTACCGCTGATGGAGATCGTGACCGAGCCCGACCTCCGATCGCCGGCCCAGGCGCGTGCCTACGGGGAGACGCTGCGCGAGCTGCTGCGCGCGATCGGTGCCTCGAACGCCGACATGGATGTCGGAAGCATGCGGATCGAGGGCAATGTCAGCCTGAGACCGATGGGGTCCAGCAGCTTCGGCACGAAGGTCGAGGTGAAGAACCTCAACAGCTTCCGATCCCTCGAGCGGGCGCTCGAGTACGAGGTCGCGCGGCATGCCAGGGCGCTCGATCGCGGCGAGGCGCTGGTGCAGGAGACCCGCGGCTGGGACGAGGAGAACGGACGAACCATCGTGCAGCGCAGCAAGGAGGAGGCGAACGACTATCGCTACTTCCCCGAGCCCGACCTGCCGCCGCTCCGTCCGTCGGAGGCATGGGTCGCCGAGCTCCGATCGCAGCTGCCCGAGCTCCCGGCGCAGCGTCGGTCGCGCTACACCGATGCCCTGGGCCTGTCCGCCTACGACGCCGGCGTCCTCACCTCCGACCGTGCGCTGGCCGACTACTTCGACGCGACGGTGGAGTCCGGAATCGCGCCGAAGATCGCCGCCAACTGGATCACGGGCGAGTTCAGCCGCCTCCTCAACCAGCACGCGGCCGACGGGCTCCGCGCCGATGCGGTCGCTCTTCGTCCGGGTGGCCTGGCCGAGCTCATCACGGCCACCCAGGAGGGTGCGGTATCGGCCGCCTCCGCCAAGGAGGTGCTGGCCGTGGCCTTCGAGAGCGGGGAATCCCCACGCACCATCATCGAGCGTGAGGGACTGCAGCAGGTCTCGGATACGGAGGCCATCGGCGCCGAAATCGAGGCTGTCCTGGCCGAGTTCCCAACGCAGGTCGAGGAGTATCGGTCCGGAAGGCAGCAGCTCTTCGGATTCCTGGTCGGGCAGGTCATGAAGCGCACAGCCGGTCGCGCCGATGCGCATTTCGTGAACGAGGAGCTGAAGCGCCGCCTGGCGGGGGACTAGCGCCGGGAGTGCACAATGACGGCATGATGAAGCACATCCGACGTCGCCTCGCCCTCCCTGGCGTTTTCCTCCTCCTGGCGTTGTTGATGTCGGCGCTCGCCACGCCGGTACTGGGCGGCGCAATCTGTTCGCTGCAGGCCACCGTGGGGGGTGGTTCGGCAACCGAGGTGGAGATCGGCGAGGAGGTGCTCATCGAGGGCTTCGGCTTCCCGCCAGGAGACGTCGAGGTCAGCTTCAGCAGCGACGGCACGTTCCTGCGCAGCGAGGCGGTCACCGCGGACGGTGCCGGGCTCTTCGAGCTGACGGTCGTGCCGCAGGCCGGCGAGGAGGGGCTCTGGAGCGTCGATGCGGCCGTGGGCGGCGAGGGCTGCACGGCGACCACCGGATTCCTCGT
>JBOGSW010000113.1:0-4170 GCA_050695815.1 Candidatus Limnocylindria bacterium | reverse complement strand
ACCCCGACCGCCAGCGCCTCGGCGTTGGCCTCCGACAGCGCAATCTCGAAGACGGTCGCATCCTCCGGCTCCCCCGGGATGGTGCCCTGCCGCCCGGGGATCGTCTGCGTGGCACCCGTCGGCGGGATCCCCTCGATGTATTCGATCCGCCCCTCGAGCCCGGACTGGGCGCGGAAATGCAGGAAGCTCGGCTGCCCGGTCGCCACCTCGGCGATCGACCAGCTGGAGCTGTCGGCCAGGTACGACCGCTCGACGATGAGCCTCCGCACGGAGTCGGGCAGCTCCGCCTCGAGCTGCGAGGAGAGGCGAGCGACAGGCTCCAGCCCAGGGCCGCCGACGAGAACGCCAATCTGTCCGAGCTCGAGATTGCGCGCGGCCGGGAGCGCGCGGCCGACCTCGTGGCGCACGCCCTCATCGGCCACGCGGTTGAAGAGGCGTGGCGCAGCGGCGGCCAGCAGGGCGGTCACGAACACGAGCAGCGCGAGGAGCAGCATCGACGAGCGCTCGTCGCGGTATCGGTTGAGGAGGAAGGCGATGGCGCGCATCGGTCACTCCTGTCCCGACCGCAGGACGCCGCTCACCGGCACGCGTCGCAATGCGCCACCGATGACGATCACCGACAGCGCGAGCGCCACCGCGGCCACGGCGCCGACCACGCCGATGGCAACCCACGGAACCTCGACGATGACCGGCGGCACGACGATCCCCGCGTCCTGGGTGAGGGTCACGAAGGGGAGCACTAGCCAGGCGAGCAACAGGCCGAGCCCGATGCCGGCAACCAGCCCCACGACCAGCAGGAACGCGTTCTCGAGCGTGAGCCAGGCGGACAGCTGGCCCGGCGAGAGCCCCATCGCGCGGAGGAGCGCGAACTCGGCGAGGCGCTCGCGGGTCGTCACCACGGCGCTGACGACGAAGCCGATGGTGGCCACGATCAGGGCCGCCACGGAACCGATCCCCAGCGCGCCCATCACCCCCAGCGCGACCGGATCGGTGAGGAGCTCGCGATGCCGCTCGTCGCGGCTGATGATGGTGTCCACCGAGTACGGCTCCCCCTGCAACGCGGCGACCGCGGCGTCTTCGTCGGAGAGCGACATCCACCACTCGTCCGCGAAGAGGGTCGAGCCGTCGCGGACGTAGCGCGCCAGGGCATAACCACCCACGTCGATCACGGCGAACGGCTCCGCCGGATCGAGCGTCGGGAACGCATCGACGATGCCGGCGACCTCGACCTGCGTGCGACGCGTGAGCGACCCGATCGCCAGCAGGTCTCCGGTTGACGCCGCGGTGCGATCCGCGAAGGTGCGGCTCACCAGGATCGGCAGCGCGCGCTGCTCGAACGCATCGAGCCCTTCGGGCAGAAGGCGCACGATCGTCGGGCCGCTGTCGCCGAAGATCGCGTCTGAAACGGGGAAGGCTGTGACCGCCCCGTCGTAATCGAGGGCCGTGGCGCTGCCGTCATCGGCCCGCGCCTCGATGCCCAGGACTTCGAGTTCGCCGACGACGCGAGAGTCCGGCGGGAAGCTCAGGACGACCTCGACCGCAACCAGCTCCAGGGGAAACGCGGGTCGAGTCGTCTCACCGTTCGGTAGCAGCTCCGACAACGCGACGCTCGCCTCCTGCCCCGCCGCGGAAGCCTGCAGGCGCGGCTGCGCGACGAAGGTGTGGATCATGCCGCGCGCATCGCGAAGGGCAAGGCTGAGGCTGATGCTCCGCAGCGCCGGGGGCACCGGCGCGGCGAGGGTCTGCTCACCGTCCACCCGGATCGGTGCCGAAGCGAAGCTGGAGTCGAGCCGCACGACGAGGGCCGCCGGCCGGCCCGGAATTGGAACCAGGTCGAGGGATTCCGGGTCCAGGTCGGGCTCGATCCGCTCCATCAGCCGATCGACGCCCTCCGGAGCAAGGTCGGACCGCAGGTCCACCACGCTCTCCATCCGCGGGGCGTCGACGGCGAGCAGCGTCCCGGCCGTCGCCTCCCCGGCCACGTCGACGTCCTCGCGCACGGCGGGAACCACGGCCTCCACTCCGTCAATCGCCTCGTACGCGTCGCCGAAGGCCCAGAGCGGGAGGTCCGGGAAGCTGGAGACCTCGACGCGAAGATCGCCGGGCGCCTGGTAGCTGGCCTGGTCCGACTGCGACTGCGTCCAGGTCGTCGTGTAGGCCGCCGCGAAGGTGCCGAGCGCTGCGGCCAGCATGAGGAGCAGTGCCGAGCGCGTGTATCGCAGCGGGCGGCGCGAGAGCTGGCGAGCACCGAACGGCGCGACCAACCCCCTCCGCATCCCGAGCACCCGCTCACCGACCTCCGCGATGAGCGGCACGATGCGCAGCGCGAGGACCGCCCCGGCCAGCAGCCCGATCGCCGGTGCCGCCACCAGCAGCGGGTCGAGCCCGAACGTGCCCCGCACGGTCTGCGTCAGGGGCGCCCCGTACTGGCGCAGCTGCCAGAGGCCGATGCCGGCAAGCACCACCAGCGCCAGGTCGATTCCCATCCGCTGCGCCAGGGTCCGGTTCCCCTGCCGTCCCAGCGCCTGGCGGGCGTTCGAGAGCCCGCTGCCCGAAACGAGCGCCGGGACCACAAGACCGATGAGGCACGCGAGCCCCGCTCCGGCGGCGACCAGGAGCACGAGCGCATCGACGCGAGGCTCGATGACGATGCCGGCGGACGCCAGCGGCCCGACGGCGTTGAGCACGCCCAGCGCCGCCAGTGCGATCCATGGAGCGGCAAGCGCTGCCGGAACCACGAGCAGCAGCCCCTCGAGGAAGGCCATCCCCGCCACGTGTCCGGCCGACGCGCCGCGCGAGCGCAGGAGCGCGGTCTCGATGCGACGCTGCTCGACGAGGAGCCCGGCCACCAGGACCAGGGCGTAGGCCGCGAGGATCACGAACTGGATCGTGAGGAGCAGGACACCGCTTCGGCTCACGAGCAGCGAGCGACCGACGCTGCCGAGGATGTCGGGCAGCCCCGTTTCGACGCTGAAGAACGCGCCCTCCCCCAGCTCCTGACCGATGCGGCGCTCGAGCGCGGCGGCGTCGCTCCGCATCCAGCGCACGTTCTCGAGCGCCAGGTTCTCGAACTCGGGCAGGGTCCGCCAGCTCACGTCCATGGCGCCGCGGCTGATCTCCTCGAGCAGGTCGGCGCCCTCCACGACGAGCGGGCCGTAGGTCGTGAACGAGGCGCCCGCCTCGACGCCATCGAGCTCGAGCGGCGACGCGAGCCAGTACGCCTCCGCCGGATCGTTCGGCTGCCACGTGCAGACCACGCGGGCGCGCACGATCCTCTCCTCCCCGGCCCGGCTGGCCACCGCGATCTCATCGCCGACGGCGAGACCCATCTCGGCGGCCGCGTCCACGGAGAGCGCCACCTCCACCGGATCGCCGCCCGCCGACGGCCAGTCCCCATCGGCCAGGGTTGTGTGATCCTCGATCCCCTCGTAGGCGCCGAAGACCGTGATCGCCGTGGAGCCCGCATCGGCATTCGCATCGGCGGCCTGCCCTGCCGGGAGAGTGAATGAACCGGAGTGGATCGTTCGTGCCAGCTCGCCATCGGTCCATCCCAGGATTCGCCCGGACTGGCGCCGAACGACCTGGTCCGCCACCGGGAGCTCCTCGGCGTCGGCTCGCATCCGGACCACCACGCTGGTCTCGGTCACCGGCTGCTCGTCGAGCACCTGGCGCAGCCCGGTCAGCGCGACCGCGTCGCCGTACAGGACGCCGACTGCCAGGAGCGTCGTGGCGCACAGGATCGCGAGCCACGTGGCGACCACGATCAGCCAGTCGGCGAGGCTTCGCTGCAGGACGACGCGAAACGGGGCCATCAGGCCCTGGATCATCCGGATTCTCCATCCCCCATCGGTGAAGGTAGGCCGCGAACGGCCACTTGGTTCACCATGCTAAGGACCGATGCGCACGAGTGCGCGTACGGGACGGGCGCCATCATCGGTCCTGCGCCTTCGCGAGGCAATCCGACCTGATTGGGCCGGCCGGCGGCGCCCCGACGGCCGAGCGTTCGGCAGCCGTGACGCCCTGCGGCGACAATCGGGTGGTGATCCTCGTCGCATCGGTCCTGCTGGCGCTCTTCGTCCTGCCCGACCCATGGGGCTGGCCGGCCGTGGCGCTCGGGGCCAGCATCGAGATCGCCGAGACCCTCTTCTGGATGCGTTTGTCGCGCCGTGA
>JBOGSW010000112.1:0-4219 GCA_050695815.1 Candidatus Limnocylindria bacterium | reverse complement strand
CTGTGCCACGGGCTCGACCACGAGGATGCGGGCCATGTCGGCCCGAGTCTAGCGGTCTATGGCAGCGCCGCCGGCGAGAGGGACTACAGCGCATCCCGGCGCCGGCCGCGCCAGACTCTACGGCTGGGGCGCTGTGTCGACTCCCTCCACGATCTCGCCGAGCACCAACGTGCCCGCACTGCCGGCGCAGGAGACGGCCAGGTGAAATGCGCGGGCCGTTTCGACACCGGCACTATTGAAGGTCCGCACGAAGACGCCGTTCACATTGGTAAAGCGGCCTGTGGCGACACCATATCCTGGGAGTGGCGTTTCGGTTGAACCCGTGCCTCCTGTCGTGACCGTATACGCACAGTCTCTGACATTGCGATCGAAGATCACTTCAAATGAGCCCGTGAACCCGGTCACGAGGCCTGTCGTCGACACCCCGACTCCACGGGCGAGCGAGCCGTCGGCATTGACGACCGCGAAGAGAGGCCGAGCGAATGCGGAGGAGTCGAGCCCGTCCACCTCGTCGGCGTTGACGACCGGGGTCTTGCCGGGGGCGAGGGCGCCGAGGCGGTTCATGAAGGCCGCCATCTGCTCGCGCGTGACGTTGGCCTTGGGGCAGTAGTTGTTGTTGCCGCAGCCGGCGGTCACGTTGTTGTCGACCAGGGCATCGATGTCGGCGTGGAACGGGTTGGAGTTGGGAACGTCGTTGAACCCGTGGCTAGCGAGGGCGACGCCGAGGGGGACGCCCAGGGTGAGTGCCATCGTTGCCACCAGGATGGCGACACGGCGAGAGACGTGTTGACGCATGAGATCGGTTCACCTCGTATCGGGTTGGGCGATAGACGAGGCGATTATCCCCGCCGCTCCTTAGGCGAATGTTAGGAATCGAACCGTTCCGAACAGAAGATCGAGCCCTTACCTCGAACGCGACGAGCGCACGCTCGCTTGAGAATCGGACGACGGCTGCGGCCGCAGGCGCATAGGATCGTCGGACACATGCCGCCACCGCACGTCCAGGAGGGAACCTCACCGATGCATCCGCTTCATGACCACCAATCGGCCGTAGAACCGGGCGCGCGTCGGCGACGTGGACCACTGATCCTGGTGGCGGCGATCTTGATCCTCGCGCTGCCCGCCATCGCGCTCGCGAGCCACCAGTTCAGTGACGTCCCGACCAGCAGTCCGTTCCACACGAACATCTCGCACCTCGTCGAGTCGGGCATCACGGCCGGCTGCGGAAGTGGCAAGTACTGCCCGAAGAGCGAGGTGAATCGCGAGCAGATGGCGGCCTTCCTGACGCGCGGCCTGGGCCGCACGGCGCTCGACTCCAACGAGATCAACTTCAACCAAGCCAGCTCCGTCTACCTCGCGTCGGTTCGCGTCTCGACCGGAGGGGCCACCGGCGGCGCCGGATTCGTCAAGCTCTCCGCGAATGTCAGCGCCGTCACCGAGGAGCCGGGCCTGTGCCCGTGCCACGCGTTCGCGTACATCCAGGAGATCTCCACCGGCGCCGTGACGAGCGACTCGGTCGTGCCGATGGTCGACAACGGCGACGGATTCGTCAGCGGCAACGGCGGCATCGAGTGGGTCTTCCGTGCGCCCAGCAACGTGAACCGGACCTACGCCCTTGCCGTCGACCTCGTGACCGCCGGGACGCCGGTGTCGTCGGACGGCGACCTCATCGGGATGCTGACCGCGGAGTACATCCCCTTCGGCTCGACCGGCGGCGACACGCTGGGCCTGACCCAGGTCGAGCCGCAGACGATCGGCGAACCGCGGCCGAACAAGCGACAGGCTCCATGAGCCGATCCTGACGTGAAGCCCGGGGGCATACTTGCACCATGCCCCCGGAGCGCGGGCCGATCGAGGTGGTCGTCGAGATCCCGACCGGAAGCCGCAACAAGTACGAGTACGACCATGCGCGGCATCGGTTCGTGCTCGATCGCGTCCTGTACTCGAGCGTCCATTACCCGTGCGACTACGGCTTCATCGAGGGCTCGATGGCGGAGGATGGCGATCCGCTCGACGTGCTGGTCGTGATCGCCGAGGCGACCTTCCCTGGCTGCGTGGTGCGGGCGCGACCCGTCGGCGTGCTCGACATGGCCGACGAGAAGGGCCACGACTTCAAGATCCTGGCGGTCGCGCACGACGATCCCCGCTGGGAGGGCACGCACCGGCTCGAGGACCTCTCGGCGCATCGGCTGCGGGAGATCGAGAACTTCTTCGATACCTACAAGACCCTCGAGAACCGCCCGACCTCCGTGAATGGCTGGCTCGGCGTGGACGATGCCTGGCGGATCATCGATGCCGCCCTGGTCGCCGGCCAGCGCGAGCCGGAGGCGGCTCCCGGCACCTGGCGCTGAGCCCGATGGCCGAGAGGGCCGATAGCGCTCAGTCGAGCGCGCGGTGGAGGAAGGCCGCCATCTGGCCGCGGGTCACGGGCGACCTCGGACAGTAGCGACTCGCGGCACAGCCTCTGGTGATCTCCGACGCCGCCAGGCGGTTGATCGGAGCCTCGTGCTGCGAGGTCTCGTCATCGGTGAAGAAATCCGAGGTGGTGATGGGCAGATGCATCGCCCGCGAGATGAAGCTGGCCATCTGCTCGCGCGTCACGGTCGCCCGGGGGCAGAAGCGCGATGACGTGCAGCCGACGGTGATCCCGGCTTCCGCCACGCGGTTGATATCGGCCTGGTGCTGCGAGCTCGCATCATCGACAAAGTAGTCGCGGCTGGCGCTCGGCAGGTCCAGGCCTCGTGCGAGGAAGCTGGCCATCTGCTCGCGCGTCACCGGGTTCGCGGTGCAGAACAGGTTCGGTGCGCAGCCGACCGTGATGCCGTTGTCGTATGCCCAGCCGATGTCGTTGACGTAGATCGTCCCGTCGATGTCGTTCACGCAGGTCCGACCGCTGGCCTCGACGGCCACCGCGCTCGATGAGCCGGTGAAGCGCACGCGCGCCCACGCGCACTGGTTCGCGTCGTCGGACTCGGTGAAGAAGCCATACGGATCGACGGTGGCGCGCACGACGTACGTGCCACCCGGAACGTTCGTGATGTCGACCCATTGCCAGGCGAGGTAGTACTCGTACTCGTCGCCCCAACCGACGCTGATGCCCATCCGGTTGCTCATCGCGCTGGGATTCGTGCTGCACATCGTCCCCCGGTAGTAGGAGCCGTTGTAGCCGGGCAGCGAGGTGGCCCACGGGTCCGAGTCGAGGAAGCAGCACCCCACCTTGGCGCCCCGGAAGTTCCCGCCGACGCCCCACATGTCGTAGCGCATCATCTCGTTGACATGCCAGTGGTTGTGCCCGTCCCCGGCGTACGAGGCCACCGCATCGGTCGGGATCTGGCTCGTCACCGACGCGGTGCGGGACGTGCTGTCGTAGAGCACCTGCGTCATCGACATCGGTTGCGCGGTGCTGGTTCGGCCGCCACGAAGCTCGAAGTGCCCGTCCCCGACGTTCACCATCATGGCCGTGAAGCGCAGGAGGCGCCGGCCGCCGACCCACTCGATCCGGAAGTCGTCGACGGGCGCCATGGCCAGGTCGGGCAGCAGGGCGGTGCCGCCGCTGGCCGGCTGCGGCCTCGCCAGGCTCATCCCCACGGCCACCGCCAGGCCGGCCAGGAACACCGCCGCGACGGCCACGTAGTCGAGGCGGCGAGCGGGACGCCGAAGCCGACGGCCGGCTCCGGAATCGCGCACGGCGACCATGTCAGTCGAGCGCGCGCTTCAGGAACGCGGCCATCTGGCCCCGGGTGACGTTCGCGTGCGGGCAGTACTCGCGCGTGTCGCAACCACCGGTGATTCCGGAGCGCGCCAGGGCGTTGATCGGATTCTCATGGATGTTGCCGTCGTCGTCATCGAAGTAATCGGTGCTCGTCGCTCCCAGGTGGAAGGCGCGCACCAGGAAGCTCGCCATCTGTGCGCGCGTGACGTTCGACCGCGGACAGAACCGATTGGTCTCGCACCCTCCGGTGATGCCCGCCTCTGCGAGACGGTTGATGTCCGCCTCGTGCTGGGACGAATTGTCGTCACCGAAGTAGTCACGCGAGGGCGAAGGCAGGTCCAGGACGCGCACCAGGAAGCTCGCCATCTGCTCGCGCGTCACCGGCGCGTTGGGGCAGTACTTCCCGGAGCCGCATCCGGCGGTGATGTTCTCTTGGTAGATCCACAGGATCTCGTTGAAGAAGATGGAGCTGGTGATATCGCTGAACGGCGGGGCGACGACCCGGTA
>JBOGSW010000111.1:0-10892 GCA_050695815.1 Candidatus Limnocylindria bacterium | reverse complement strand
GAACGGCCACCCGGTCAGCGTCGCCAGTGCGCGACCGACCGACGACTTGCCGCTTCCCATCATGCCCATCAACAGGACCCGCATCGGCTCGGAGGGTAGCAGGGCCGTCCGCGCGTCCGCATCGGTCCGAGCGTAGACTGCTCACATGTTCGGATTCGGCAGACCCAGCACCATGCCCGACGCGGCCGATGCGCTCCGCGGCCGCGACGAGGCGATTCCCACCGCGGAGACCCACCATGTCAATGGATCGGCCCTCAAGCCGCCGTATCCGCCCGGCAGCGAGGTCGCGGTTTTCGGGATGGGCTGCTTCTGGGGTGCCGAGAAGCTGTTCTGGCAGACGCCGGGCGTCATCTCGACCTCGTCAGGCTACGCGGGGGGCTACACCCCCAACCCGACCTACGATGAGGTCTGCAGCGGTCGCACCGGCCACGCGGAGGTGGTGCAGGTCGTCTTCGACCCAAATCGCGTCTCGTACGAGGAGCTGCTCAAGCTCTTCTGGGAGAACCACGATCCCACCCAGGGCATGCGACAGGGCAACGACCGGGGCACGCAGTACCGATCGGCCATCTTCACCCAGACCGATGCCCAACGCGCGGCCGCCACGGCGTCACGCGACATGTACCAGGCCGAGCTGTCGAAGGCCGGCTATGGGCCGATCACGACCGAGATCGCCGATGCGCCGATCTACTACTTCGCCGAGGACTACCACCAGCAGTACCTCGCGAAGAATCCGGCCGGCTACTGCCCCGACCATGCCACCGGCGTCTCCTGCCCGATCGGGCTGGGAGTGGCCGCCTCAGACTAGATCACCGGCGCCGCCGGCGGCGTACTGGTCGTGGCGCAGCATGAACGCTGCCCGCTCCTCGTCCGTCGCGCCGGCGAGGTTCGAGATGCCCTCGAAGTACTCCTCGCGCGGCGCTCCGGGAGCGAAGTGGATGAGCATCGAGGCGGGGGCGCCGGACTCGTTGCGGAACGCGTGGATGCCACCCGCCGGCATGTGGACGAAGTCGCCGACCACCGCGTCGATCCAGCGATTCCCGTCGTAGATGCGGATCGTGCCCGACAGGACGTAGAACGACTCGGCGATGGTCCTGTGGAAGTGCGGGTCCGGGCCGCTCGGCTGGGGTCCCATCTCCCATCGGTACAGGCCGAACAGGCCGTCGGTCTCCGCTCCGGTGGCGAGATAGTGGACCGTAGTGCCGTTGGCGTAGGTCAGGTCCGGCGCATGATCGGCCCCGCGATGGGTGGCACTCACCTCGCCGCCATCGCCTGCGTAGCGTTGATCCGGGTACGTCATGCGGGCGGGACGTTCTGGTTGAGGTGGAACAGGTTGGTCGGATCGTATCGGCGCTTGACCGATGCCAGCCGCTCCCAGGTCTCCCCCGGATAGGCGGCCCGGATGCCGACTTCGCCCTCGTCGGCCAAAAAGTTCACATATGCACCCTCGTCATCCTGCTGGAGCGCGGTCGCGAAGTCGTCGACCCAGGCCTGGCGCAGGGCGCGATCGGCGCCCTCGTGGAAGGCGGCCAGGTTCACCAGGATCCGGCTCGAGCGATGCGCGAAGGCGGTCGCGTCGGCCGCGACGCGCGCCATGGCGCCGCCGAGCACCCGAAGCTGCGCGACCCGCATCGGCGCATCCGAGCTCTCGAGGAATTGGAGAATCGTCTCGGCCTCGGCATGCCCGATCCGATCGACGAACATCGTGCGCGTCACCGCCAGCGGGTGATAGTCGCCCTCGTCCGGCGGGAACATCTCGGGGTACCCCATCGGTCGAACCATGTCGGCCAGCGGCGTGGCGAGCGCTCGGAACGGCTCGAGAGCGCGCTGACCGTCCGCGGCATCGCCGGCGAAGCCGAGCATGCCCATCACGACCAGTTGGCCGTGGTGCTCCTCGGGGAGGAAGGGCATCGGCGGCGCGTTCATCACGTTGGCAATCGTCGACAGCTCCTCGGGCGCGGCCTCGGAGGCTGCGATGAACCCGGCGATCGTGTCCGGCGTTGCCGGCAGGACCAGGATCCCGCCGACGAACGATGCAAGGTCGCTGAGCCGGAACAGGAAACGGGTTGCGACGCCGAAGTTGCCGCCGCCGCCGCGGATCGCCCAGAACAGGTCAGGGTCCGTCCGATCGTCGACGTGCCGAAGCTCGCCATCGGCGGTCACCACCTCGGCAGCGAGCAGATTGTCGATCGTCATGCCGTACTTGCGGACGAGGAAGCCGATGCCGCCGCCGAGCGTGATGCCGCCGACGCCGACCGATCCGGTGTCGCCGAAGCCGATTCCCAGGCCGTGCCTGGCGGCAGCGGTTGTCACCTCCGCGGCCGTCAGCCCGGTCTCGACCCACGCTGTTCGAGTATCGGGGTCAATCTCGATGGCCTTCATGTCGCGAAGGTCGAGCACGATCCCGCCCTCGCTGACCCCGTGTCCCGCGCCGCTGTGCCCGCCGCTGCGAACGGCCAGGTCGAGGCCGGTCTCGCGCGCGAGCGAGATGACGCGTGCAACGTCCGCGGCGTTCAGCGGGCGGACGATGACGGCCGGGCGGCGGTCGATTCCGCCAACGACGACGGTCCGCGCCTCGTCAAAGTCCTCATCGTCGGGCGCGATCACACGGCCGGCGAGCTCGGTGCGAAGCTGCGGGATCCAGATTGCAGTGTGTGCCGTGGTCTGCACGTAGTGGCTCCTCTGCCAGGCAGGTTGCCGAAGAGAACGCGGAGCGGGAGCGCGGCCTGCCGGCGCGCCCGCCCACGTGGGCGATGTCGATCCGATGCCCCGACCGTACGGCGGTGACGGCCCCAGCGCGAGGTCCAATGGCGCGGCGCTGGACGGATCCAATCGCGCACGCCGATGACGATGTGAAGACGGCTTCCCCATCCGGAACTCATCGGTCCTGGAGGGCAAAGACCGATGAATTTCTCGCTGACGGGGCGTCTGCACCGGTGGAGGTCGTGGAAGGAGGGCCAGCGTTGGCCGGAGCGGAGGTCTCGCCCCAGGAGCCAGCTCGGGAGCCCGCTCGCGCGCGGGCTGGCGCCGTGGTGCCCGAGTCCGTTCTCGTGACTCTCGACGGTCCCCGCGCGCCGGATGATGTCCGCAAGCTCTGCGACGGCGTGTCCGCGATGCTGGAGCGGACCGCCGCGCATCGGCTCATCTGCGACGTGGGTCGCATCACGGAGCCGGACGTGGTCATCGTCGACGCTCTCGCCCGGCTTCAGCTCATCGCGCGCCGCATGGGACGCGACGCACGGCTGCAGCACGCCTCGACCGAAATCGCGGAGCTGATCGTGCTGGTGGGCCTGGGCGACGTGATCCGCTGCCTGGATGGGTCAGCCCTCGAGGCGGTCGGGCAGTCCGAAGAGCGGGAAGAACCGGGCCGTGTCGAGGAAGAAGGTGATGCCGCTGATCCGCCCGCCTGACAGCTCGAGCACCTGGAGCGACCATGGCTCGTGGCCGCCGCCCGGCGCCGGCTTGTACTGACCGAATGCCGGTGAGCCGTTCGCGACGGTCGGGACCAGTCGCGACCCGCGGCAGCCGATGCCGGGGCCAAGGCACCAGTTGACGATGTCGTCGTGCGCCCGCAGCCACAGCTCGTAGGGCGGCATGTTCCAGCTGGCGTCCTCGTGGAGCAGCGAAGTGAGCGACTCCATGTCGTAGCGCTCGAAGGCATCGACATAACGGGCGAGCAGCGCCTCCTGGTCTCGGTCCATCGGCTCCGATACTTCGAGGCTCGACTTGCTCGCCAGGGTCGAGCGGGCACGCTGGAGCGCGCTGTTGACCGATGCGACGCTCGTCCCGAGCAGCTCGGCGACCTCCGATGCTCGCCAGCGCAGCACCTCGCGCAGGATGAGGACGGCGCGCTGGCGCGGCGGGAGGTGCTGGAGCGCGGCCACGAAGGCGAGCCGCACCGACTCGCGCGCGATGGCTGCGTCCGCTGGATCGGCGGCGGCCGGCACCATGCGCGCGTCGGGCATCGGCTCGACCCAGCTCGCCTCGGCGAGCGCGGGGCCCAGGATCGCCTCACCGGCCGTCGCCGGACCCAGGTCCATGGGGCGGGCGCGACGTTGACGGCTGGTCAGCATGTCCAGGCACACGTTCGTCGCAATCCGATACAGCCACGACCGCAGTGCGGCGCGGCCTTCGAATCGATCGTGCGCACGCCAGGCGCGCAGGAGCGTCTCCTGGACCGCGTCCTCGGTCTCGAAGGCCGACCCCAGCATGCGATACGCGTATCCGGTCAGCTCGGCACGGTACCGCTCGAGCTGAGGCATCACGTCCGCGGTGGCGTCAAAGGTGGGGGTGGGTGAGGTCATCCATGCCCATGACAGGGGGTGCGGTGGGGAATGTCAAGCCGCGGTTGCGTCAGGAGTCGCCCTGCCGCAGGCGGTCGACCAGGCGGGCGAACGACGTGCCATCGATCGTCGTCAGGAAGTCGCGATCGTCCCCGGCCGGCACGGCCGCGACGCCATCGTGGTTCTGCACGAATGAGCCCATCGTCACCAGGCGGTAGAAGCCGGCATCGGCCGCCTGCTGGGAGATGGAGAGGCCGGCAGCGCGGGCCGAGGCACCCTTGCTGCGCAGGAAGAAGACGGTCTCGGACGACCCCAGGTGGTCTCCGACGCCGGCCAGACCTCGCGGGCCGTCGAACAGCGGGACCTCGAGGGTCAGCTCGCGCACATGCTCGGCCGGGAGGCTTCCGGCGAGGAGCTCACCGACCTCGACCGTGACGGCGGCGTAGTGGAGTGTGCTGGCCGTTGGATCTCCGAAGACACGACCTGGCTCGATGGCCGTGATCCGCCCTCGCACGATTGCGTCGGCCGCTGCCATCGCCTCGCCCAGGACGGCGTAGTGCTCGAGCTCGGTCGCCGCGACGGACCCACCGCCTGCGGTGGAGGCGCCGGCATGCGTCCCCGCGATGAGGCGTGGCCCGTGGACGTTCGGGATGGACGAGTAGAGATAGTCGTTGATGTGATCGCGATCGATCTGGTGCAGGTCGGTCGGTCCGTTCGGGGTATCGGAGTTCAGGCAGGTCGCTGCCGCAGGCCCATCGGAGTCGGGCGGGTTCCCCCAGTGGCGGAGGCCGAGCGTGTGCCCCAGCTCGTGGCAGGTGACGTGGTCGCGGCTCGCGTCATCGGCGAAGAAGACGGCGTAGCGAGGGTTGATGTTGAGGTGCAGCTCCTGGTGCAGGCACCAGCGATCGCCCATGCGGTTGATACCCTGCCGCGCGTCGCTGGGGCAGTAGACCCAGCCCGCGGCCCCGTTGTCGCCGTAGTCCTGGCTGAAGGCGATGACGTCCGTCGAGTCGGTGATCTCGGTGACCTCGATCATGGTCAGGTCGGTCGGGTCGTAGTCCTCGGCCATCGTGTCGCGCAGCGAGGATGCAAGGCCGTCGGTGAAGGTCGCATCCAGGTACACGTAGTGGCGCAGGTTGTTCCCGACGCTCGTGCACCGCTGCGGAAAGCGATCCGGGCGATCGCAGGTCCGGCGCGTCTCGATCGGGTGGCCGCCGTGATCGGCCAGGGCCGGGGGCGGCAGCTGAGCGAGCAGCAGCAGCATCGTCGCGAGAGTCGACCACGCGCGTGCCCGTCCCCGTGGTGCTCGTATCGCCGTGCGCCGCACATCCGCCCTCCTCGACCTGGCGGCATCGTCCCGCCGTCACGCGGCGCTGTCAATCCGACGCGGACCCGCGTTCAGCGCGGAGATCGTCGCGTGCTGGCGAGGAGCCACATCACCACGATGATGGCCGCCAGCAACAACCCGATGACGAGCAGCTCGTTGCCGATGTCGAGCTCCATACCGGTCACCTCCGGACAGGGGTCGACCCCCACTGCTGCCGAAGGGCACCGACGGCTGCGCGCAGCATACCCACCCTGTGCAAGCCGGAATAGAACGTATGTTCTTGTGACTGACCCGGGACCCGCGGACTCGAGCTAGCCGGTGCCATCGGACAGGAAGGCGCGCAGCTCGGCACCGATGCCGGCGGGGTCGTCGAGCCACGGAACGTGGCCGCCGTCCCTCACCGTGTGCAGCCTCGCGCTCGGCAGGAGGTCGACCACGCGACGTGCAAGCTCGAGGATGCGATCCCAATCGTCAGTTCCCGCGACGTAGAGCGCCGGTTGCCCGATGGCCGCGAGCTCTTCGGGCTCGAAGGTCAGTCCCGGCCGTGGGCCGTCCCATCCGATCGCCGAGCCCGCCAGCAAGCGGTCGTTGCGCGGCGTGTCGGTTTCCCGCATGAGGGCCACGATCCACCCGATCAACTCGTCCGGGATGCGTCCGGCATCGAGGCTGGCTCCGTGGCCGACCATGCGGCGCAGGAGCGAGCGAACGGCCGCGTCGTTGACCGGCAGGCGCTCCATCAGTGCCCCGATCGGCGTCCCCTGGAGGCGGATCACGCGCGGGATCCGGAAGCCGGTCAGCAGCGGGGACCAGCCCATGATCGCGATCCGCTCGACACGGGACGCATGGCGCTGCGCCAGCCGCATCGACCACACGCCGCCAATCGACCAGCCGATGACGTTGACAGTCTGCAATCCCAGCGCATCGAGCACGCCGATCAGCGCGTCCGGTAAGACCCTCCATGGTGGGGTGGCGGCATAGCTGACCGCCGAGCTCAGCCCGGCGCCGGGCAGGTCCGGCATGAGGCAGCGGTACCCTTCGAGCTCGCGGACGAGCGGCGCCCAGACCGATCCCGCTCCGGGTGGCCCGCTGCCGTGCACGAGGAGGATCGGTGGGCCGGCTCCCACCTCCTGCACGCGGATCCGCGCCTCCGGCGCAGCGAGGTCGATAAACCGCTCACTCGGCTGAAGCTCATAGTGATCCCACAACGCGCGCTCTGCCCTGCGGAAGCCGGCGGCGCCAGCGTCATCCGCGTTTGGCGTCAATAGCCCGCACTCATGGTCGCGCGGCGGCTGCTTCCGATGCCGGCTCCGGCTCATCGGCCATCCGTTTGGCGATGCGGTCCACGACGTGGGCTGCGTCCCGACCCGCCCCCAGCACGAGCATCGAGGTGAACCCGGACTGAAAGACGACACCGAGGAAGTAGAGTCCCGGCGCCGACGTGGCCACGCCGCGATCCTGGATCGGGAACCCATCGTCGCCCACGACCGGCAGGTGGATCCAACTGTAGTCCGGCCGGAATCCCGTGCACCAGAGCACGTTCGCGACGTCGAGCACCCGCCCATCTGCGAGCGCCGGTCTGCCGTCCTGGACGCCGACGGTTCGTGCCTCGACAAGCTCGACCCCGGCCTCGCTCAGGTCGGCGCGGCGGTAGCGCAGCAGCGGGGCGCCGCCCTTGCGGATCTCGGGGGCCATCCTGCGACCGATCGGGGTCCGCAGCGTCAGCACGTTCGAGGCGATGAACTTCAAGACGGGCCAGGCGATCCGCGCTCTGCGGCTGTCGACCGAGAAGGGAAGCTGGCCGTGGCTCCTGCCGGACACGATCACCCGATGCCCGGCCTCGGTCGCCTCCATCGCAAGGTCGGCTCCCGAGTGGCTGAGGCCGACCACCAGCACCGGGCCATCGGCGAGCTGCGCGGGTTCGCGGTACGCGCTCGAGTGGAGCTGGCGGATCCCCGGATCGAGCTCGTTGGCGAACGCCGGCACGGTGGGCGTTCGGAAGGAGCCTGCCGCGATCACGACCTGTGATGCCGCGAAGGCGCGGTCGCCGGCTTCGATCACGTACCCGTCGCCACCACCACCGGCCGGTCGCAGGCGGTCGACCGAGACGCCGGTCCGGACCGGCAGGTCGAAGTGAGCCGCGTACGACTCGAGGTAGTCGGCCATCTGGTTGCCGGTCGGAAACGCGTGGCCGGGGAGCGGGAATCGCAGTCCGGGAAGGCCGTCGTACTTCGCCGGGCTGTAGAGCCGCAGGGAGTCATATTGGCTCCGCCATTTGTCTCCAACGCGATGGTTAGCCTCGAGGACGACGAAGTCGATGCCGCGCTTCGCCAGCCCATGCGCGGCCGCCAGGCCGCACTGGCCGGCGCCGATGATCACCACCTCGTGCCGTTCAGGATCGATGCCGTTCATCTACAGGACCTCCATGGAATATCGATCCCGATGTTTGCCGCCCTACGATCGCGGTGGGTAGTTCGAATTGCGAACCGGTCGCCGTTCCTTGGCACGAGTGGGACAATGCGGGCATGGGATCCAACGCGAGCCAGGACTACTGCGCCTTCACGAAGGCCGTCGAGCACCTCGGGGACCGATGGAGCCTGCTGATCGTCCGCGAGCTGTTCATGTTCGGGCCGCAGGGCTTCAACCAGCTCGCCGCCGGCCTCCCTGGCACGATCAGTCGATCGGTCCTGGCGGCGCGCCTGCGCAAGTTGGAGGAGATCGGCATCGTGGCGCACGACCTGGCCGTCTCGCGAAGCCAGGCGCCGTACCGGCTTGCCCCCGCCGGGGAGCAGCTGGTTCCGACCCTCGAGTCCCTGTGGCAGTGGGCCGAGCAGTGGGTCCCGGAGGATCCGGCGGTGGCGCGGCGCGATCCCACCGTGATTCTCTTCTGGCTCAGCCGCAGGATCGACACCGCGGCAGTGCCGGTCCGGCAGGTGGTGATGGAGCTCGCGGTCACATCGGCCGAAGCCGAGCGCTGCTGGCTCGTCTTGGCGCGCGGTGAAGAGCCATCCCTCTGCCTCGAGGACCCGCTGTTGGCCCCCGAACGGTACGTCTTCGTCGACGCGGGTGTCGCGGCGCTCTTCCCGATCTCGCGCGGCACCCGGAGCTGGTCGTCAGCGATCGCGGATGGATCGGTCAGGGTCTACGGCGAGCCGGAGCTCGTTCGCCTCATGCCCGGCTGGTTCCGAGCGATCGACGTGCCGGCCCAGGCCGCCGCGACCCCGCAGTCGGTCGCCGTTGCGTAAGCGCCGCGCCCGCTAGCCTGTGCGCGTGCGCACCACCCCCCGGGCCGTGATGGCCATGGCCATCCTTGCGCTCGCACTCATCGCCCCGGGGTGCTCGCTGGCGCCGCGCATCTACTTCGAGCTCTTCAACGTCGTCGATGAGCCACGCACGATCGTCTTCGAGGCCGATGGCGTCCAGGCCACCGAGATCACCGTGCCGGCCTGCAGCCGCCTGGTCGATGCCGTCGCGCGGCCGGATCGCTGGACGGTCCGCATCGGCGAATCCGACCCGGTGGAGCTGAGCGCCGAGCCGGCGATCGCCGAGATCGGCGGCGACGTGACGGTTCAGCTGCGTCTCGAGCTCAACGGCGCCGCCGTCGGCCAGCCCCGGCCGGGGGCGCCCGCGTCCCTGGCGGTCAGCGAGCTCGACAACTGCGAGGCATGACCGGTCAGTCCCCGGTGCGGACGACGACGAGCTGGTCGGCCGCCGATTCGGCGCCCCATACCTCGCCGGGACGCCCGAGCAGCTGGCGCACCTCCGCCGGAGCCGACTCGTGCGGGAAGCTGAGCCACTCCTCGGTGGCCGGGTCGAAGCGCAGCATGGCGTTCGCGCCGAAATCGGTGACCCAGACGGCATCGCGCTCGTCGACGAAGACCGCGTAGGGCATCGGGCTCTCGCCGGGGAGCGGAAACTCCGCCCATGTCCGGTCGGCCGGGTCGTACATCGCCAGCATCCCCGCGAACCACTCGGTCACCCATAGCCGCCCGTCGGAGTCTGGCCACACCCGCCGCGCACCTCCGCCGGCCGTCGGCGTCTCGATGGTCGTGACCTCCCCGCTGCCGCGATCGATGGCGCCGAGGTGGCTGCCCGCCAACGAGCTGAAATACACATCGCCATCGGCCGTCGTCGAGATCCCGTACGGACCCGGCTCGACCGTGCGCACCATCAGTTCGCCCGAGGTCGGATCGAGGCTGCCGTAGACGCCCTGCTGGCCCGTGAACCACAGAACCCCGTCGGGATCGAAAGTGGCGGTGTTCAGGTTGGCGTTGGGTGCGTTGAGCGGGTACGTCGTGACCGCGTCCGTCTCGGCGTCCACCCGGACGATGGCGTTCAGCCCGCCAACGGTCACCCAGGCGGCGCCATCGGGACCGGTGATGACGCCATGCGGCCGGGATCCGGCGCCCAGCGGGATCTCGCGCACATCGCCGGTCTCCGGATCCAACCATCCGAGCGTGCCATTCCCCTGACCGGTGTACCAGATGCCGCCATCAAGGGCCGGCGCGACGTCATGCGGATGCGCCCCCGCGGGAACCGGGTAGGTCTGCATCGCGAACGTGAGCTCGGCGGCGGGTGAGGTGGTGGGCACGGCCGTGGCCGTGGGCGCGGCCGTCGGGTCGGCGGTTGGCCCTCGCGAGGCAGTTGGGCCTGGCGAGGCGGTGGCAATAGCAGGCGTCGGCTCCGGACTGCGCATTGCGTCCGGAGCCGCGCACGCCGCGGCCAGGAGCGCGAGGAGCAGCAGTGCCGACGCCGGACGGGCCACGTGAGCATTATCGGCGCCGGATGCGAATCAGCGCGTGAGCGTCACCTTGTGCAGGCCAGGCGGGTGCTCCACGTCCAGCCCCTTCGCCTCCGCCAGAGCGGCGGTGAAGAGGTGCGCCGGCAGGATCGCGACCATCGGCGACAGCCACTCGGGCAATCCAGCCGGGAATGGCATCAGGCTCGCTCCTCTCACGGCGGCGTCACCCACCACCAGCGCACGACCGTTGCGCTCATCGGTGAGCCGCCGGATGAGCCGTGCCATGTCGGGGGCGAGCGGGCCCTGTGCCGTCACGGCAAGGACGTCGGCGCCGGGGGCGAAGCTCGCCACCGGTCCATGCTCGAAGTCGGCGGATGAATACGCCTGGGCATGGACCATGGCCAGCTCCTTGAGCTTCAAGGCCCACTCCAGCGCGGTGGCGAGGTTGAAGCCGCGACCCAGCACCACGCACTCGGTCATGTCGCGATCCACGACCGCGAGACGGCGAGGCGCCTCGTCCGCCCGCAGCGCCCGGTCCATCACCTCC
>JBOGSW010000110.1:0-4913 GCA_050695815.1 Candidatus Limnocylindria bacterium | reverse complement strand
CGACAACGTCGTCCGCGACGTCCGCTTCTCCGCCCGTCCCGAGGTTCGGGCCGCGGCGCGGTGCCGGCGGAGGCGTCAGGACGACTGTCGCGCATCCTGGCAGACCGATGGCGGACCGTGCTCGGCTTCGACGAGTCCGCACTGCCCGGCCCGGGATCCGGTGCCGAGGCGCGCGATCGGCATGCCGCGCTGTCGACGCTGCTGGCGATCGGCCGGGCGCTGGAGGCGGAGCAGCCATGGACCACCGTTGCCGACTACCCGGCCGAGCTGGCGCGGCGCGACGCGCTCGAGTCGGGCGCCGCCGGCGAGGGCGTGACGCCGTCTTCCTGCCGCAGCTGGAGGAGGGCACGCTCCCCATCCGCCAGTCCGCCTCGGAGGCCGATGCGCTCGCCGAGGAGCGCCGCCTCCTGTACGTCGGCATCACCCGCGCGCGCCGGCACCTCGTCCTGTCGTGGGCTCTTGGTTCGCGGGCGCGGCCGTCGCGCTTCATCGCCGAGCTGCGACCGGGGGCCGTGGCACGTCCGCGTGGACGGCCCTCCGACGGATCTGCCTCCTTCGACCTGTCGGCAGCCGACGAGCCACTCCTCCAGCGGCTCATCGAATGGCGCCGCGAGCGAGCCCGCACCGATGGCGTGCCCGCCTACGTCGTGGCCGACAACAAGACCCTCGCCGCCATCGCCGTTCAGCGGCCGTCGGACGAGGTCGAGCTGCTGGGCGTGGCCGGCATCGGTCAACGCAAGGTCGCGACCTACGGGGAGGAGATCCTGACCCTGGTCGCAGAGCGGCCCACCTGAGGGGCGCGCTCGGGGTTCCACCGTGTGCGACCACCTCCGAGCGAGCGCCAGCCGGCGCCTCTACCGCCGCCTACCAACCACGGCGACCTTAGGTCAGATGGCGGCGGTGCATCCGTGCCAGGCGCCAACCAGGCGACGATTTTGGCAACATTTTCCCGATCAACACGCTCAGACCAGAGGGGGGAGTTGGGGGTGCACCTCGCTAAGGTCGCTGTGGTTGGCATCTGGCACGAGCGCGTCATCCACGGGCCTTGGCAGCAAGGGCGCCTCGTGGCCGGCATCGGTCACCACATTGGCGCGGACCACGACTGCCGCATACGGCTACTACCTATTCGTAACCAGTCCCGTTACGAATAGGTAGGTGCTCTGGAACCCGCATTACCAAATGCCGTACGGTGAGCCGATGAACCGCATCAGGGCCGCGCTGCCGCTGCTTGCGTTGCTGCTGGGGGCGTGCGCCGCCCAGCCGTCGGCCAGGTCCGCTCCTCCTGGATCGGCCGCGCCGACAACAACCGCGCCTCCATCGGTCGCCCCATCGGTCGATGCGTCGCATGCCCTGGCGGACGCGCTCAACCCCGCCCTCCGCGACGAGCTGCTGGCCATGATGGCCGAGGACCAGGCCGTGCGCACCGGCGTCGCGCCACCGGGCGACGATCGGACGGCGGACGAGCTCTTCGCCGCCTGGGACGCGGTGGACTTCGCGAACCAGGAGCGCATGCGGGAGATCCTCGACGAGTACGGCTGGCCCGGCTGGTCGCTCGTCGGCGAGGACGGCGCCCTCGCCGCCTGGATCCTGATCCAGCACTCAGACTTGCAGCGCGATCTCCAGAAGCGCGGCCTCGCGATGCTGCAGGCAGCCGTCGACGCCGATGACGCGGATCCGGGCGACCTCGCCTACCTGATCGACCGCGTTCGCGTGGCAGACGGCGAGCCCCAGGTCTATGGGACGCAGGTGATGATGGACGAAAGCGGCGAGCTGATCTCTCGAACGCCGATCGAGGATGAGGCCAACGTCGACGCCCGCCGCGCCGAGGTCGGCCTGGGAACCCTCGAGGAGTACTACGAGGAGTTCCGGAACACCGTGGAAGCCGAACCGTCGACGTCGCCCACCCCGTGACGCTACCTATTTGTAACCAGTCCAGTTGCGAATGGGCCCACCCACCCACCATGCCCTCGCTATCGGTCCAGGAATCGAAGGCTGTCCAGCACCCCCTGGAACGTCGCCTCCGAGAAGGCGGAGTCCGTCGCGTGGTAGACGATCGCCACCCCGCGCTCGGTCAGCAACACGAACCGCACCTGCCCTTCACCGTCGAAGATCAGGGCGTCGGTGCCGAGATTGGCCGACTCTGGCGAGATGAAGTTCATGGATGCTTCAGCCGCAGGGTCAGCGCTGAAGGCCGACGTGGCGGCGATGACGCTCGCCGCACCACCATCGACCGTGGTCTCGGTCTCACTCGCCAGCGTCACTTCGAGCGAGCCCGGCCCGGTTGGCTCCGTGGCGACGGGATAGTCCGCCAGCCAGGCGGCGAGATCCTCGGGCCAGGGCATGAGGCCCTCGCCGAGACCACCCCAGATGGTCGCCTCTTCAGTGCGGAAGATGACGATTCGCTCCTGGAGGGATCCGGTTCCGATCGGCGGCGACACGACGACGGAATTCGGGCTCTCGACGGTGACCCAGCCGTCAGGCGGAACAAGCGAGAAGGGGTCGGCGAAGACCTCGGTCTCAACGCCCGAGGAAACGGACGTTGGAGTGGCGTCGGGATCCCCGATGTTCGGTCCACCGCCCAGGCCAAACCAGACGGCGAACCCGATAACGGCGACGACGACGATCGCAGCGATCGAAGCAAATGGCTGTGCGCGCATGATGAATTCCTCCAGCGACACCCAGAGGGCGCCGCGCTGTTGTGTCGTTTGAATGCGCTCGAGGGCTGCCCACACGTACCGCTCGGGCGGGGTGTCATCCCCCTCGTCGAGCCAGCTCCGCAGGAGCCGATCGATGTCCGGCTGGCGGTTCATGCGGTGTGTCCCTTCCGATCCGTAGCACGTGCATCGGCCTCGAGAGCCGAGCGAAGGCTGCGGCGCGCGTAGTGAAGTCGCGAACGGACCGTCCCGATCGGCACCGATAGCGCCTCGGCGATCTCCGACAGGGTCAGGTCGCGGTAGTAGTGGAGGACGACGACGGCACGCTGCTCGGCCGACAGGTTCCGGAACCCGCGGGCGATCTGATCGCGATCGGCCACCGAGAGGATCGAGGGGTCGATCGCTCCGTCGTCGGGGAGAAGCTCGAGGGGAGGTGGACGACTGCGGCGCTTTCGCAGCTCGTCCTGACAGGCGCGCGTGAGAAGCCGATAGGCCCATGCCTCGAGCCGCTCGGGTTCGCGCAGGCTGGGTAGATCCCGCCAGATTCGGACGAGGGCAACCTGGAGGGCGTCTCCGGCCGCGTCGCGGTCACGCAGGATCCGATGCGCGACACCGAAGAGCCGATCGCTGAGGGCGAACGCCAGCGATGTGAACGCTTCGCGATCACCGCGCTGTGCCCGCTCGACCAGGTACCGATCCATCCCTATCTCCCCGCAGGGCCGACATGACCCTGCACCGAGACTGGCGTACCGGCAAGCGCTTTCGGTTCGATCTTCAGCGAGAGTCCGTCAGCGGGGAGGCACCGCCGTGCCCCACAGGAAGCGCGTGCCGGCGGAATGCACCTCGGCACTCCAGCCAAGATCAGTCAGTTCGGTGGCGAGTGCCTCGGGGCTGTGGAGGACCTTGACGGCGACGTGCGAGCTGCCGTCGTTGAGCGTCCGCAGGACGGCGGGCACCTCGGTGTCCGGGATGCGCTCCTCGGTCGCCTCCGCCCGAAGGTCATCGTCGATGAAGAAGACACGGCCGCCCGGCTTGAGGGCGCGCTCGACCGTCTCCCAGAATTCCGCAAATCGCGATGGCGGCACGTGCGACAGCCAGAAGGCGAAGATCACCGCATCGCGCCGCTCGCTCGGCTCCCAGGTGAACAGGTCGTGCTGCTTGCGAATCACTCTCGGGTCATCGATCTGCGATGCGTGGATGGCAAGCATCTCGGGAGCGGCGTCGATGCACGTCAGCTGCTCCACCGGGTGCCGCAGGATCTCGGCGGTCCAGATCCCGGTCCCACATGCCAGCTCGACCACTCGGCCGCGAGGCGCGAATGCGTCGAGGGCGGCCCGCAGCTCGGGCGTCGGATTGTGGTGGCTGAGGTCGAACTCGGGTGCGCGGGCTCGATAGTAGGCAATCTGTCCGTCGATGAAGTGCTCGGCGGTCTGTTGGGCGGTCATCGGCCAAGCATAGGCTAGTTACGAATAGGCCGATGCTTGCCCGGCGGTGGCAGACTCACCCTTTCGGCGCCCACACCCCCAGCCCAACCCCGAGGAGAGACCATGTCGCCGCAGAACTCCACGCCCGACGCACCGGATCCACGACCCGCCCTCACGCTCGACGACCCTCGCGTCCTGCAGATCCTGAGCACCGAGCACTGGAGCTTGCTATCGGCGCGGTCGCTGGCCTACAACGAGGCCTTCACGCGCGGCGGGATGTTCCTGACGTTCCTCTCGATGTCGTTCGTGGCGCTGGCGCTGGCGGCACAGGCGATGTCGTTCGACCGGCAGTTCCTGATCATCGCCGCCATCGTGCTGGCGTTCGACGTGATCATCGGTCTGACGACCTACGGGCGTATCATGGGCGCCAACTCCGATGACATGCGCGCCGTCCACGGGATGAGCCGTATTCGCCACGGGTACACGCAGATCGCCCCGATCGTCGAGCCGTACTTCACGACCGGCGTGCACGACGATTTGCCCGGCGTGATGATCACCTACGGCAGCCCGCCCAGTACGTGGGCGGGGGGCGTCCTCTACGGCCTGACCACGTCAGCCGGCATGATCGGCCTGATCGTCTCGCTGGTGAGCGGCGTGCTGGCCGGTGTGCTCGCGCTCCTCTTCGGCGCCTCCGGTGGGCTGGCGCTCGGCATCGGCGTCGTTGGCGCCGTCGCGGTGTTCGCTGTGATCATCGGAACCACATCCGGGTACATCACCCGCGTGCAGGCCTCCGTCCCGGTGCTGTTTCCAACACCCGGCGAGGGCGAGGGCGAGG
>JBOGSW010000109.1:0-5094 GCA_050695815.1 Candidatus Limnocylindria bacterium | reverse complement strand
GCCGATACCGCGGAGGCGATCAACGAGTCCTACGAGGGCGTCGACCGCGAGTCACCCGCCTGACGTCGGGCGCGCGCTGACGAGGAGAGCCGGCCCGTGTGGGCCGGCTCTCATGCTGCTCCGTGCGGCGGTGCGACGGCCGAGTTCGTCAGATGACACATCTCGGTGCCACTAGCTCCTGATTCGCGCCAACCGAACCGTCAGCCGGCGACGTCGGAGCGTGGGCCAGGATGGCATTGAGCGACTCAGCGCCACTTCCTCCGCCTAACGGCACGGCTGGTGCCACCTGACCGCTGCCGCACCTGGTGGCCACATCATCCGGCACCGAGGCCTTGCCAGTGAGGGCCTCGGATGCCCCGAGTTGCACCCGGTGGCACCAACTCCGAACGAGCGGAAGCTCACACGTCCCGGGTTGCACCGGACGAAACGGGCGACGAAGGAGCTCGGACTCCGTCGACTTTGGTGTCATCAGGTGCAACGCGGGGTGCGGGAAGTGTCCAACACGTGCGTCAGGCGCCACTTGACGATCGTCGTCGAGTCGTCGTCGGGGCGGGGGCGAGAGCCGGAACCGTGCGCGCCGCGCCACGGGCTGCGATCAGCTCGAGGCCGTGGTGCGTGGCTTCCGCGCGGAGCGGAATCGACCCCAGATCCCCTGCGGCTCACCGCCCTCGGTCGATCCGCCTTCGGTCGATCCGCCCTCGCCCGACGATGCCTCGCCACCGGCTGCCCGGCTCGAGCGGGTGCGCTTCGGCTTCTCGTCGGCCTGTGCGGCCGGGGCGCCGGCATCGGCATCGGCCTTCTTGGCGCGGGTGCGGCGCTTCGGCTTCGGGTCGGCACTGGCGGCCGGGGCGCCGGCATCGGCCTTCCTGGCGCGGGTGCGGCGCTTCGGCTTCTCGTCGGCCTCGGCGGCCTCGGCGGCCGGGGCGTCGGCATCGCCCTCCTCAGGGCTGAATCCGAGCTCCGCCAGCGTGGCGGGATCGGCCTCCTCGAAGGTGTACTCGCGATCCTCGTCGACGGTCACTCCGTCCATCTGGCTCAGGTCGTCGAACTCCTCCCAGCCGACCTCCTCGCTGCCGGTCGCGGCCGCGGGAGTCGTCTGCTCGTCCTCGCGACGCGATCGACCACGGCCGCGCCCACCGCGACGGCGACGGCGACGCTTGGTCGCCTCGTCGCTCTCGGTTGCGGCGTTCGCCGGAGCGGCCGGGGTCTCGGCTGCGCGCGTCGAAGCAGCTGCCGGCGATGCGCTCGACCGGCGGCTCGAGCCGCCTCGTGTTCGCCGTCCATTGCCCGACCCGCTGCCCGTGGCGGCTCCGGTGCGGGAGGGAGTCTTGATGGCGGCCAGCGCCGCAGCGGCTACCGACGGCGAGGCGTCGCGGAAGCCGAACTCGGGGCTGACCTCCTTGGCCGGCATCTCAGGCGCGCTCATGCTGTCTCGCAGCGCGCGGCCCTCCTTCCGGCTGATCGAGGCGATCTTCATGATGTCCATGAACTCATCGGCCACGGCGACCAGGTCGGACGAGGTGTTCGGCTTGAAGCTGATCACCTCGCAGCGGACGCCGGTGTCCTGGAGCGCCCTGATGGCCGGGGCGAAGTCGCCGTCGCCGGACACGATGACGGCGATGTCCATCCGATCGGCCAGGCGGAAGAGGTCGACCACCAGCTCGATGTCGAGGTTGGCCTTCATGCGGCCATCGCCGAATTTGCGGATGTCCTTGACGACCGGCTTGTAGCCGTTCTTGCCCAGGAAGTCGATGAACTTGCGCTGGTTTTCGTTCTCCGGGTCGAGCCCGGTATATGCGTAGGCGCGAATGAGGTCGCGCCCCTTGGTGGCGTGCTTGAGCAGGGCGACGTAATCGACGTCGACATCCTGCCCGCGCGCGGCGTAGTACATGTTGGCGACGTCAACGAACATCGCCACGTTCTTGCTCACGGTTGAGCTCTTCTCCTGTGGTAGTTGATATGGCCGACGCGGGTGCGGTGCTCAGCCGATGACTCGGCCGAGCGTTCGACCGCGGCTCGCGAACCCCAGCCGCTTCCAGAGCGACGGTTCTGCGGATGCCAGCGGTTCGGAAACCTCCACGCGCGTGCAGCCCTTGTTTCGTGCCGAGCTCACCAGGTGCTCGACGAGCTCGTCGGCGACCTGGCGGCGCTCGGCGTCACCCAGCTCCGTCCGGCTGGTTCCCATCTCGTCGATGACACCGACGAAGGGACCGGATCGGACCGAGGGCCTGATGGCGAGGACGCCCGCGCCAACGATGCGTCGTCCGGATTCGGCGACGATGACCGTCGCGGAGGGGACGAAGAGCAGGTTGCGCAGGTAGTCGACGTCGTCGCGCTCGACCGCGGGCTCGGCATCGTCGCGCGCCAGCAGGCGCACGGCGGCATCGAGATCGGTGTGTCGGGCGGTGCGGACGTGAACCTCCACAAAGGCCTCTCGGGTGCGATTCGCAGCGGACGTGCTGCTGGACGACCCGCTCGAGGATACCACGGAAATGTCTTGCGCCCACGGGAGCGCCACCGGTATCATGCCGCGCACCTTTGATTCGCCGGGCCCGCGCATGCGCGATCTCCCCGAGCACATCCCAGTGGAGGAAGAGAACCGAATGCAGAAGTACACGCGATGGAGCGCCATCCTCGTCGTGCTGATGCTCATCCTTGCCGCATGCCAGTCAGATGGCGGCGGCGATGGGAGCCCAGGCGCGACGGACGGCGGCGGCGGAACCGGAAGCGCAGCGGACTGCGATGCCGATGAGTTCGGCTGCGTCGAGATCGCCGAGGGCGACCCGATGACGGTCGGCACCATCTTCGTCATCAGCGGCGCCAACGAGACGCTGGGCACCGACAGCCAGATCGGCGTCGATGTGGCAGCGCAGATGCGCCCTGAGATCTCCGGCCACGCGGTCGAGTTCAACGAGCAGGACGGCCTGTGCGGTCCTGACGGCGGCACGGCCGCGGCCCAGGCGCTGGTCACCGAGCCCGGAATCGTCGGCATCATCGGCACCAGCTGCTCGGGCGCCGGCGTTCCGGCCGCCGAGATCACCAGCGCAGAGGGGATCGTTCTGATCTCCCCCTCGAACACGGCGCCGTCGCTGACCGCCGAGGACACGCATCAGCCGTTCTACGCGCGCACTGCGCACAATGACGAGATCCAGGGCGCGGCCATGGCCGAGTACGTCTGTGACGTGCTGGGCCTGACGACCGCAGCCACCATCCACGACGGCTCACCGTACGCCGAGCAGCTCCAGGCGGTCTTCGCCGAGGAGTTCGCTGCGGGTTGCGACGGCACCGTGACCGCCCAGGAGGCCGTCACCGTCGGTCAGACCGACTTCAGCGGCGTGCTGAGCAACATCGCGGCCGACGAGCCCGAGTTCCTGTACTACCCGATCTTCGTCGCCGAGGGCGCGCTGATCACCCAGCAGGCCCGCGACACGGCCGGCCTCGAGGACACGATCCTGGCCGGCGCGGACGGAATGCTGAACACCGACTGGCTGAGCGCCGCCGGTGAGGCCGGCGAAGGCGTCGTCCTTTCGGGTCCGGACCTCAACTTCACCGGGGACTTCTACGAGAACGAGTTCCTGCCGGTGTACAGCGACATCTCCGGCCTGGAGGAGCCGACCAGCGTCTTCCACGCGCACGCCTACGATGCCTACAACATCCTGGCGGACGCGATCGAGGCGGTGGCCTTCACCGATGGCGGGACGACCTACGTTCCGCGATCGGCCCTGCGTGATGCGGTCCTCGCCACCGAGGGCTACGAGGGCATCACCGGCACGCTGAGCTGCGACGAGACTGGCGACTGCGCCAACGCCCAGATCAGCGTGAGCGAGGTCCAGGACGGCGAGTTCGTCCGGATCTGGCCCGAGGAATAGGGTCCGTTCGGACCATCTCGACGATGCGGGTGAGCCGGCCGCCGGCTCACCCGCATATCGATATCGGCTCTCGCTGACCGAGCTACGGAGCTGCTTGTGCCAATCCGCCGTCCTCGGCTGAACTTCGTCACCGTCTTCCTGTGGGTGCTGGGTGGCGGCATCATCGTCTTCGCCCTCATCGGCGCGGCCCTCACCCTGTCGCAGGGCCGCTTCAGCCCGCAGGTCTGGCAGTCGCTCGTCGTCTCGGGCATCGCGCTCGGCAGCGTCTACGCACTCATCGCGCTGGGCTATACGCTGGTCTACGGCATCCTGTTCATGATCAACTTCGCCCACGGCGAGGTGTTCATGTGGGGGATGTTCACCGCCTTCTTCGCGGCCGCCGGCCTGGCCGATGCCGGCATGGTGGCGGCCAACCCCGTCCTGGCCCTGCTGCTCGTGCTGGCCGTCGCGATGCTGGTCAGCATGATCGTCGCGGTGCTGCTCGAGCGCATCGCGTACCGGCCGTTGCGAGGCGCTCCGCGCCTGGTCCCGCTGATCACCGCCATCGGCGCTTCGCTGTTCCTGCAATACACGGCGCGCGGCTTCTACGGATCGGGCATTCGCACCTATCCCGACTTCGGCCTGTTCGACGGTGAGATGACCCTCGGGCCGCTCGTCCTGGAGGTCAAGGAGGCGGTCGTCATCGTCTCCGCCGTGGCGCTCATGGTCGGGCTCTACCTGTTCATCGAGCGGACCCGCACCGGGCGCGCCATGCGCGCCGTGGCGGAGGACAAGGACGTCGCGGCCATGATGGGCATCGATGTCGACCGCATCATCGTCGTCACCTTCGCCATCGGCGGCCTGCTCGCCGGCGCGGCGGCCATTCTCTACATCCAGATCTTCAACCAGGTCCACTTCTTCGTGGGCTTCCTGCCGGGCATCAAGGCCTTCACCGCCGCCGTGCTCGGCGGCATCGGCAACGTCGTCGGCGCGGCGATCGGCGGCATGATCCTCGGCATCCTCGAGGCGGTCGGCCCGAACCTGCTGCTCACCGGCTACAACATCCCGGCGGCGAACCAGCTGAAGGACGTGATCGCCTTCACCGTGCTGGTGCTGGTCCTCATCTTCAGGCCGAACGGCCTGCTCGGCCGCAAGGAGAACGCGTGATGGACGCCCATTTTCGTCGCGCGATCACCATGGGCCTCGTCGGTGGCGCGGCGAACGTGCACCTCGGCCTGGTCGGGCT
>JBOGSW010000108.1:0-3971 GCA_050695815.1 Candidatus Limnocylindria bacterium | reverse complement strand
CCCGGCGAGCGCTCGCCGCTACAATGCCGAGGCGATCGACGAGGCTCGCGACATCGGCGCCGAGCACGAGCAGGGCCTCGCCGCACTGGGCCTGGGGCGGGCGCTGCTCGACCTGGGACAGGTCACGGCCGCGCGTCGCCTCGGATCGGCGGCGGTCGACCTGCTGGAGCGGGCCGATGGCTCGACCGCTGAGCTGGAGGAGGCGCGCCTCCTGCACGGAACGGAGGTCGTCGTGGGAGAACAGGAGGAGGACGCATGACGCGTCGACGCTCGATGCGTGTCGGAATCGTGGGTGCCGGCGTCATGGCCGAGGCGATGATCGCCGGGCTCATCGCCGACCGCGCCGTGACGCCCCAGCAGGTGGCCGCCTCGCATCCGCGCCGCGAGCGCAGGGACCTCCTCGCCGAGCGGCACGGGATCCGCCCGGTGACGTCCAATCGCGACGCGCTCGACGACGCCGAGATCGTGGTGGTGGCCGTGAAGCCCCAGATGCTCGGCCGCGTCATGCGCGAGCTGCGTGGCCGGCTCGCGCCCGACCAGGTCGTCCTCTCGATCGTGGCCGGCGCAACGCTGCGCGCACTCGTCGACGGGCTCCAGCACGCAGCCGTGGTGCGCGCCATGCCGAACACTCCGTCCCAGATCCGTCGCGGCATCAGCGTCTGGGCCGCCTCGGAGGCATGCAGTGCCGCGCAGCGGGACCGTGCCCGCGCCGTCCTGCGCGCCCTCGGTGACGAGCGGGAGGTGGCGGACGAGGCGTTCGTCGCCATGGCCACTGCCCTCTCCGGCACTGGTCCGACTTACCTCTTCGCGGTGATGGAGGCGCTCATCGACGCCGGGGTCCACCTGGGGTTCCCCAGGGAGCTGGCGCACGACCTGGTGGTCACCACGCTGATCGGCTCCTCCGAGTACGCCGCCCGCTCGGAGCTTCACCCCGCCCAGCTGCGCAACGCGGTGACCTCGCCCGGAGGGACCAGCGCGGCCGCGATCTACGAGCTCGAGAAGGGCCGCATCCGCACCGTCTTCTCCGACGCGGTGTGGGCCGCCTATCGGCGCACCGTGGAGCTCGGGGAGCGGCTCGAGGCCGAGGTCGAGACGGATGTTTCTTCGTAGTACCAGCCCGGCGCCGGCGTCCGGCGCCGGGTTTGCATCGGGTGCTGGCAACCGGCGGTTTCGCGGCCGATCCGACGCCCATTCAGCGTGTTGCTGTGCGCCGGCTGCAACGAACCGGCCCAAAAGTCCAGCCTGAACCGCCTCTGGCGCCACTTTGCCACCATCAGGTGCAAATCGGCAGTTCTGGCGCGCGCCCCAGTCCGCGCCCCAGTCCGCGCCTCTGCTAGCCTCGGCCCGAATGTTCGCGATCGTCATGGCCGGCGGCGCCGGCACCCGCCTCTGGCCCCTGTCCCGGCGCGGCACGCCCAAGCAGCTGCTGGCGCTCACCGGCGAGACGAGCCTGCTGCAGCAGACGGTTGCTCGCCTAGGGCCGCTCCTGAAGCCGCACGACATCTATGTCATCACCAGCCAGGCGCACGTGCGCGCCACCCAGGAGCAGCTGCCTCAGCTTCCGCCCGACAACGTGCTCGGTGAGCCGCTCGCGCGCTCCACGGCCGTGGCCGCCGGTCTGGCTCAGGTGCTTGCCCGGCGCGAGAGCGACGAGGTGGCGCTCGTCCTGCCGGCCGACCACTTCGTCGCCGACGAGGCGGCGTTCACCGATGGCCTCCGCGAGGCCGGCCGGGCGGCCGAGCGGGGCTACCTCGTCACACTGGGCATCGTGCCGAGCCACCCGGCCACGGGCTACGGCTACATCAGGGCGGGGGAGCGCCTCCATCCGTCGAGCGGCACGGCCCTCGTCGCCCGGTTCGTCGAGAAGCCGAATGCGAAGACGGCGGCCGCCTTCCTGAATGAGGGCGATCACTACTGGAACGCCGGGATCTTCGTGTGGCGCGTCTACGCGTTCCGCCAGGCGGTCGAGCGCTTCCAGCCGAAGCTCGCGTCGGCGCTCGAGCGCATCGGCGAGCTGCATCGCACCTCGGGCTGGATGAGCGACGTGCGCGACATCCTGGAGCCGGTGCCGGCGATCACGATCGACGTCGGCATCGCGGAACCCGCCGCGGCGGAGGGCCGCATGGCGGTCGTCCCGCTCGATGCCGGCTGGTCCGACATCGGCTCATGGTCGGCGCTGCTCGAGGCGCTCACCACCGCGCGCGGCAAGGACCTCGTCGCCAGCGGCCAGCACCTCGACCGCGACTCGCACAACGTGCTCGTCCATGGAGGCGACCGGCTGGTCGTGACGGTGGGCCTGGAGGACGTGATCATCGTCGACACGCCCGACGCCCTCCTCGTCTGTAGCCGCGACCGAGCCGAGGAGATCAAGCCGGTCCTCGACGAGATCGCGCGCACCGCCGGCGACCGCTACCTCTAGCGCAGGACCGATGCGTCCGCTGGCCCGACTCATCGGAGCGGTCATGGCCGCCTACGTTCGGCTGGTGGCCGCGACGTGCCGAATCGAGGGCTCGGTCACGCAGGACCAGGTGGTCCTCGCCTTCTGGCACGAGTACAACCTGGTCGGCGCCGCGGCCGCGCGGCGCCTGCGCCCCCGGAGCCACCACGTCAGCTTCAGCACCCGGACGTTCCGTGGCGAGGTCATGAACGGAATGCTCGCCGGGCTCGATGCCGGATCGGTCCCGCTCCCGGCGGAGGGTGAGCGTGCGGAGGCCGCGCGGCTCTCTCGCGAACTGGCGCGCCTGGGTCGCACCGGGCACAGCCCGGTGGTCAGTCCCGATGGGCCGATGGGTCCGTATCGGCGCGCGAAGCCCGGCGCCCTCATCGTGGCCCGCGAGTCGGGGCTGCCGCTCCAGGCGTGGGGGATCCATGCATCTCCAGCGATTCGGCTCAGCTGGCGCTGGGATCGGCACATCGTGCCACTGCCGTTCTGCCGCCTGCGCGTGGAGGAGGCCGAGCCGATCCGTGCCGGCCCTCGGGAGCCATTGCGCCCGATGCTCGTGCGCCTGCAGTCCTCGCTCGATGACGCAGCCGCGCGCGCCGACGGCCGGGCGCGATGATGGTATGCACCGGCTACGATGGCTGCACACATCCGAAGGGGTCCCGTAGACGAGTGCCCATCGCCCCGTGACGAAGATCAAGTTCGGAACCGATGGCTGGCGCGCCGCCATCGCCGAGGACTACACGTTCCATAACGTGCGCCGCTGTGCGCGCGGCGTGGCGGAGCACCTGCAGCGGACCGGCGCCGCGGACCGCGGCGTGGTCGTCTGCCACGACCGGCGCTTCGCGTCCGAGCACTTCGCCCGTGCCTGCATCGAGGTCCTCGCGGCCCATGACATCCGCTCCTTCGCGCCGCCCGAGGCGGTGCCGACGCAGGTCGGCAGCTTCTTCACCCGGGAGCTGGGAGCAGGTGCCGGGATCGTCATCACCGCCAGCCACAACCCGTGGACCGATAACGGCTTCAAGGTCAAGGCAGACAGCGGCGGTGCGGCGGCGCCCGAGATGCTCGCGGCCATCGAGGCGACGATGGACACGCATCCCGATGACGAGCTCCCGCCGCGACGCGAATACGATGACGCGGTCGACGCCGGCCTGGTCGAGGGATTCGACCCGTACCCGCGCTTCCGCGAGCAGTTGGCCAGCATCGTCGACATCGAGCGCATTCGCGCGGCCGAGCGCCGCGTGCTGGTGGAGACGCTCTTCGGCTCGGGCGCCGGCTGGTACACCCGGCTGCTCGGCGACGGCCGCCTCACGGTTCGCGAGCTGCACACCGAGCGCAACCCGTACTTCGGTGGCCTGAACCCGGAGCCGATTCGCCCCAACGTCGACACCTGGCTGGAGGAGATCCCACGCTGGGGCGCCGACATCGGCATCGCCTTCGACGGCGACGCGGACCGGGTCGGCATGGCGACCGAGGAGGGGGTGTTCGTCAACCAGCTCCAGGTCTACGGCCTGCTCTACTGGTACCTGCT
>JBOGSW010000107.1:0-5537 GCA_050695815.1 Candidatus Limnocylindria bacterium | reverse complement strand
CGACGCTCTCGATCCACGCCTCCGGATTGGTGAGCCAGGCATCCCACAGCCGCGCCGCGACATCGGTGAATGCGGGCCAGAAGACCGGATCGTCGGTGAGCACGGCGAGGATCTGCCAGGTGACGAGGAGGGCGACCAGGACGCTCAGGTGGAGCGCGAGCGAGCCGATGCGCCCACCGACGACGGCCAGGCGCCGAGGCGCGGTATCGGTGCCGGCGAAGCTCACGACGCGTCCCGCAGGCGCTGATGCCACGCGAAGAGGCGTCGCTCGCCGGCCACCATGGCGCCGTTGATGGCGAGGCCGAGGAGGCCCGATACGACGATGGCCGCGTACAGCAGCTCGCGGGGGACGCCGGCCTGCGATCGGGCCAGCATCCAGCTGCCGATCCCATCGCCGCCACCGGCAATCAGCTCGGCGCTGATGGCCAGGATGAGCGCGATGGCCGCGGAGATGCGGATGCCGGTGTAGATGAACGGCGAGGCCGAGGGAAGGGAGACGCGCCACAGCGTGGCCAGCGGACCGAAGCCAAAGGCGCGGGCGGTGTCCCTGGCCACGGGGTCAACCTCGCGGATGCCGTAGATCGTGTTGAACAGGATCGGCCAGACCGATGCGTACACGATGAGCGATACCTTCATGTCCAGGCCACGCCCCATGAGCAGGATCGCGAGCGGGATGAGGGCCACCGACGGGATCGGCCGCAGGAGCTCGATCGCGGTGGTGGCGGCGAGATAGCTGCGCCACGACGAGCCGAGCAGCAGGCCGAGCGGCACGGCGATGGCGATGGCGACGGCCATACCGACGGCCCAGGCCGTCATCGTCGCGGCCACGTTGCGCAGGAACTCGGCGTCCAGCAGGATCCCGGCGGTCGTGGCGAGGACCGTCGATGCGGGCGGCAGGTACTCGCTGCTGACGAGCCCGGCACGCGTGAGCGCCTCCAGCGCCGCGAACGCGACCGCCAGGCCGATCGTCCCGCGCAGCACCCGCGTGCGGATCACCCGCCGCGAGGCTCCTGGAACACGAGCGCCGCGATGTCCAGACCGTCGGCCAGCATCCCGAAGGTGACGAGGTAGTCGTTCACGCGCTGGAGGATGGATGCGTCGATCGCACCGCCGTACACGGGCAGCGCGATCTCGCCCGCGAGGTCGGCAGCCAGGCCGGTGTACTCGGGGACGAGCTGGACGACGAGCGAGGGATCGTCACGGCTCAGCTCCGCGGCCGCTGCGAGGGCTCGCTGAAATGCGGCGACGGTGTTCGGGTTCTCGTCGGTGAATTCGGCCGTCGCCTGGTAGCCGGCCACCGGGAACCCCGCCAGGTCGCCCACGAAGGAGTCGGTGACGACCACGGCGTCGAGGCCCGACTTGACGATGGTCGGCACTGGTTCGCTGGCCCAGATCACGTCGACGTCGCCACGCTCGAGCGCTGCCCCCATGTCCGGAAACGGGATCTCGATGAGCTGCACGTCGTCCGGATCGACTCCCGCCGCCTCCAGCGTGGACCGGACCGCCAGCTCGCCGATATTGCCCAGCGTGTTCACGGCGATCGTCGCGCCGGCCATGCCGGCAGGGTCGCCCTCGAGGTTCGAGCCGGGCAGGGCCAGGAACTCGGTGAAGCCCGGCGAGGCTGCGACGCCGTCCGCGATGGCACGCAGCGCGATCCCCTCCTGGTTGGCGATCAGGAACGACGGCCACGCGCCGTAGGCGATGTCGAGGTCGCCGCCGACGAGGGCCGGAATGGCGGCAGCGCCGCCCTGCACGATCTCGGTGGTGACGCTCAACCCCTCCGCCTCGAACAGCCCGCGGGCGATCGCCAGGTGGACCGGCGCCACGTCGACGATCGGAAGGAGCCCGACCGTGATCTCGGTACGTTCCGGGAGCGCCGTGCCCACCGGATCGCTGGCGGATGGCTCAGTCGTGCATGCGGTCGTCAAGGCGAGCAGGGCGGCAAGGGCTGTCGCGGTCGGCGATCTCTTCACGAGCGCAACCCTAGCGCGTCCTCCACGGGTCGTAGTCGGGATCGGGCGGCTCGGCCGCCGGGCGCAGCTCCTCCGGGACGTTGCGCAGGTTCACGCGGACCCGCCACCAGACCTTGTAGCGGCCCCGCATGGCGTCCACCAGGACGTCCTCGGGGTCGCGCACGTGCGGAGCCGCTTCGGGATGGCGTTCACGCCACCGATCGAGGCCGGCGAGCGCATCGGCCTTGTCGGCGGCCTGGCTGATGACGAGCAGCGGCTGGGAGGAGCGCCGGCGGCCGGTGGGTGGCACCGTTCCATCCGGGTTGCGTGCCGGCGGCGTGGGGAGGGCCGGCGCCACCGATCCCGCCCGCCCGCGGGGTGCCGATGGATCGGTCGGCTTCGCCTCGGCCGGCAAGCGGCGCCGCGACGGCTGGACGCGGGCCGGCTCGCCGGGCTGCTTCGCATAGTTCGGTGGCCACGGTGCATCACCCTCCCCGGCTGCCTCTTGGCGGGCGACGAGCTCGAGCAGCGGCTCCAGGGAGTGCGCCTCGTCGTCGATGCCTGCTCCCATGTCTCCGAGCTTCGCGTAGCGCGCCGGCACCGTGCGCAGGGTGAAGTCCTCGAGCTCGGCCGACGGGACCTCGTCCCAGGTGAGCGGCGCGCTGACGGTGGCGGATGGCCGCGGGCGCACGGAGTAGACCGATGCCACGGTCCGGTCCTTGGCATTCTGGTTGTAGTCGAGGAACACGCCGTGACGCTCCTCCTTCCACCACTTGCTGGTGGCGATCTCCGGCGCGCGGCGCTCGACCTCGCGCGCCAGGGCCAGGGCCGCGCGGCGCACCTCGGCGAACTCCCAGCGTGGCTCGAGACGCACGTAGACGTGGATCCCGCGCGAGCCGGATGTTTTAGGCCAGGCCGTGTAGCCGAGCTCGACGAGCACCTCGTTGACGACCAGGGCCACGCGACGGACATCCTCCCAGGCGACGCCCGGACCGGGATCGAGATCGACGCGCAGCTCATCGGGATGGGCGAGATCGCCGGAGCGGACCGGGTGCGGGTTCAGGTCGATGCAGCCCAGGTTCACGATCCAGGCCAGCGCGGCGGCGTTATCGACCACGACCTCGTCGGCCGTGCGACCCGACGGAAACGAGAGCTCGACGGTGCGCACGAACTCGGGGACCGATTTCGGCGCCCGCTTCTGGAAGAAGGCCTCGCCATCGGCTCCGTCCACGAAGCGCTTGAGGGCCATCGGTCGGTCGCGGACGCCGAGCAGGGCGCCATCGGCCACGGCGAGGTAGTAGCGCACGAGGTCGATCTTCGTGATGCCGGCATCGGCGAAGAAGAGCTTGCCGGGGTTGCTGATGGTGACCTCGTGCCCGTCGAGGGACAGGGTCTCGGACTCGGCGCGTGGCATCGGTCACAGGGTAGCGCTAGGCTCAACGGCACGATGATCGACCGCGCCAAGCGCATGCTGCGCGCCCTCGACGAGTGGATCCTGCGTCACCGCACGACGCGGATCTCGCGCCGTGCCGTGGAGGGCTTCCTGGCCCACGATGCGCTCCAGTACGCCGGGAGCATGGCGTATTTCGGGGTGCTCTCGATCTTCCAGCTCCTCGTCCTCGGCATCGTGGTCGGGTCGATCGTGCTGGGAGAGGGGGCTGCGCGCGACTTCGTGATCGAGCAGGTGGAGGCCGGCTCGCCGCTCGACGCCGAGACGGTCGGCAGCGTGATCGACGCGGCCATCGAGTCGCGCGGCACCATGACGATCATCAGCTTCGCCTTCCTGACGTGGAGCGGGCTCGGCATCTTCTCGGCCCTCTCGAGGGGCATCAGCCGCGTCTTCGAGAACGCGCCACCGCGCCCCTTCCTGTGGGACAAGCTCATGGGACTGCTGCTCATGGCGATGACAGGCGTGCTGGCGGTGGGCGCGCTCGTGATCGGCATCGTCACCGGCCTCGTCCGGCGCCTGGCGAGCGACCTCATCGCCGGGGTGCCGGGCGGCGAGACGGCGATCTGGCTCACCGGCCTGGTGCTGCCGATCCTCCTGATCTTCCTCGCCTTCTGGATCATCTATCACGTCGTGCCGAACCGGCCGGTGGGCTGGATGGAGGTCCTGCCCGGTGCGCTGGCGGCGACGCTGCTGTGGACGGTGCTGCGCATCGGCTTCACCTACTACGCCACGAACATCGCCAGCTACGATTCCGCCTTCGGCCCTGTCGCAACCGGCATCACGCTGCTCGTGTTCCTCTACTTCGCGAGCGTGATCGTGCTCCTCGGCGCCGAGTTTGCCCGCGCGGGCGCCCTGGACGACGACCTGGAGCGTGTTGGAGAGGCCGATCCGCGCTTCCTGCCCGTGGCGGTGGATGCGCCACCGGGGCCGGCCTCGTCGCCGAAGCGGGGGATGCCGCGCTGGGTGCTCGTTGCTGGCGGAGCCGTCATCGGCGTCGTCGCGGGCCGTCTCTCCAAGCGCGACGACGACCTGTAGACGGGCGCTTGGGGTGGCGCATGGGTAGATCGGTGTAGTACATTCGCCCCCGTTCCGCGGCTCAAGGCCGTGGGGCACCATCGGCCCCTGACTCTCTCGCTAAGGGGCACAAGGGCAAATTGCAGATTCGGATCACCGCTCGATGAGGCGGCGGTCACATCTCGCCATCACGTTCGTCGCCCTGCTGACGGTTGGATGGAGCGTCGTCACAACTCAGCCCAGCGGCTCGGCCCTTGCCGCTGATCCAGAGGCCCAGCTGGCCAAGACCCGCGCAGAGCTCGCAGACGCACAGTCGGCGCAGCAGTCGCTGGCGGCCACCCTCGACCAGCAGCGCACCAAGCTCGCCCAGCTCCAGAGCCGATCCGCCGATCTCGACGTCCAGCTCGATCTCGCCCGCGCCGAGCTGGAGGCGGTCACCGCGGAGTACGAGCGGGTCAGCGGCCTGCTCGTCCAGGTGCGCGAGCAGGTTGCCGAGGCCAAGGCGCGGCTCGCGGAGCTCCGAGCCCAGATCGATCAGCTCGACGATGAGCTGCTCGCCGTCGCGGCCGACATCACCCGTCGCACGGCCGACCTGCACGACCGTGAGGCGCTGCTGGAGGACCACCTCCGCTCGGCCTACGAGCGCAGCCAGACCTCGCTGCTCGAGATCCTGCTCTCGGCGGAGTCGCTCGACCAGGCCACGACCGAGGTCGGCTACCTCGTCAACGTGTCCGACCAGGACGCGCTCATGGCCGATGCGATTCGTGCCATCCGTGCCGAGCTCGAGGTGCGCCGCGAGACGCTCAAGGACGGCCGCCGCGCCCTGAGCGAGGCCCGCGCCGTGGCCCGCGACGAGGAGGCTGCGCTCGAGGATCGGCAGGCGGAGCTCACCGACCTCGAGGCCCAGCTGGCCGAGCTGAAGGCCGCCGCCGACCAGAAGCGCGCCGAGCAGGAGGCGGCCCTGAACGCCTCGCTCGCCGCGGAGGATGACGTCGAGACGCAGATTGCCGCAAACGAGCGCGCCGCCCAGGCCGCCGCCGAGCTGGCCGCTCAGCTCCAGCAGCAGGCTGCCGCCCAGCAGGCGGCGATCGACGAGGCGAAGCGCAGGGCCGCGGCAGAGG
>JBOGSW010000106.1:0-2544 GCA_050695815.1 Candidatus Limnocylindria bacterium | reverse complement strand
TCGCCACCGAGTTCGGAAGGCGGACCGCGTTCATCCGCTCGGCCAGGGCATCGGGCACGACGAGATAGCCGACCCGCGCGCCGGCCATGCCGTACGCCTTGGACAGCGATCGCAGCACCAGCACGTTGGGCAGCTCGTCCTGCAGCGACTGCGCCGAGAGGCTGTTCGGTGGCACGCCGAGGGTCTCCTCGGCGAACTCGAGGTACACCTCGTCTACCACCACGATGGCCGGCAGGTCGGTCGCCAGGCGCCGGACGTCGTCGAGCGTGTACGCATCGCCGGTCGGGTTGTTCGGGCTGCACAGCCACACCAGGCGGGCGGCGCTCTCCGCCACCGCGGCACGCAGGCGCTCGACCGGCTGGCGGCGTTCGAGCCGGTCGCGCGGCACGGCGATCACACGCGCGCCCGCCAGCAGGGCCTCGACGGCGAACATCGCGAAGGTCGGGATCGGCACGACGACAGCGTCGCCCGGCCCGACGACCTGGGTCGTGACCAACCGGATGAGCTCGTCGGCCCCGGCGCCGGGCACGATCCGCTCTGCCGGAGCCCCCGACGCGGCCGACAGCGCATCCCGCAGCCGAACGTAGGCGAGGTCGCCGTACTCGGCATGGGCGCGGCCGGGGAGCGTGTTCATGTCCATCCGCGCGACCCGCTCCACCGGCAGCCCGGCAGCCAGCGCCAGCTCCTCGTCGGACGCCTCCGCCGGGTACGCCTCGACCGGTTCAGGACGCCGCAACAGGTCCACCGAATCGTCCATGACCGATGCGTCACCCGTCCGTTCGGCACGCGCGCGGACCGATCGCGCGTGCGCCGCGAGCCCTTCCGCGCCCGCCAGCCGGTCCACCGTGTCAGCCACGGAACGCACGCCCGCGGCAGTGACGCGCTGCACCTCGATCCAGCGGCCGAAGGCCTCGACGCCCAGTCCGCCGTAGGCACGCGCCGCCCCACCGGTCGGCAGGACGTGGTTCGTCCCGGTCGCGTAGTCGCCGGCGGCGACGGCCGACCATGGACCGATGAAGACGGATCCGACGTTGCGTACCGCCGCCGCCACCTCGTCCGCCCCGGCGCACTGCAGCGACAGGTGCTCGGGCGCGATCGCATCAGAGACCGATGCCGCCTCGGCCATATCGGCCAGCACGACCACGCCGCCATGCGTCCGGAGCGTCTCGAGCGCCGCGTCGCCCGTTGCGAGCGTGCTGGCGACGGCCGGAAGCCGGTCCTCGACCGCGGCGAGCAGCGTGGGCGCATCGGTGACGAGAACGGCGATCGAATCGGGCCCGTGCTCGGCCTGCGCCAGCAGGTCCAGGGCGATCAGCTCGGGATCGGCGCCGGCGTCGGCGATCACCACGCACTCGCTCGGGCCGGCGGGCAGGTCGATCGCGACCTCGTTGGAGACCGCGCGCTTGGCGGCGGTCACCCACGCGTTGCCGGCGCCGACGATGCGGTCCACGGCCGGCACGCTCTCGGTGCCGTAGGCGAGCGCCGCGATCGCCTGTGCGCCGCCGACGCGCAGGACGCGATCGACCCCCACGCGACGAGCGGCGGCCAGTATGGCCGGCGCCACGCGGCCGTCCGCGCCCGGCGGCGTTGCCACGATCAGCTCATCGACCCCTGCGAGCCTCGCGGGAGTGCCGGTCATGATCACCGAGCTGGCGAGCGGCGCGCGTCCGCCGGGAATATAGGCGCCGACCCGCTCGAGCGCCACCCAGCGCCGCCAGGCCGTGACGCCCGGCAGCGTCCGCACCACTCGTCCCGCACGCAGCGCATCGCGCTGGTCGGCATGGAAGCGTCGCACCGCGGCGATGGACGCATCGATGGCGCCGATGAGTGCCGCATCGACCGTGCCTTCGGCGGCTGCGATCTCGTCCTCACTCACCCACAGGCTGTCGAGCGTGGCGCCGTCGAAGCTCTGGGTCAGCTCGCGCAGCGCGGCGTCACCCCGGTCGCGCACCGCCGCCAGGATCGGCTCGACGTCGACATCCTCGCGACTCGGTCGCAGCGCGGCGATCCACGCGCGGCGAGCCTCCGCATCGGCGGCATCCCAGTCCAGGCGGCGAGCGAGCGTGCCCGTCCGGGCGGGGGCCGTCATCGGATCACCTTCTCGATCGGCACGATCAGGATGTCGCGCGCCCCGGCCTCCTTCAGCGCCGGCACGATGCGCCACAGCTGGCCCCGCTCCACCACCGAGTGGACGGCGATCATGGTCGGGTCTGCCAGCGGCATGACGGTGGGACCCGACAGGCCTGGGATCAGCTCGCGGATGCGATCGATGGACGCCGCAGGAGCGTTCATCATCATGTACTCCCGTCCGCGCGCCTCGACCACGCTGCGCAGCATCGCCGCCAGCGAGGTCACCCGCGGATCCTCGGCGGTCGCGATGCTGCCGGCCACGAGCACCGCCTCCGACTCGAGCAGCGTGGCGATCGGCCGCAGCCCGTTCACGCGCAGGGTGCTGCCACTGGCCACGAGGTCGACCACCGCGTCCGCCATCCCGAGCTGCGGCGTCACCTCCACGGCACCGGTCACCTCGATCACCTGCGCGTC
>JBOGSW010000105.1:0-18204 GCA_050695815.1 Candidatus Limnocylindria bacterium | reverse complement strand
ACCCCGGCGAATCCTGCGACCTGGGCCACCTGTCCTTCCGAGAGGAACCGATCGGCGATGCCGCGCTGATCGAACACCTCGATGGTGCGCGCGTGCAAACCGCCTGCGCGCGAGCCGGCGAGGTCCTGGCTGGGGCGCCGCTCGACGATGGCAACGTCGACGCCCGCCAACGCCAGCTCAGCCGCCAGCATCAGGCCCGTCGGACCGCCTCCGGCGATCACCACCGCATGCTCGGTCATCGGCGCCCCATCCTTCGACAACAACACCCGCATCTCGTGACTCCCATTCCGTAGGCTCTGGCCCTTCGGCCGGAGATCATGCGGCATGACCCGAGGCTTGCCGCAAGCCCCCAGGCGGGCTGTATATTGAGAGTGGAGAGGGGAACGCCCTCCTTTCCGATGCCGTCGACGGCTTCGTGACCGATGCGGGGCGGCGTTGCCACGGCGCCAAACGCGACTCGCGCCCTTACGCAGTCAGCAGCTATCCCCGGAACCTCACGTCGCCGTGCCACTCGAGGTATTCGGTGGATGGGGGAGGCGCCGGCGGCAACGGCAGACGCACCGATGCCCCCTGAAGGGCGTAGTAGTCGCGCCCATTCTCAAACTCCTCCCGGATCCGCCGGCTGACTCGCAGCTCGAAGGACGGCGTGACGGTGACGTAGCCCGCATCGAAGAGCGCGTGGAGATCCTTCCGTAGCAGCAGACCGTTGCGCAGTTCGTGCGGGCCGGAGTCGGCGTAGGGCTTGATGTGTGCGGCATCGAGGGCCGGCAGGGTCCGCTCGCCGGTGACGGCGCAGCGGCGCTCGTACGCATCGGTTACCAGCAGCCGGAACGCTCCCTGTCCCAGCCGCGGATGAACGAGCAGAGGCTTCCCGTATCGGGACTCGGCAACCCGACCCTCCGCCGCCGGCATCCGCCTTGCGAGCGCCAGTTGGACCTGGTTCCAGATCCTCATCCCCTCGCCAAGTTCCGAGTCGTAGAACTTGCCCTGCACGATGTTGGGGGCCCAGTCCGCTGGAGGTGCGATCCACTCCGACTCGTCGAGAAAAAACGGCTCGACCAGCACCGTGCAGCCGACCCGCTCGGCATGGATGTCCGGCCTTGTCGGCCGATACTTCCCGATCCGCAGGACCATCTCCTCGAACGTCGCGGCACCGTTCTCCTCCCCGAAGGCGTCCCAGGTCCAGCGGATCGGCATCGCTTCGTACTTGAGGAACCACCCGCCCCCGACGATCCACCCACCCTGCGGCGCGTGGAGCTTGAACAGAAAGAGCTGACCGGCCTCGAGTCGAGCAGGCTGCCGCCCGGCGCTCGGCTGCCAGAAGTTGACCTCTGGCAGTTCTGGTCGCGCCGCCAGGAACCGATACCACTCGTAATCAGTGATCCCGATCCAGTACCGCACGTTCGCCAGATGGTAACCCTGGAGCAAGCGGCTGGGATGCGTGTACGCGCGACCGCATGCCTAGCGTGCCGAGTCTCGCGACGAGACGATGGGTCGCTGGCGGCCTCGATCGTCGACCCGCACGGTGATCACCTGGCGGACGCCCGTGCCAAGCTGTACGCGCTGGCCGACGTCGCGGAACGTTTCGCCGACCGATTCGTTCGTGTCGAGTCGGTCGTGGAGGTCGAGAAGGGCGAGCTTCGCGTCCTCGACCTCACCGATCCGGAGGTCCGGTCCGCGGTCAGGGCGTTCGAGGGCGGCGGGAAGGTGACCGCGCTCTACCAATCGGACATCGCGCGACCGTGCGGCTAGACCTTCAGCCGCGAGATGGCGAAGCTCTCGGGCGCTCGTGGCGACCCGAACCCGGAAGCCGCGGCTAGTCGGCCTTGGGTCGCCTCTTGCTCAGGTTCTTGCGCGCACGGTCCTCCTCATCGGAGACGATGTGGACGCGCGCACCCTTCATCGCACGTTCGTAATGCACGCCGCGCTTCGCCTTTGAGAAATCGTATTCCTCCGCGACCTCTGGGTCACGGGCCTTCACCTTGCTCATAGGCTTCTCTCTCTGACGGTGTCGGCCGCCGTGCGGATATGAGCCTAATCCTACTCCCACGGTAGGTATTGACCACTACTACGACCTTTTCTGAGGCCGTGCGGCCGATCGTCACGTATCGATCTTCGTCGGTCGAGTGTTCTTCGTCGTAGGTCTCAGCGGCCAGAGGATCGAAGAATACGGTCAGGGCCTCGACAAAGGTGATGCCGTGCTTGCGCTCCACCTCGTCGGCTTTGTCGGAGTCCCACTCAAACTCCAAGCCCTCAAACTCGACAGAGTGATCCACCCGGACGGTCGGCACCAGCCCAACGTAGCGCCGTGCCCGTTACCAGCGGCTTACCAGCGCCAGCCAGCAACCTTCTCGAATGTTCGAGTATGCCGATGCCGCCGTCGAGGCGGCCGCCAGCGAGCCGCAGGAACTAGGTTTCGATACGCCGCACGGGCCTGCGATACGCACAAATTCACATGACCTGTGGGCGGCCTCGAGTTGTGCGCGGTCGGACTCCCTCCGGACCGCCAGAACGGCCATTGAGGCGTCCGGATTCACAGGTCGCGTGAAATCGGACCGTTCGTGAGCCGATGAGCCGCCGCAAATGCACGCCCCGTGTGAATCCGTACCGTTTGCGCAGGGAGCGGCGCCACGACCTGCCGCAATGCACGCCTAGTGTGAATCCGTACCGTTCGCGCAGGGAGCGGCGCCATGAGCCGCCGCGACCCCACGCCCGGTGTGAATCCGTACCGTTTCGCGGGGCTCGGACCGGGCGGCGTACCTCGATCCGTTAGCGCAGCTAACATTCTCGGCATGTTCGAATATGCCGATGCCGCCGTCGAGGCTGCCCTCGCGGCCGGCGCGAGATACGCCGACGCGCGGGTCATGGATCGCCGCCACGAGTCGATGAACGCCCGCAACGGCGAAGTCGAAGGGCTCACCCAGGAGGGTTCCATCGGCATCGGCGTCAGGGCACTCATCGGTTCCGGATGGGGCTTCTTCTCGAGCGCCGACCTCACCGTCGACGCCGCGCGTGCGGCGGGCGCACAGGCTGCCGCCATCGCGCGCGCCAGCGCATCGGTCCCTGGAGCCGACCTCGAGCTGGCCCCGGTCGAGGTGCGCCAGGACAGCTGGGCCAACGCGGTCGGGGAGGACCCGCTGGCGGTCCCCCTGGCCGAGAAGGGCGACCTGCTGGTGGCCGTCACGCGGACCATGAACGACCACGGCGCCGACGTCGCGAACGCCGGCTACGACGCCTGGGACACTACCAAGTGGCTGGTCAGCAGCGAGGGACATCGGATCGACCAGCACATCGTGGAGTGCGGGGCGCGGATGGACGCCACCGCCAACGGCGAGAGCGAGACGCAGCGGCGCAGCTACCCCGGCATCCGCGGCCAGTACGGCACGCGCGGCTGGGAGCTGGTCCGCGAGCTCGACCTGCCGGGCAACGCCGCGCGCATCGCGGAGGAGGCACGGGCGCTGCTGACAGCGCCGGAGTGCCCGAGCCATGACGCGACCGATCTCATCATCGGCTCCGAGCAGATGGCGCTCCAGATCCACGAGTCGGTCGGCCACGCCGTCGAGCTCGACCGCATCCTGGGCTGGGAGGCCGCCTTCGCCGGCACGTCATGGCTCGACCTCTCCCAGATCGGCGATCTCCGTTTCGGATCCGACCTCATGAACATCACCGCCGATGCGACCCTGCCCGGCGCCCTCGGATCCTTCGGCTACGACGACGAGGGCACGCCGGCCCACCCGGTCGACATCGTGCGCGACGGCACGTGGGTCGGCGTCCTGTCCGGTCGTGACAGCGCAGCGCTGGCGGGCCTGGCGGAATCCGGCGGCGCCGTCCGCGGCGACGGCTACAACCGCCTGCCGATGGTGCGCATGACGAACGTCGGCCTCCTACCGGGCAGCAGCAGCCTCGAGGAGATGATCGCCGCGACCGAGGACGGCATCCTGGTCGACACCAACCGCTCCTGGTCGATCGACGACAAGCGCCTGAACTTCCAGTTCGGCTGCGAGATCGGCTGGGAGATCAAGAACGGGAAGCGCGGCCGGATGATCAGGAATCCCACCTACACCGGCATCGGTCCTCGCTTCTGGGACAGCCTCGACATGCTCGGCAACGAGTCCGAGCTGACCTTCTGGGGCACGCCGAACTGCGGCAAGGGGCAACCGGGCCAGATCGGCCACACCGGCCATCCGGCCGTCCCATGCCGATTCCACGGCGTGCGCGTGGGGGTTCGCGGATGAACGACCAGCTTCTCGCCACCTGCGAACGGGTGCTCGAGCTCGTCGGGACCGATGCGGACGCGGAGGTCACCGTCAGCTCCGGCACCGATGCCCTGACCCGCTTCGCCACCAGCTTCATTCACCAGAACGTCGCCGATGCGGTCCAGCGCGTTCACCTGCGGGTCGCCCTCGATGGGCGGGTCGCCGAGGCAACAGCCAACCAGACCGATGACGACGCGCTGGCGCGCCTCGTGCGCACGACCATGGACGCTGCTCGCCTCCAGCCGGTCGATCCCGGCTGGCCGGGCGTGGCCCCCGCCGCCGATGCGCCCGCGGTCGAGCACTGGGACGAACCGACGGCCAACGCCGAGCCCTCGGAGCGCGCCGAGCGCGTTGGTGCCTTCGTGGCCGCCGCCGGCGGGCTCGAGACCGCCGGCTTCTGCTCGACAGGCGGCATCCACACCGCCTTTGCCAACTCGGCCGGGCAGCGGCTCGCCGGACGCTCCACCACGGCCATGCTCGACGGCATCGCCCGGACCGGCAGTGCCGACGGGTCGGCACGGGCCGCCTCCGCGCGCCTGGCGGACCTGGACGGTGCCGTCTCCGGCTTGGAGGCGACGCGGCGGGCGCGCGAGGCGGATGGCGCCGGCGACGTCGAGCCGGGCCGCTACGAGGTGGTCCTGGCGCCGTCTTGCGTCTCGAACGTGCTGAGCTTCCTGGCGATCTACGGCTTCAACGGCCGCGCGGTCGAGGAGGAGCGATCCTTCGCACGCATCGGCGAGGCGCAATTCGACGCGTCCGTCACCCTCGCCGATGACGTGGCGCACCCCCTGGCGATCGGCGTGCCGTTCGACGCGGAGGGCACGCCGAAGCGGCGCGTGCCCCTGGTCGAGGCCGGCACCACCAACAGCCTGGTCCACGACCGTCGAACGGCGAAGGCGCTCGGCGCCGAGTCGACCGGCAACGCGGTCGCCGGTGCCGGGCCATTCGGCGCGCTGCCCGCCAACCTCGTCCTCGAGGCGGGGTCGGCAACGCCTGACGAGCTGGTGGCCGGGATGGAGCGCGGGCTGCTGGTCACCGACTTCTGGTACACCCGCATCCTCGACCCACTCACGATGGTCGTGACCGGCCTGACCCGCAACGGCGTCTGGCTGGTCGAGGACGGGCGCATCGTGCGCCCGGTGACGAACCTGCGCTTCACCCAGTCCTATCTCGAGGCCCTCGCCCCCGGCGCCGTGCGCCGCATCGGCTCGGACGCGACCCTGGTCGGAGGCGCCACCTTCGGACTTGGCGCGTACGTGGTGCCGTCGCTGCACCTCGCTTCGTGGAACTTCACCGGCGGCGCCCAAGGCTGAAGCCTCCCAGTGGCGAGGCTGACCTACTCGACGACGTACGGATCGCGGCCAGGCTCGATGACGGTGACGGCGTGGTGGGGAGCACTCGGTAGCGCGCCGAGGATCGATGGAATCAGTGCCACGAGCTGATCGAGAACTACGCGCTCACAGCGAGCATCGACTTGATCTCTTCCAGAGCGCCCACGGCCTGCGCGCGTGGGATCTGTGGATACAGCTCGAGGAAGCGATCGAGCGACTGCCCGTCCTCCAGGTAGTCGAGCATTACGTCAACCGTGACGCGGGTGCCCGTGAAGACAGGAGCGCCGCCCTGGATCTCAGGGTCTCGCGTTATGGCCGTGCTCATGGCTCACCTCCTGTCTAGAGCGTATCAGTGCCGCAACCAGCGCGGTATCCCAAGCTGACCGGCTACGTGCTGCTGCCCGGTTTCGTCAGGCGTAGGCCGTCGGCGCACAGGTCGCACGCGTCCGGCTCCCAGGACGGGATCTCGATCCGGCCGAGCGCGTGAAATGGCAGCCCAAGGTCGACGGATGCGACCGAGCGGTCCACCATGACGGCCGCGGCCAGCGGCTCGACGCCGGCTGCACGTACCGCCGAGACCGTCTCGATCAGCGAGGCTCCGGTGGTGAGGATGTCGTCCACGATGACGACCCGCTCGTTGCTCTCCACCGCCCAGCCGCGGCGCAGCGCACGCCCGCCGTCCGGCACCGGCTCGGCGAACGCGGCCCGCACGTCGCCGCCCAGCTGGCGGGCGGTCTCGAACGAGAGGAGCACGCCGCCGGTGGTAGGACCGACCACCAGCGTCGGGGTGTGCGGCGCGAGCGCCTCGGCGAGCCGGCGGCAGATCTCGACGGCGTAGCGCGGATGCTGGAGGACCAGGAACTTCTCGAGGTAGCGGGCGGCGTGGCGGCCCGACTTCAGCAGGAAGTGCCCGTCCAGGAGCGCGCCGGCATCGGCGAAGAGGGACTCGATCGACGCCTCGGCCAGGCCGGTATCGGTCATTCGTAGACGGCGCTGAAGTCGACCGCCGGGTAGCGCTCGGAGAGTGCCTCGGTCACCCAGTGGAGCACGTCGGCGGGATCGTAGAAGGCGGCGATCGTCTTGGGTTCGGTCACGCTCAGCCCGGCGCGCCGGGCCTCGACGCCGGTGAGCACCTCGCGCGGCTGGTCCGACAGGTCCAGGCTCGTCTCGAAGCGGCCATCGGCACGCAGGATGAGCGTGTCCTCCGGCTCGTCGAGCAGCGTCAGGTCGCCAGTGCGTCGCAGGACCTCCTCGGCGTTGGAGGCGAACTCGCGCAGGATCTGGGCCTGCTGCGAGCCGATCTGGGACCGATACGCGTCCGCGAGCTGCCACAGGCGCTGGGCGGCGATCGTCTCCTGCTGCGGCGACGGGAGCTCGGTCTGCCAGTCCTCCTCGACCTCGACGACCTCCTCCTCGCGGGCGAGCTCATCGGCCGAGACGAGATGGGCCGGTGCGTCGCGCGAGGCCTCGATCAGCCACGAGAAGATGTCGGCCGGGTTGTAGAGCGCCACCAGCTCGCTGATCGTGTCGACCAGCTGCTCCTGGTCGTACCACTCGTTGTCGGCGGGATCCTGGTAGGTGAGGCGCGTCGTCCAGGTCTCGTCGACCGGGTGGTAGAGCAGGAAGTCCTGCTCGTCGTCGACGAGCTTGATGGGACCGATCTCGCGCAGCCGATCGCGATTCTGGTCCAGGAAGCGACGCAGCTGCTCCGTCGCTTCGTACAGGAAGTCGCGTCGCTCGAGCTCCGCCTCCGCGGCCAGCTCGCGCAGCGCGACGATCCGGGGCGAGGCGCTCACGGCTTGAGCACGAAGTCGGGACCCATGCGCTCGCGGAGGAAGATCGTGTGCTTCTTCTCGAAGATCGACTCGGCGATCCAGTGACCGATGCCGCGCGTCGAGCCGTCGGCGTAGAGCTTGTCGAGCACCGCGTAATTCGGCAGGTCCAGGATGACCACGTTGTCCCAGGTCGAACCCTCGGTCACGTTGAACCAGCCGACGAACCGGATTCCGTACTGGCTCTCGAGCCGGCGCATCTCCTTCGGGAACCCGCCGCGCGTCGGGAAGCCACCGCGCATGCCGCGCTTGAAGAGCGTATCGCGGCCCTTGCGGACGTTGAAGAAGGTGACCATGAGCGGCACTCAGGTACCTCCGTCCTTGCGGCGGCCCATGGCAGCGCCGATGCCCGCGCCGATGGCGATCCCGATGCCGATGCCCAGCGCAACGTTGCCCATGGCTGCGCCGATGCCCGCGCCGAGGGCGATCCCCATGGCGATCCCCAGGGCAAGCCGCTCTGACTCACTTCTCTGCGGCTCAGCCATCGTTGTCCACCTCACGCTCTTCCTCGGTGGTGATGATGCGCTTCGGCTGCTTCGCCACGCCGGTCTGGCGGCCGCGCCCGCGACGCCGATCGGCGAAGAAGACGCGCAGCAGGAAGACGCTCGTCATGCTCACGAAGAAGAGCAGGATCAGGTCGATCACGAGCAGCGCCACGAGCACCCACACCGGCCAGCTGAAGGTGAAGAGGCCGACCGGGATGAGAAGAAGGATGATCGCGAACAGGATCGCCTGGGTGATGAAGCATCCGAAGCCGGGGCCCTCGTTGGGGTCGAGCTCCTCGTTGTACCGAATCGACAAGCCATTCCTCGTCTGTGATGGGCGGCGAGTGGCGCGCCTGATGGTCCCACATCCAGGCTCCCCACGCTCACGGTAAGCATGCGATAAGCCTGCGGTAAGCGGCCGGTAATCGGGGGCGTGGTATCAAGGTGTTCAAGCTTCTTGCACACTCGCCGGTCGGTGCTGCCCGGAACCCGGAGCCACCGCTTTCAGGACCGATACGTCACGCGGCCCGCGGCGATCGTCAGCCGAACCACACCCGGCAGCTCGATCCCGAGCAGCGGGGTGTTCGATGAGCGGGACGCCAGCGCCGATGCCTCGACCCGCCGCCGCGCCGTCGGGTCGAAGAGCACGAGGTCCGCGGGCTGACCGACGGCCAGCGCTCGTCCCTCGCCGATGATGGCCGCCGGCCGCGTCGAGAGAGCCGCGACCAAGGTCGGGAGCGAGAGAACCCCTGCCTCGACCGCCCCCAGTCCGAGGGACAGTGCGGTCTCGAGCCCGATCATCCCCGGTGCCGCCTGCCCGAATGGGACGAGCTTGCGCTCGGGCGGGTGGGGGGCGTGGTCGGTGGCGATCGCGTCGACCGTTCCGTCCGCGAGCCCGGCGAGCAGGGCACGAGTATCGTCCCGCGACGCCAGCGGCGGGTTGACGCGGCACGCGCCGTCGTAGGCCAGCTCCTCGTGGACCAGGCGCTCATCGGCCTCTTCCCATGAGAAGCGGCGCGATCCGGCGACCCACTCGTCGGTCAGCGCGAGGTGGTGGGGCGTCACGTCGCAGGTCACGGCCACGCCGCGTCCCTTCGCGCGCCGGACCTCGTCCACGGAGGCGGCGCTCGACAGATGGGTCAGGTGCAGCCGGGCGCCGCTCGCCTCGGCCAGCGCGAGGTCGCGGCGCACGATCGCCAGCTCCGCCTCGACCGGCCATCCGAGCAGCCCGAGCCGCAGTGCCGTCAGCCCCTCGCGCATGACGCCGTCGCCGGCCAGCGCGGCGTCCTCGGCGTGCTCGATGAGCGGCACGCCCAGCGGGCCGAGCGTGCCGAGCGCATCGCGGACAAGCTCGTTCGTCGGCACGGCGGCGCCGTCGTCGGAGACGCCGACCACGCCAGCCGCCGCCATGGCCTCGAGGTCGGCCAGCTCCTCCCCAAGCCGCCCGCGGGTCACCGCGCCGATGACCCGCACCCGGGCCGCATCCCCCGCGGCGCCGCACACGACTGCCTCGACGCGCGCCGCATCGTCCAGCGGGGGATCCGTGTTCGGCATGGCGCAGACCGTCGTGAAGCCACCGCGTGCAGCCGCGCGGGTGCCGGACGCGATCGTCTCGGCGGACTCGCCGCCCGGCTCGCGCAGGTGAGCGTGCAGGTCGCACAGGCCGGGCGCCAGGATGAGCCCAGTGCCGTCGACGGCCTCGATCTCGCCCGCGCCGCCGTCCACGCCCCCGTCGTTGGCGATGACTCCGTCACGGACTGTCACATCGCGCACCTCGTCGACGCCGGCCGACGGGTCGACCAGCCGCGCACCGACGATGCGCAGGGTGGCCGGCACATCGGTCAGGCGTCCGAAGCGCTCCTCCGTCACGCGGCACCCGCGAGGAGGGCCAGGACCGCCATGCGCACGGGCACGCCGTTCTCGACCTGCCGGCCGATGAGGCTGCTCGGGCCGATGGCAAGCTCGGCGCTGATCTCGACGCCCTCGTTGGTGGGACCGGGATGGAGCACCGGCGCCCCCGAGGCGGCAACGCGCATCCGCTCCCCGTCGAGGCGCCAGGCCTGCGCGTACTCGGCGAGCGACGGCCCGGTCTCGGTCGCGGCACGCTCGACCTGGACGCGGAGCGCCATCACCGCGTCGGCGCCGTCGAGCGCCTCGGCGAGGGAGGTGGCGACGCCCACTCCGGGCCAGGCGTCGAACCCGCGGACCCAGGCTGCCGGTCCGGCGACGCGGACGTTCGCGCCAAGCGTCGTGAGCGCATGCAGGTTCGAGCGCGCGACCCGAGAGCGCGTCACGTCGCCGATGATGACCACCGTGCGGCCGTCGAGCGGACCGATCGCGTCGCGCAGGGTGAGCGCATCGACGAGTGCCTGGGTGGGGTGCGCGTGCGTGCCGTCGCCGGCGTTCACGATCCGTAGCCCGGTGGTCCGGGCCGCGAGATGCGGAGTGCCTGCCGCCGCGTGGCGCAGCACCAGGGTCGTGATGCCGGTGCGCTCGAGCGTGCGCAGCGTGTCGACCAGCGACTCGCCCTTCGCCATGCTGCTGCCGGCGAAGGACAGGTCGACCACCGTGGCGCCGAGCGCCTTCGCGGCAAGCTCGAAGCTGATCCGCGTACGCGTCGACGGCTCGTGGAACGCCAGACCGACCGTCTCCTCCTCGAGCAGTGACCGATGCGCTCGCCGGTCGCGCATCCGCTCCGCGACATCGAGGACGCGCTCGATCTCCGCGCGCGACCAGCCCTCGACATCGAGCAGATGCCGGCGCGTCATGCCTCGGCGCCGGGCGCGATCACGACCTCGTCGGCCTCATCGGTCTCCACCAGTCGGACGTGCACGATCTCCCCGGGGCTGGTGGGAAGATTCTTGCCGACGAAGTCCGGCCGAATCGGCAGCTCCCGGTGCCCGCGGTCGACGAGCACGGCCAGCCGCACGGCGTGGGGCCTGCCGTGGTCGGTCAGAGCCTCGAGCGCCGCCCGGACCGTCCGCCCGGTGTAGAGGACGTCGTCCACCAGCACGACCGTTCGGGCCTGGACATCGGTCTCGAGGTCGGATCGCTTCACGATCGGGGCGTGGGCGAGCTTGGTCAGGTCGTCGCGGTAGTAGGTGATGTCGAGCGAGCCGACCGGGACCGATGCGCCCTCGTGCTGCTCGATCAGCGCCGCCAGGCGGCGGGCGATCGGGACCCCCCGACTCCGGATCCCCACCAGTACCAGGTCCCCGACGCCTCCATGGCGCTCGACGATCTCGTGTGCGATGCGGGTGAGGGCTCGGCGCAACTCATCGGCGCCGAGGACGCGGCGTTCGTCCATGTGCGATCTCCTTGGCGGCCTCGCCGGACCGCGTTAAAGGGCTCGCGCGAGAGTATACGGGGAAGGGACCTACTCGCCGCCCTGTGGAACGTAGAGCGCCGGCCCGACCCAGGCGATCCCGGCACCGATCTCGGGGAGCGCGCCGTCACCACCGGCAGCGGGGGCGATCACGAGGCTGGAGCGCGCCACCGGCGACTCGCCCGTCTCGCCCGGCGGCTCCTCGAAGATGGTGACCGCCACGGCGGGCGTCTCGCCACCGAAGTCGTAGCCGACGAAGGCAACGTCGACCACGCGGTGGATGGACTCGGGATCCACGAATCGCAGGCCGGGCTCGTCGATGAGGTCGCGCTCGAGGGCGCTGCCGATGTACACGTCGGTATCGGTCGGGAACCCGGTGCCGTCCACCTCCTGCGGGGCGCCTCGCCACGCGACGTCCCAGACCGCGAACGCATCGGAGTCGTACGACCAGGCCACGCTGGCCGACCCGAGCGCGTCGCGGTCGATCGGCAACGTCGGGAAGAGCTGCTCGCCGGACCAGCTCGGCTGGTCCTCGACCGGCTCGCCGCTCAGGTAGAGCATGCCGCCCTGCTCGATCCGCCACGAGCCGTCGGTCTCGACCATGCCGCCGCGCCAGAAGATCGCGTAGTGGCCGTCGGGCGACAGGATCGGCTGGAAGATGTCGGAGAGCGGGTCGGAGTCCTCCGGAGCGCGGAGATCCCGGGACTCGAGCTCATCGTCAGTGATCCGGTAGGTCAGCGGCCGCTCACCGGCGCGGCTGACGAGGAGCTCTCCATCGGGCGTGAAGCTGGCGACGTACGTGTTCTCGCCGTTCGTGAGCTGTGAGTGGAACTCGGTGGCCGCGTCGAAGATCCAGGCATCCGGGCCGACGCCCGCATCGACGTCCGCCGCGGTGTAGGCCAGCCGCCCGCTGTCCGGCGACCAGGTCATGCGCTGCGAGAACGCGGAGCCGTCGGGGGTCTCGCCCAGCACGAAGTCGCGCCCACTGGGAAGATGCACGGCCACCACCTGGTTCGTGCCCTTGCCGCCGATCGGCACCTGGTACGCCAGCCACTGCGAATCGGGCGAGAAGACGGCACCGACAGGCTCGCCGGAGACGTCCGGGGCATCGAGATTGATCAGGTGCGCCGACTCCTGCGTCGCCGGATCCCAGCCACGCAGCGTGACGCTGCGGTCGGCCAGGGTGCCCTCCGACTGGATGTAGTTGATGGCTCCCCAGCCGATGGAGCCGGGGGGCGTGGGATGCGGCGTCGGCGTGGGCGTCGCCGCCGCAGACGGATCGGGCGACTCGAGCGGGGGGCTGCTGACCAGGGGCGTCGCCGCCGGTGGCGCGGCGCTGGGACTCGCCTCGGCCGAGGGACTCGGCGTCGTCGTGGGCTCGCCGACCTGGTTGCTGGGCGTGCTGTTGAGGAGGACGATCGCCAGGAGCGCCCCCGCGATGGCGGCCAGCCCGCCGCCCACGCCGACGAAGATCGCCGCGGGCCGGCGCCACCATGGCAGCGCGGCGAATCGTCCGGTCTCGATCCCGGTCCGCACCCGCGCGCCCAGGTCGCGCGGCGGTGCCACGTGGCGCAGGCCGGCCATGATTCGGCGCTGGTCGGCGAAGGCCTCCAGCGTGGATCGGCAGGTGGAGCAGCCCTGGAGGTGCGCGTCGAGCCGATGGCGCTCATCGGCGGTGAGGTCGCCGGCCAGCGATGCGCTGATGAGCTCCTCGAACGGCTCGTGGCGATCCATCGTCATCGCGCGAAGCCCTCCGCGGCCAGCGCCTGTCGCATCTCCCCGCGGGCGCGGCACAGGAGCGTTCGGACCGCGCCGTAGCTCAGGTTCATCACCGCCCCGATCTGCTGCGCGCTCATGTCCTCGAGATCCGACAGGAGGAGGCACTGGCGGTGGTTCGGTCGCAACGTGGCAAGGGCGCGCTGCACCCGCTCGTCGAGGGTGCCGGCCATCACCTGCGCCTCCGGCCCGGGGCGCTGGTCGGCGCGGTTGGCGAAGGCAGGCTGGTCATCGCTCATCGGCGTCACCATGCGCCGGCGGCGCATGTCGTCGATGGCGGTGTTCGTGGCGATCCGGTAAAGCCAGGATCGGGTCGAGGTTGCATCGGTCACGGTATCGAGCTTGCGATAGGCCTTGATGAAGGTGTCCTGGGTGATATCGGCGGCGCGATCGGCATCGCCCACCATGCGCAGCACGTAGTTGAAGATCGGCGCCGAGAACTCTTCGAAGAGGTGGGCGAACTCGGCTTCACCCGGCTGGGCGCGGCGGCTCACCGTTGGGGCACCCAACGGGATACGGCCGCGAACCGCCATCGACAACACCTCGTCCTCCGCACGCGCCTCCCCTCCTCGGCCAGCCCCTGACGTACCACCGCTCGCATCTGTTACCGCTGCAGGTGGGAGCGCAGCGTCTCTGCTGCATATTCGGGGGCCGCGGGGTTCACCGCCAGCGCCGTGGCACGCTCGAGCCCCGCGATCACGCGGAGCCGCGGGTGGATCTCCCAGTGCCAGTGAAAGGTCCCCTCCAGCCGCTCCCCGACGGGGGCCGTGTGCAGGATGAGGTTGTACGGCGGGTTGCCCAGTGCGTCGAGCGCGTTGAGCGCGCGCTGGAGCGTGGCGCACGTGGCGGCGATCGCGTCGTCGTCGAGCGTCGTGAAGTCGGCCGCGTGCCCGCGCGGCACGACCATCATCTCGAAGGCGGACCGGCTCGCCGCCGGAGCGAAGACGACGGCGTGATGGTCGGCGAAGACGAGCCGTTCGCCGTTCTCCTCCTCGGACTCCGCCAGCGAGCACCATACGCAGCGGCGCGTCTTGATCACCTGGCGCGCTCCACCGCCGATCTCCTCGGCGACCCAGTGCGGCACCTGCGGGATGGCGTACAGCTCGACGTTCAGGTGCGGGCTGCGCGAGCCGGCCTGCCGCCCATAGCTCTGGACCACCTGGATGTAGAGCGGTTCCGGCTTCCCCTCGGCGTCGAGGTCGCGCGGACCGGTCGCGATCGCTCGCATCGCATCGCGCGCGGCGCGGATGATGGCGTTGGCGAGCTGCGGTGACGCATCGGCCAGGCGCTCGTGGTGGTCGCGCGGCCCGACGATGATCTCCCACGAGCCGGAGGCGCGCTCGACCTCGGTCATCGACATCTGCGCCGCCCGGCCCTTCGACGAGTCGATGCGATGGAACGCGTCGGAGCGCAGCGGGACCCGGCGAACGTGGTCGGGAAGCTCGTCGTCGGGGGCGTCATCGCAGTGGCGGCAGTGCGTTCCCTCCACCGGCTGCGCCTCGACCTCGAACGCGGCGCGGTCGAATGCCCGATCGCTGACGATCGCGGTCCACCACCCGGTGACCGGGTCTCGTCGCAGCTCGAACACGGGTGGCATCGTACCCGATGCGCTCGGCGGCTCAACCGAGGGCTGCGATGACCTCGTACGGGTCGCTTGCCACGATCGGCGTGCCGTACAGCTCCATGGCACCGATGTCCGACGCGCGGCGGAACGGATCGCCACGGTCGACGACCCGAACGATGGGCGGCAGCCAGCTCCACGCGGGGTCATCGCGAAGCGGAGGCCTCCACACGGCGAGGTTGAAGGAGCGCACGCCGAGGCGGTCTCGGTAGCCGATGAGGACGCGCGCGACGGCATCGGCGAAAGCAGGCTCGCGCTCGTCCATGCCGGCACCGCCGACGATGATCAGCTCGCGCTCCTTGATCGGCGTGAGATTGGCGAGCAGCGTGACGCCGGGCGCGAGCTCGCGAGACAGGCCAAGGTCGCCGTGCAGCGTGACGAGATCGGGAATCAGCTCACGTCCGGTCGCCGCCCGGTAGGCCTCGGCGCCATGCCTGAGGCGTTCCAGGCTCGCGTAGTGCGGTCCCGCGCCGAGCAGGACCTGGGCGTGGCCGTGGACGATCGATCCGCCGGCACGCCACAGGCAGTTCCAGATGAGCAGGTAGTTCCCCGCGTCGGGGTCAGCCTCGCGCGCTCGATCGGCCCATGACCGGCCAGCCCCGAGGATATCTCGCACGAGGTCGGCGTCGAAGGCGAGCGGGTCATGCTCGTCGAAGACGAGGACCGCGTGATGGGCGTCGGCGAGCGCGGCGTTGGCGCCGCTCACGAGCCTGCGTCCCCGGACGCGCCCGAACGTGTCGGCCGGCGTGCCGGTCTCGGGATGGCAGAACGGGTCACCCTCCGACGCCTCGATCTCGGCGGCGAGGTCCCCGCCTTTCCGGCCGTCGATCGGACGGCGTGCGCGCAGCGGCGCGAAGAGGGTCGCCTCATGGGTCACGCGGTTCGTGACCTTGACGACCGTCTGCTCACGCACGTCCTCGACCGATCCGAAGGTCTCGCGCAGCCAGGGCTCGAGCTCCGGCGGCGGATCGGTCCGGCCGCTCGCCAGGCGGACGTCGAGGAGGCGGTCGGCGCGCTCTCGCGCGTCGCCGGTCAGTCGCTCGATGCGATCGGGCAGCTCGAGCAGGCTCGTCAGTCGTGCTCCCGCTCGCCGCGGATGATCGGCCTCCGTTCCGGTACGCTGGTCATTCTGGCTCGAGTCTAGCGAAAGGATGATCGACTCATGGCTGCCGAACGAACTGCCACCGTGACCTGGAACGGGTCACTCGCCGAGGGATCGGGGACCACATCGGCGGCGACCAGCGGACTCTTCGTCGACCTGCCCGTGTCGTGGGCATCGCGGACGGAGGGAGCCGATGGGCGCACCTCGCCCGAGGAGCTGTTGGCGGCCGCGCATGCCTCCTGCTTCGCGATGGCGCTCTCCGGGAGGCTGGCCAAGGCGGGATCGGCGCCCGATCACCTCCACGTGTCGGCCACCGTCACGTTCGACAAGGTCGGCGAGGGTTGGGCGGTGACCTCGTCGGCGCTCGACGTGGTCGGCGTGGTGCCCGGGATGGACGAGGCAACCTTCGACGCGGAGGCACAGGCCGCGAGGGACGGATGCCCGATCTCGAGGGCGCTGGCCGGCAACGTCGAGCTATCGGTCCATTCCACCGTCGAGGATCCGCACGACTGACCTCATCGGACGCTGAAACCTTTCAGCGTCGCGTTGCCTCGTAGATGGCATGGGCCCCGAAAGTTGGGCCCGCATCCAAGGGAGCAACGCATTGATGGCTTTCAGCATCCGATCCACGCACGCTCGCGGCGCAGTCCTTGCGCTCGGCGGGCTCTTCCTGCTCGCCGGGGTCGCCCTGGCGTCCGGCAACGGCGCGGCCGACAACGATACCGGCGCCGCGTCGCAAGCCAGCGGCCAGCCGAGCGCGTCAGCGGCGTCCACGACCGCGCCGTCTGCATCGGCCTCTGCCTCTGCTTCGACTGAGGCGTCACCCAGCGCGTCGGCGAGCGTGGGAGGAGCGACGGGCGCCGTAGCCGGGGCGTCCCCGAGCACGTCACCCGCAGGCGACCCCGACCCCTCGCCGTCGAACGAGGCCTCGGCCATCCCATCGGCGAGCGCATCGGTCCGCGATGACGACGATGACGACGATCACGACAACTCCGGCCCCGGCACCGGCGACGACGACGATGATGATGACTCGAGCGCCGACGGTGACACCTCGGGCCCTGGCAGCGACGACGATGATCACGACAACTCGGGCCCTGGCAGCGACGACGACTGATCGGTTCGTTGAACGCCCGCGTGTGGGGGACGGAATGGCACGATGAGGGCGTGGATGACCGCGCCCTCATCGATGCTGTGCTCGCCGGTGACCGGCAGGCGTTCAGCGCGTTCGTCGAGCGCGAGACGACCTCCGTCTTCCGTGCCTGCCTCCGCATCCTGGGTCGTCCGCACGAGGCCCAGGACGTGACCCAGGAAGCCTTCATCCTCGCCTATCGAGCGCTGGGCAGCTATCGCGGCGAGGGCGCGCTCCGCGGGTGGCTGCTGCGCATCGCGACGCGCCAGGCCCTCCGACGCCGATCCCAGCGCCGCCCGACCGAGCCGATCGACTCGGTTCCCGAGGCACGGCTCGGCGACGCCTCGCACGACCCCGCCCGGGCGACGCTCGATGCCGAGCGACGAGAGACCCTGCTCGGAGCGGTCCATCGGCTGCCGAATCCGTATCGCGAGGTCGTCGCCCTTCGCTTCTTCGCCGAGCTGACCCTGGCCGAGATCGCCGACGCGACCGGTCGACCGCTCAACACGGTGAAGACGCACCTGCGGCGCGGTCTCGAACGCCTTCGTACGACGGTCGCGCCCGAGGGACTGGACCGATGAACCGCCACCCATTCGATCCCGCCGAGATCGGCAGCAGCGATGCCGACCTCGAGGCGATCGCATCTGAGCTGGAGCGCTACGCCGCTTCCGTGGCCCCCGACGCACCTCGCGAGCTCACGGCCCGCATCCAGGCGTCGATCGACGATGAGCCGATGCCGGCCCGCGGCTGGTGGGCTCGCGCCGGGGCTGCGCTCGCCGCGTGGAGGCTCCCGGCACAGGCGTTCGCGGTCGCGGCGATGGCGGTGGTCGTCGTGGTCGGCGCCCTGGCGCTCGGTGAGCTTGCCCAGCGTGCCCGGGAGGGGACCGGGTCGTCACCGGGCGCGACGCCGATCGTGAGCCCGAGTCCGCCTCCCTCCATGCCTCCGTCGGCGAGCCCGTCACCCTCGCCGACCGAATCGCCATCTGCATCGCCTTCATCGTCACCGTCGCCGACCGAGTCGCCAGCTTCGACCGCATCGGACGACGACGACGATGATGAGACCGAGACCCCCGAGCCGTCGGAGTCCGACGACGACAACAGCGGCCCGGGAGGCGGCGACGACGACGACAACAGCGGCCCCGGAGGCGGCGACTGACTGGCGGTTCATGCTTGGGTCGCCGAGTATATGCCGTATATACCCCGGAGCCGTGTAGGAGGCTCTGACCGGGAAGTGTGCGCCCCAGCGCACGCATCTACGAAGCAGGGACCGAATCGACCCCGGATCCGACCGGTTCTTGCGGCGGGGCGCACGTGGCGATCGGGAATGGCACCGGAATCGGCTCTGCT
>JBOGSW010000104.1:0-26389 GCA_050695815.1 Candidatus Limnocylindria bacterium | reverse complement strand
CGAATGCGATGCCGATCCCGAGGGCAATGAGCGGGAGCCGGATGAAGGTCATGACCAGCGGCCAACCCCAGCCGATCAGCCCGGCATCCGCGCGCTCCCGGATACTCGCGACACTGTTCGGTCGGGTCATGACCGCAGTCTATCGGGCATTGACACCGATGGACCGATGCGAGCATCGTCACCTTGACCCACGCGAGGAGGGAGCCATGCTCAGCCGCGCAATCGCCGCCGCCATCTTGTTCATGGCCGCCGCGACGACGATCGCCTTCGCCCTGACCGGCTCCGGCGGGCCGATCGCGTTGACCGTCACCAACCTCGCGATGGCCGCGCTAGGTGTTGTCCTTGCCGCCGCAGCAATCGAAGCGCTGCGCGCGCGTCACTACTGGTTCACGCTGCTGGTGCCGGCGGGAATGGCGCTATTCAGCCTGGGGTACGCCCTCGCGAGTGGCGTGTACCAGGCGATCGTGACGGTGGTGATGTACGCGGTGGCCGCGTTGCTCATCGCCCAGTCGCGGGCCGACTTCGACCATCGCGCGCACGACGAGGCGTTCGGCGCCCCTCCCGGAACCGGGGCTGCCGAACCGAGCTGACTTGATCCCGTTCGGTAGCGCTCGGATTCACACGAGGCGTGCACTGTGCGCGACGACGTGGTCATGGAGCGTCCAGATTCACACTGGGCGTGCACAAGGCGCCGTAGCATGGCCAGGGCGCGTCGAGATTCACACGTGGCGTGTACGGCGCCTCTTCAGGTGAGGCCGGGCGCACGCAACGCACGCCCCATGTGAATCTGGACCGTTCGCGCGCCAGGATGGGTCAGAGAGTCGGCGCCAGGCCGAAGGCGGGGAAGAAGGCCGACCCGAAGGTCGTGATCTCGGCGATGCGACCGTCGACCACCCGCAGGACGTCGAGCTTGAACGCACGGAACTCGGAGTCGCCGCGGCGCCGAAGGTAGCTCGCGGCCGTCGGCATCCGGTTGGCCCGCGTCGGCACCAGACGCCAGTCTCCATCTCGCGCCTCGTCGGAGAAGGCACGCCAGAGCAGCGGCTTGATCGCCTCGAGGCCGTCGAAGGCCAGCATGTCGGGTGGCATCGTGATTCGGATCTCCTGCGAAGCGATCGCCACCGCGGCCGCGGCGTCGTTCCGCTCGTGCGCGTCGATGAATCGGTCGAGCAGCTCCCGCTCCAGTGCACTCGGGTCGTCGGCGGACCATTCGGCTCGTCGAGCGGGGAGGTTCTCCTGGAGCGTGGCCCGGGCGCGTTGGAGGGCGCTGTTCGCCGCCGCGACGCTCGTGTCCAGCAGGGTGGCCGTGTCGCTGGCTGGCCAGCCGAGCACGTCGCGCGCGATCAACGCCGCGCGCTGCCGGGGTGGCAGCAGCTGCATCGCGGCGAGGAAGGCCAGCTCGATGGTCTCGCGCTCGACGACCACCGCGTCAGGCTGCTCTGCGCTGGGCGCGACCTCGTCGAGCAGCTGATCGGGGTACGGCTGGAGCCACGGCACCTCGGCGAACGAGGTGAGCGCGGACACGCGCCGCGCCCGACGCCGAAGCATGTCCAGGCACACGTTCGTCGCGATCTTGTACAGCCACGCTCGGAACTGCGCGCCGCCGTCGAAACCCTCGCGGCCGCGCCACGCCCGCAGCAACGTCTCCTGCACGGCGTCCTCGGCCTCATCGAACGATGCGAGCATCCGATAGCAGTGGACGTGCAGCTCACGCCGGTGACGCTGAATGAGTTCGGTGAAGGCCGCCTCGTCCCCGGCGAGCGCCGCCATCAAGGTGTCCGTCATCGGGCGTGGAACTTGACCTCCTGGATGAGCCATCCGTTGCCATCCGGGTCGCTGAGGGACATGAAGGTCCCATAGTCGGCCCGCTCGGGATGAAGCCCCGCCACGTGGCCCTCCGCGCCGAAGTGGAACGGCTCGCTGATCTCGACACCGCGTTCGACGAGCTCGGCCCGCGCCGCCTCGGCATCGGTCACGATGAGGTGCAAGCCCTGGTAGGAGCCCGGCGCCGCCGGGGTAAGCCCGATCCCGATGGTGATCGAGCAGGCCGATCCGGGTGGCGTCAGCTGCACGACGCGAAACGTCTCGCTCGGCTTGTGATCGACGTCCACGGCAAAGCCCAGCTTGTCGGCATAGAACGCCTTCGCCCGATCCACATCCGAGACCGGGAGAACGACGAGCTCCAGCTTGTAGTCCACGTGATCTGCCTCCTGCATATGAAGATGAAACGTCGGGCGCTATGGAATCTCATCGGTGCACCGATGATTCACGCCAGCCCGAGCGGTCGGGACTCATGCAGCAACGTAGCGGAGATCGACGTGGGGAAGATCATTGCATTCGAGAGCGTGACGCTCGACGGTGTCATGCAGGCGCCCGGGCGTCCGGACGAGGACACGCGCGGTGGATTCGACCAGGGTGGCTGGGCTGCTCCATACGCCGATGCGGTCGCCATGGAGATGGCCGGGCAGGGGATGGCGACGACGGGAGGCATCCTGTTGGGGCGACGGACGTACGAGGACTTTCACGGCTTCTGGCCGAACCAGGGGGACAACCCGTTCACGGATGCGCTCAACCGTACGCAGAAATACGTCGCCTCGACCACGATGCGCGAGCCGCTGCCATGGCAGAACTCCACACTGCTGGAAGCCGATGCAGCCGATGCGGTCGCCGGCCTGAAGGAGCAGGAGGGTGGGGACATCGTGCTCCTCGGGAGCGGCGAGCTCGCCCGGTCGTTGATCGGGCGCGGCCTCATCGACGAGTACGTCCTGCTCATCCATCCGCTCGTCCTCGGCAGCGGACGGCGCCTGTTCGAGGACGATGGCCCGCAGCTCTCGCTGCAGCTGTTCGACTCGAAGCCGACCACGACCGGCGTGATCATTGCCACCTACCGGCCACGTTAGGGGACGGGGCCCGGCGGGTGCACATCGCCCGCTCGACCAGTGTGCTGGGTGCCCGTTCAGTGGACATATGTTCCGCGCGGAGGCCGTTAGGAACGCGAAAGTGGGATCTGGGCCTCCCAACCTGCCGTCAGCGCGACATATGGGCGCGGCTCAGGCCTCATGTCATCGGTGCAGGGACAATCGCTCCCGTAACGCGCGCCTGGCGGCCCATATGTCGTCCCTACCCACGCGCGGCCGGGCACGACAATACCCCGCACATCTCGCCTGGAGGGAGTTGGGTCCAAGCGTCACTGTCCTAGAGATCGGTCGCGATACGCCGGGCGAGATAGGCCGCCCAGGCCTCGGTGGGCGCGGGCTCGGCGCGCTCGAAGTCGGCGTAGCTGTCCGCCAGGAACGTCGCCAGTTCGTCGGCGCTGACGTCGTGTCCGACCATCGCGCCGATCCCGTGCCCGACGGCGTAATCGGCATACCAACGTGGCCATTCCTGGTCGTAGGCACCGTTCAGCTCGGCGCTCTCATAGACCCGATGCGCCGCCTCCGTCTCGTCGAGGAGCGTCGTGATCGCCTCGATGCGTTCGGTGGACATGCTTCATTCTCCGTCAAGGAAATCGAGCGTGACGGCCGCGAAGAGCGGCGAGGCGCCGAGGGTGTAGTGCGTCAGGCCCGGCAGGACGGCGAGTGCATGCCCTCCGGCGGGGCGCCCCTCGCCCATCCAGCCGCCGTCGCGAAGGCCGCCGTCGAGCAGCTTGAAGGCCTCGACGTAATGCGAGGGCGGAGCCATGTCGGCATCGGCGCACACGATCATGGTCGGCATCTGGAGGCCGCGCATCTCCTCGCTGAAGTCGAAATCCTTGCTCATCGACTCGCCGATCTTGTCCAGCAGCCGCCCGAAGTCCTCAGGGTGCGGGGCGACGGCGTTGTAGAGCTGGTACATCGGCGCCTCCTTCATGGATTCGACCGCCGCGGCGCCGACCTGGCCCTGCTGTGCCAGCATCTCGGCCGGGATCGCGTCACGCCGGATGTTCGCCGAGGCCATGACGAGCCTTCCGACCCGGTCGGGATACGTAGACGCCGTGAGGAACGCGACGCCGCCACCGAGCGAGTAGCCGACAAGGTCCGGCCTGTCGAGCCCGAGGTGGTCGATGAGGGCCGCAACGTCATCGGCCATGAGCCGGATGTCGATCGGCCGATCGATGTCGGCGGTGCGGCCGTGCCCCTGCAGGTCGGGCGCGATGACGCGGTGGTTCCGCGCGAGGTCGGGGAGGATGGGTCCGAACATCTCGCCCGACGCGAGGCCGCCGTGGAGCAGGATCATCGGCCGCCCTGTGCCGTGCGTCTCGTAGTAGAGGTTGATGCCGTTGACATCGGCGTATTCGCCGGTGCCCATTCCCGTGGTCGTCCGGTCGGTGGCCGTCATGTTCATCCTCATCTCATCGCACATGGTATGGCTGTTCATCAGACCCGACGGGCCCACAGAACTCATCGGCGGCGTGCAGCCTTGAGCCGATCGAGGCCGGCGAGCGCAGCGGCCGCTGCCGGATCGGGTTCCGATGAGTCATCGAAGAGGTCCTGCGTGAATCCCATCAGGCGGCTGCGGCCCACCCGATTGGGAACTTGACAATACTGTGTGACACACAGTAATGTGCCACGCATGGTAGATGACGAGCTGCTCGGAACGCATCGGCAGGAGCTGCGGCGGGGGACCGTCGTGCTGGCCTGCCTGCTGGCGCTGCGAGCTCCCGAGTACGGCTACGCGCTGCTGAAGCGGCTCGATGCAGCCGGGATCCCGAGCGACGCGAACACGATCTATCCGCTCCTGCGCCGCCTCGAGGTGCGGGGACTGCTCGCCAGCGAGTGGAACACCGACGACACCCGCCCGCGGAAGTTCTACCGGACCAGCACCGCCGGCGCCGAGCTGGCCGCGCAGCTCATCACCGACATGACCGATCTCACGGCGTCCCTGCACGCTCTGAATGGAGGACCCGACCGATGACCCAGCTCACCGAGCGCTACCTCGCCGCTGCCCTGCGAGGCATCCCGGAGGACCAGCGCGCTGATGTCGAGCGCGAGCTTCGCTCATCGATCGGCGATGCGCTCGAGGACCGGCTGAGTGCCGGCGAGGACCGCGCCGAGGCCGAGAAGGCCGTGCTGGAGGGTCTCGGCGACCCGCAGCGGCTGGCGGCGGGGATCACGGGACGACCGCTCCACCTCATCGGTCCCGAGCTCTTCGTCGGCTATCGCCAGCTGCTGGTGATGCTGCTCGCAGTCAGCCTGCCGATCGTTGGCGTCGTCCAGGCCGCGATCGCCGTCAACCGCGGTGATGAGCTCGTAGGGGCGCTGGTGGTTGGCGCAGGCGCAGCGTGGACCGTCGGACTCCACATCTTCTTCTGGGTCACGATCACCTTCGCCGTCATCGAGCGGGTCGACGCGATGCGCGAGGCGCGCGAGCAGATCACCAGCGCCATCGGGGCGTGGACCGTCGATCGCCTGCCGGCGCTGCCGGCCGGCCGGATCAGCGTTGGCGAGTTGGTCGGTGAGGTGTTGACGACGGCGCTGACCATCGGTGCAATCCTGTTCCTCGAAACTCCCGCCTGGTTCACTGATGCGTCGGGCGAGGTCATCCCGCTCTTCAATCCGAACCTGTGGAGCGGCTGGCTGCCGCTGCTGATCGCTGTTCTTGCAACCATCGCGGGACTGCACGTGATCATCTTCCTCGCGGGCCGATGGACCACGACCTTCGCGATCACCCATGCCCTCCTCGAAGCCGCCTTCGCCGTGCCGGTCGTCGCGCTCGCGCTGACGGGCTCGCTCATCAATCCCGACTTTGCCGATGCGCTCGGCTGGCCGCCGCTGGCCGATGGCCGCGGCCTTCCGATGATCGTGCTGGCCGCCGCCGTGCTGCTGGTGACCGGGTGGGAGATCATCGACGGCTTCCGGCGTGCGCGCCGCGCGAATGCCGGAGGCGCCGGAATCGGCGAGCCCGGTCAGGCAGCGAGTTGAGCCGTCGAGCGACGAGGCGCTAGGCATACTCCGCCCGGGTCCGGCCCGTAGCCTCACCGAAGACCCACAGGTCGATCCCGGGCGGCTCCACACCGAAGCTCGTGAGGGCGGTGCAGATCTGGCTGCGGTGATCGGTGCCGTGGTGGACGACCTGCGCGAGGCGGAAGCCCACCGGGGAGTGGAAGTTCCAGCCGTCACCGTGCTCGACGTTGTCAGCCTCGCCGTCGAGGCCGGTCGCGAGCAGGTCCATCCAGTCCTTGCCATTGGCGGTGATGGCGGACCGCAGCTCGTCGAGGTCGGCGTCGGCCCCCTCTTCGATGCGCTTCGGCTGGTCGCCGAAGAAGGTCAGGTACCAGCAATCGGTGCTGACGAGGTGCCGGAACGTGTCGATGATGGACCCGTACGTCCCGGGCGCCGGCGTCGAGAGCTGCTCCGGCGTGAGGCCCTTGCACGCGTCGATGAGCTGCTCCGTGGCCCAGATGTGGTGGGCCATGGCGTCGTCGAGCAGAGAGGCGGTCATCGGCCGCCTCGGGCGTGCGCCGCCGCGACGTCGCCGATGATCTGGGCCAGCTCCCGCGGGCGCGACCACATCGGCCAGTGGCTGGTCGGCAGGTCGACCCAGGTCGCGTTGCGGAGCTCGGGGATGCCAGCCAGGAATGCCCACTCGGGATGCTCCCTGGCGTAGGTCTGGTACTGCTCGGCGGTGAAGCCGGTGCAGATCAGGGTGCTCGGGATGTCCCGCCGCGCGTCGTTCGTCAGCTCGACGCCCTCGCGGATCAGGCTGCCGGGGACCGGAACGGCCCGCTGCCGGAACGTCTCCTTCTGCTCCTCGGTGAGCCCGTCGAGGTTCTCCTCCTCCTCGATCTCCTTCCAGACCATCGGCTTCTCGGCCTCGGCGAAGTCGGGATCCAGGGCGCCCTTCCCGGGGGCGGTGTCGACGTACACCATCGCCGCGATCCGCTCCGGCACGCGGTCGCTCGCCGCATAGCCGCTGAAGCCAGTGGCGCTGTGGACGGCAAGGACGACCGGCGCGGGTGCCGCCTCGACGGCATCGACGATTGCCCGTACGTGGTCCTCGAACGTGATCGACGAACGGTCGGACTCGGCGGACTCGAGTCCGGGCAGGGTCAGCGCGGTGACGTCGTGACCGTCGGCGCGCAGCTTGTCGGCGACCTCGTCCCATGCCCAGGCGCCCAGCCAGAAGCCGGGAACCAGGATGATCGGTGCGGAATCGGTCGTTCGTGTCTCAGCCATGTGGCCTCCTTCTCATGTCGCGGGCGTGCTTGGAAAATCGATCCTCATCACCACGCGTCGAGGCGTGGGGTGGCTGACCTCGGTGAAGCCCGCGGCGGCAAACATGCTCCGCGTCCCGACGTGGAGCTCACCCCAGGTGATGTCCTCGCCCGGCTTGGGGATCAGCGGGTACGCTTCGAGTGCGCGAGCCCCGCCCTCGCGGGCGTGGTCGACGGAGGCTCGCGCCAGCGCGTAGCCGATGCCGCGACGCCGGAACCCGGCGCGGGCGAATATGCAGGTCACGGACCAGATGCTCTCGTCGGTCCTGTCCTCGGCCCGTCCCTCCCACGGCACCTTGAAGACGCGCAGGAGCCCCTGGTACGCGGAGCGCGGCTCGACGGCGCACCATCCCACGGGATCGCCGTCGAGGTAGGCGACGAGGCCACTTGTCGTGGTCGCTCGCGGCTGGCCACAGTTCGTCTGCGCGCGGAGGCGCGAGGCGCGCTCCTCGACGGGAAACGAGCTGAACGCTTCGCGCGGGGCGAGCTTGAATCGCTGGCACTGGCACTCGGCCGCGATCCCGCGCATGCCGAAGACCGCCTGGAGGTCGTTGCAGTCGGCCCGGTTGGCCGGCACGATCCTGAGGGCATCGGTCATGGCTTCTCGCCGTTCGCCCAGCGCAGGATTCGCAGGGCGCGCAGCGTGATCCATCGGCTCGGTTCCCCCTCGCGCTCGCCGAGGTCCACGAGCAGCTCGTCGTGGTAGGCGTGATCGAGGGGCCATCGGCCGTCCGCATCCCGCTTCGATTCCACGATGCCGATGGTCTCGGACATCCGCTCGTCCGGCGTGACGCCGGCATCCCGCAGGTAATCGAGGACGCGGACGACGTCGTAGAACCAGCTGTTGGGGAATCCGGGGTGTAGCCAACGCTCCTGACCGATCTCGCCCGTGGACAGCCGCCGGAGGAGCCGCCGATCCAGCAGGTACTCCTGCCCGCGATGCCGGGCGGTGGTGACCTCAGAACTCGCGCCGCTCGCGCGCTCGTGCGCGAGCAGCCCCTCGAGGACGTTGAGCGTGGTGTCGAACGATCCACGCGTCGAGCCGTTCTCCTGCTCGCAGTTCCAGCCGCCGTCGTCCATCTGCTCGCCCAGGAGACGGTCGACGATGCCGCGAACGTCCTGGCCGAAATACGTTCCGATGGCGATGACCCGGCCGTTGATGCACGGCTCGACCTCGCCCTCGAAGAACCGCATGCTGGCGTCGTAGTCCCAACGCGCGTTCTCGTGGACCGGCGCGATCGCCCGCCGCGCCTCGGGCGTGTTCGGGTCGAGGCCGAACAGCATCAGGAGGTGAAGCGTGTGGAAGGTGGACCTCCACTCGGGGAAGAACGTACCCCCGGCCCATCGGCCGTCCGGATCCTGGCGCGAGAGGAGCTGGGCGCCCCAGCCCTCGTGAGTCACGCGAGCGCGTTCGGCGGCGATCTCGTCGGCGGGAGCATCGGTGAGGTCGCGCATCACCTGCCAGCGGATGGCGGGATCGGAGTCGAGGAGCCAGTCGATCGCAGTCATCGGTTCATGGTGCCTCGCGTACGTGACACCGTACGTCAGGAATTCGCACGACGGTGATATGGCACGAGCCGCTGGTCGCCTCCGGCGAAGACCGTTGCGGGGCGGTAGTAGACTCGTCCTTGGGCGGATCCCACGCCCAACCTCGGCTCCGGCGCTCACGCCGCCGACATCGGCGAGGCAAAGGGGGCACAGTCCCTGGGAAACTTGATGGCACACCTTCGTGGTGGCGCCCGAGGGAGCGTGAGTCCTTCGTACGCCCCATGAGCGAAGGAACCGTGCGATGACGACCCAGAAGCTCTTCAAGCGCCGCGTCCGCGAGCGCATGTCGAAAACCGGTGAGAGCTACACCGCGGCGCGAACCCACGTCGCCGCCAGGCGCGACCGGGCGGCCCCGCCCCCCGACCTGGGGCCTGCCCTCGAGCTCGCCTCGGACGAGAAGATGACCGCCGCCACTGGCCATGGCTGGGACCACTGGCTGACCATCCTCGACCGATGGGGCGCACGCGAGCGCAATCATGGCGAGATCGCGGCGTTCCTGAACAGCGAGCATGGCGTCCCGGGCTGGTGGACACAGTCCATCACCAACGGCTATGAGCGCACGCGGGGCATGCGGCGAAAGCACCAGCAGGCGGACGGCTTCACGATCTACGCCTCGAAGACCGTCGATGTGCCGCTGGACGTGCTGTTCGACGCATTCGTCGACGACGGTATTCGGAGCCATTGGCTGATCGATGGCTCCATGTCGCTTCGCACGTCGCAGCCGGGCAGGACCGCCCGCTTCGACTGGGGCGATGGAGCGACCCGGATCCTCGTCACGTTCGAGGAGAAGGCACCCTCGAAGGCGACGGCGTACGTGTCCCACGAGCGCCTGACCGATGCCGACGTGGCAGAGATTGCGAAGTCCCTCTGGAAGAAGCGGGTGACGGCGCTGAAGGCGTTCCTGGAGGCGTACCGATGACCGAGCCGCGCGTCATCCTCGAAGGTCTTGCCTACGTCGAATCTCCTCGCTGGCACGACGGTCGGCTGTGGTTCGCCCACTGGGGGACCGATGAGATCATCGCCGTCGATCTCGAAGGGCGCTCCGAAGTCGTGGGCCACGGGCCCGGCGGCCTGGGCTGGTCGATCGACTGGCTGCCGGACGGCCGCCTCCTCACGACCAGCGTCGGGCTGTTCCGCCACGAGCCCGATGGCTCGGTCGTCCCGCACGCCGATCTGAGCCACCTCGCCGACGACTGGAACGAGCTCGTCGTCGACGGCCGCGGAAATCTACGTCAACGGCAGGTGCGAGTTCGACTTCAGCGGCGGTCCGCCGCAGGGGGTCATCGCCCTCGTGACGCCGGACGGCCAGGTCCGCCAGGTCGCCGACGGCATCGCCTTCCCGAACGGCATGGTGGTCACGCCCGACAGCCGGACCCTGATCATCGCCGAGTCCATTGCCGAGAAGCTCACGGCGTTCGACATCGCCGATGACGGGAGCCTGGCGAACCGGCGGACATGGGCCGATGGAGTCGGCGCCGACGGGATCTGTCTCGATGCCGATGGTGCGGTCTGGGCCCAATCGGGCGCCATGGCCACTGCCTGCGTACGGGTCCGCGAGGGCGGCGAGGTGCTTGAACGGATCGATCTCGACCGGAGCCCGTTCGCCTGCATGCTCGGCGGCCCGGACGGCCGGACGCTCTTCATGCTGGCCGCCGAATGGCGCGGCTTCGAGGAGATCGAGTCGGCGATCGCCGACCGGACCGGCCAGGTGCTCGTTGCCGATGCGCCGGCGCCCCACGCCGGCTGGCCGTAGGGACGCCGGCCGTGTCTCAGACGCGCGCGTAGGATCTGAGCTCGGCCCCCGAGGCGAACGTGTGCGTCTCTGTGAGACGGACGGGCAGCGGGGCGTCGAGCTCGGGCCAGAAGGAAAGGCCAGACCCGAGGACGACCGGATGGACGACCAGCCGATACTCGTCCACCAGCCCGCGCCGCACGAACTGGCCGGCGAGGTCGGGGCCGCTGACGTCGAGATCGCCGTGGAACTCCTTGCGAAGTCCGTCGAGCACGTCAACCACGTCCCCGCGAACCAGGCGGCTGTTGTGGTCGACGAGATCGAGGCTCGTGGAGAAGACGATCTTCGGTATCGGCTTCCAGATGCGTGAGAACTCGCGCTCGACATCGGTCGCAGATGGATCGTCCTCGGCGGTCGGCCAGTACGCTGCCATCAGCTCGTACATGCGGCGCCCGTAGAGGGAGGCGTCGAGCGGTCGCATCTGCTCGTTGAACCAGGTGTGGAGCTCTTCGTCGACATCGGCCCAGTCCAGGCCACCGTCCGATGTGGCGGCGAACCCGTCGAGCGAGACGTTCAGGCTGTAGATGAGCTTGCCCACCTATTCGACCTCCATTTCGCCGAACTCCGGCCGTCCCGCGGGACGGAACATCGTGGAGGTGAGCTGCATCGGTCAGATCTCGTCCAGGACTTCACGGAGCTTCGTGGCGAAGGCCTCCGGCTCGCCAGCCGGCTGGCCGTACTCGCCGCCCATGAACCCGCCGTGGCCACTCGGGAAGGCGACGACGTCGGTGCCGAGCCGCTCGGCGACAGCGTGGGCGCCGCGGTTGGCCATTGTGCCCGCTTCCTCGCCAGCCGCCATCACGATCCGGGGCGAGGCCGCGCGGAGGGCGTCGAAGTCAGGCTCGTAGTAGGGGGTGGTGATCATGTTCTTGGATCCGAGAAGCGGATCGGTGCGGGAGCCGTCGTCCTCGGTCGGCATGCCGAACATCGCCGGATCCGGTGCGGGCTGCTCCGCGTACCCGTCCGGGAACTCACCGGTGTGGCTGACAACGGCGATGAAGTGCGCCATGCCGGCGCCAAACCCCTTGGCCTGGTAGGTGTCGTGGACCGCGCGGCTGGCCGCCATGGCATTCTCGCGGTCGGGAAGGATCGAGGCGAGCGGCGGCTCGTGCGCAACCAGCGTCCTGACATCCTCGGGATGCCTGGTCACCAGCGCCAGGGATGTGATGGCGCCGCCGCTGCTGGCAAAGATGTCGACCGGGCCGGCGCCGAGCTCCCCGATGAGCCGATGAAGGTCATCGGCGTGGACGTCCGGCGTCGTCTGGCTCGTCGGATCGGCCTTCGTGCTTCGTTCGGAGCCGCGCGGGTCGTACGTCATCACCGTGCGGTCGGTGAAGTGGCTCGCCAGCGTCACGAACCCGGTCGCCCCCATGGGCAGGCCGACCATGAACAGGGGAGGAGCGTCGCTCGAACCGTTCCGTACGTCGTAGATCAGGGTTGCGCCCGGCACATCGAGCGTGCGCGTGGTCGCCTCGGTCAGGGTCACGATGGCTCTCCTGTTGGGTTGGACTGGTGGTTTGTCTTATGACCGCGTTCGGGGCCCGTCTTCATCGGTGCCCTCATCGGTCTGGTGGTACGTGATGGGGAAGTCGAGCTCCCAGGCGGTGCCGTCCGGCGACGACTCCCATCGGCCCTCGATCGTCCGGCCGTCGTCGCGGAAGTCGCCGATGAAGCGCTGATGGAAGTCCGGTGCGGCTCGCTCGAGCTTCCAGGCCTCATCGGTCAACGTCATCCTGTAGATCCGGAAGACGCCGCGCGAATCCGAGTACAGCTGCACCATCTCATCGGTCGAGTCGTCCCAGCCGATGACTGACCGAGTCGCCTCCGGGGCGTGCTCGACCCATCCCGGGTCCGTCCAGTCGGCGACCGAGCGCTCGAGGACGAACGCGCCATCCTCGATCCACTCGAACGTGGCGCGTCCTCGGCCGGCCGAGCGGCTCTCCACGAGGGGCTCGAACTCCCATTTGCCGATGAGGCGCGTGAGCGGCGAGTCCGCCATCGAGTCAGCTGCCGCGCGCGGCGACGGCGTCCTCGGCGAGGATGGCGTCGATCTGGCCGACGGCCTGCGTGAGGCCCTCTTCCATGCCCATGGCGAGCAGCTGCCCCATCGCCTCGCGGCTCGGGAACGTGCTCACGATCGACATGCGGGTGCGTCCGTCGCCGGACTCCTCGATCGTCACCTCCATCTCGCCGACCGGCATCTCCTCGTTCGGCGTGCCGTCGTCGTTGGCGAAGCCATCGCGCACGAGGAGCCGATGCGGCGCATCGGCCTCGAGGATGTCCCAGTAGCCCCTGGGCTGGTCGCCCTCCGGACCGGTCATGTGGTACTCGACGCGGCTGCCGGGTGCCAGGTCATGCTTCGTGAAGGTGGCAGGGTAGGTCGGCGGTCCCCACCAGCGCTCGAGCTGGCGCGGATCGGACCAGAGCTGCCAGACCCGCTCCGGCGACGCCTCGAACTCAGCGTCCAGGGTCATGGTCAGAGCATCGGTGTCCTTGCGGACGGCGGTGACGGTCATCTCGTTGTCTCCTTGGCTGTATCGCTGATGAGGTCGGTCATGCGATCGATGCGGTCGTGCCACAGCTGCTCGTATCGGTCCAGCAAGCGCTGCGCCACACGCACGCCCTCCACGTTCGTGCGGACGACCTTGCGGCGGCCGATGCGCTGCTTGGTGACCAAGCCAGCCCGCTCGAGGATCGCGACGTGCTTCTGCACGGCCGCGAAGCTCATTGGGTAGTGGTCGGCCAGCTCCGCGACGCCTTCCGCTCCGTCCATCGCTCGGCGCACGATGTCGCGTCGCGTGGCATCTGCCAGCGCGCTGAAGAGCCGGTCGAAGTCGGGAGGAGCGATCTGCACGGTACAACCATAAGGTTGTATAGTGACGCATGTCAAGCTGCCAAGCAGGACCGATGAGAACGACCCGGTCTCGCCGTCTCAGTCAGCACTACGTCGCAATGAGCCAATGAAGGAGCGCCAACACATGGGACAACTGGCGGGCGAGACCGCGGTGCCGCCACGGGCGACCAGTCGCGAGTGGATCGGGCTCGCCGTGCTCACCCTCGCGGCGCTCGTCTACGCGATGGACCTGACGGTGCTCAACCTCGCGATCCCGCGGATCAGCCAGGAGCTGCGGCCGTCGAGCACGCAACTGCTGTGGATGATCGACATCTACGGCTTCCTCGTCGCCTCGCTGCTGATCACGATGGGCACCCTTGGCGATCGCATCGGGAGGCGCAAGCTCCTGATCGGTGGCGCGGCGGGCTTCGCGTTGGCATCGTGCCTGGCGGCCTTCTCGGTCAGCTCGGAGATGCTCATCGCCAGCCGCGCCCTGATGGGCATCTTCGGGGCGACGGTAGCTCCGTCGACTCTCTCGCTCATCTTCACGATGTTCCTGGACCCGAAGCAGCGCTCGACGGCCATCGGCGTCTGGATCGCCGCGTACTCCGCCGGCGGCGCCATCGGACCGGTCCTCGGCGGCGTGCTGCTCGAGTGGTTCTGGTGGGGCTCCGTGTTCCTGATCGGCGTCCCTGTCATGGGGCTCCTGCTCATCCTCGGGCCGCGAACGTTGCCGGAGTACCGCGATCCGAACGCGCGCCGGCTGGATCTCCCCAGCGCCGTGCTGTCGCTTCTCGCCATCCTCGCCGTCGTCTACGGGCTCAAGGAAATCGCGCAGGGCGGCCTCGCGGCGGTCCCGATCCTCTCGATCGTCGCTGGGCTGCTGCTCGGGTTCGTCTTCGTTCGCCGTCAGCTGCGCCTCGAATCGCCGATCATCGACGTCCGGCTCTTTCGGATTCGCGCCTTCAGCGCGTCGCTCTTCACCTACCTGCTGGGCATCTTCGTCGTCGTCGGCTACTTCCTGTTCATCGCGCAGTACCTGCAGCTGGTGCTCGGACTGTCGCCGCTCGCCGCGGCGCTCTGGTCGCTGCCATCCGCGGCCGGCTTCATCGTCGGCTCAACCATCGCGCCGAGGATCATCCATCGTTACCGCCCGTCGGTGATCATGGGCGTTGGCATGGCGATCGCGGCGGTCGGAACCGCCATGCTGATGGGCCTCGGGGTGAATGGTGACGGGAGCCTGTTCCTCATCGCTGCAGCCTCGGTCGTGATCTCGCTCGGGCTGGCGCCGGTGATCACGCTGGCGACCGAGCTCATCGTGGGAAGCGCCCCACCGGAGCAAGCGGGTGCGGCGACCGGCATGTCAGAGACGAGTGGCGAGCTCGGCGGCGCCCTGGGGATCGCGATCCTGGGTAGTGTCGGCACGGCGGTCTACCGCGGCAATGTCGCCGATTCGCTGCCGTCAGCGATTCCCGCCGAGGCCGTGGACGCCGCCCGGGACACGCTCGGCGGCGCGCTGGCGATCGCCGAGACGCTCCCGGACACCCTGGGCGCAGCGCTCGTGGCGGCGGCCCAGACCGCGTTCGTCGATGCGCTCCACCTCGTTGCCGCGGTCGCCGCGATCGGTGCGGTCGCGACCGCTGCGATGGCCGCCTACGCCCTGCGGCGCGTGCCCGCCCGGTCCGAGCCGGTAGCCGAAGGAGCGACTCCGGAGCCGGTCGTCGCCACGGACTGAGCTCAGAGTGTGACGTCACGCGATAGTCTGCGGCGGACGCCTGGGTTCTTGTCACATGGCACTTGTAGTGCCGTTAGGCAGGCGTTGCGGCGCAAAGGCCGAGCTCCGGCGGTTTCCGGCGCGCTCCCGGGGCGCTCCCACGCTCGGATTGGCGCGTCGAGCGTCGTGAAGAGGGGCTTCATGGTGGCTAATGGCACTCAGCCTGCCATCTGACGAACGTCCATTGCATCGGACACGGGACAACGACCCTGGGCCACGCTACAGGTCGAGTCGTACGAGGTGCCGGGGCAGGTGGCCGCTGTGCGCATCGGTCAGGAAGCGCAAGATGGCTCGAATGAAGGCAGCCTTTCGGGACCGATACGGTCCTCCCGAGGTCGTCGAGATCCGGGAGGTCGAGCGGCCAAAGCCGTCCGACGGGCAGCTGCTTGTCCGCGTGCGCGCCGCATCGGTCAACCGCGCCGACCTCGACGGCCTGAAGCCAAAGCCGAGCTTCGCGCGCCTGTTCATGGGACTCCGCGGTCCGCGCGAGCACGGCGTCGGGCTGGACGTCGCGGGCGTCGTCGAGTCGGTCGGACCCGAGGTGACCCGCTTCAAGCCGGGCGATCAGGTCTTCACCGACATGTTCGCGGCGGGTAGGAGCGGCGGAGCGTTCGCCGAGTTCGTCTGCGGTCGCGAGAGGGCCTTTGAGCCGATGCCGGCCGGCATTTCGTTCGAAGAAGCCGCCACGCTTCCGCACTCGGCGGTCCTCGCACTCCAGGGCCTGCGCCGGCGGAATGGCCAGGCGGTCACAGCGGGGGACAGGGTCCTGATCGACGGCGCATCGGGCAATGTCGGTCCGTTCGCCGTCCAGATCGCGAAGGCGATGGGCGCCGAGGTGACCGCGGTCGCCAGCACCGACAAGCTGGACTTCGTCCGCTCGCTGGGCGCCGATCACGTGATCGACTACACCACGGTCGATTACACGAAGGCCAAAGAGCGCTACGACTGGATCGTCGCGGTCGACTCGCACCACTCCATCCTCGCCGTCCGCCGAGCGCTGCGACCGAATGGGATCTACGTCACGATGGGCGGTGAGACCGGGAGCATCCTGGCATCGGTCTTCGTCGGACCGCTGATCTCGCTCTTCAGCGACCGCTGGAGCGGGCTCCTCCTGTGGTGGAAGCCGATGCACCGGCCCGACGTCGAGACGCTGAAGGAGCTGATCGCGACCGGGAAGGTCAGGCCGGTCATCGACCGTCGCGTGCCGCTGACCGAGATCGTGGAGGCGCTCCGCTACGTCGACGAGGGCCGTGCCAGGGGTAAGGTCATCGTGACGATATGACCGAAGAACGACTGCCCAACGGGCCCGATGTCGACGAGATGCTCGAGCTGATCCGCGACACGTTCCCCGATGCCGCGGTCGCCCAGATCGACAGCGCCGCCTTCTTCTCGCTCGACGAGAAGCACTGGCCGAACTTTGCGACCGTCGTCTGGACCGATGAGCACGACGAAGGCGCTCCTTCGGACCTCGCCCGCCCCGGTGTGTACCGGGTCAACGTTGGCGTCGATCGCGCGACATTCACGCGCCTCGTCGGCTCGCTGGAGAATCCCGACTACGCCGCCTTCGACCGATACGTCCCGCACCCGGTCTACGCGAAGCAGCGATGGATCGCGATCCTCAACCCGAGCCACGCCACCGTCCGGGCGACCCTGCTGCCACTGATCTCCCAAGGCCACGACCGGTTGGCAGCTCGCCCACGCACGACTGATCCCCGCCGGCAGTAGACGGGGCTAGTGGTCTTCCCCGGGGCGTCCGAGGCGCCGCCGACCTGTCAGATGCCAATCACCGTCGGCTTAGACCGGCCCAAGCGCCGCGAGGATCCTCCCGAGCGACCCGATCACGCTCACCCACGCTCAATCGGCGAGCATGAGGCCATCCGACAGCCCCTGGGTGCTGCCCAAGCCGACGGTGATTGGTACATGACCACAGCGCGCGTCTCCGGCCGCGGAGTCTCGACTGACCGCACTACGGAGTAGGGTGCTCCGATGAGCAGGACGTCGATCCGACACGCCTATGACATGTGGCCCCAGTACGACCGCCGGCTGCGCGAGGTCATCGGCGCCATGTCGGCCGAGCAGCTCGCGATCAGCCCGTCGCCCGACCGGTGGCCGATCTGGGCCACCGTCGGCCACACCGCCGCTGCGCGCGTCTATTGGCTCTGCGCTGTCATCGGCGAGCCTGGCGCGGACACGACGCCGTTCGCCGACGCCGCCGACAATGGTGGTTGGGAGGACGATCTCGACCATCCACGTGCAGCCGACGAGCTGGTGGGCGCCCTGGATTCCACGTTCGCCATCGTCGAGCGCTGCCTGGACCGATGGACCCCCGACATGCTCGCCGATGAGGTCCACCGCGATTACAACGGCACGCCACAGGTGCACCACCGCGGCTCGATCGTCCAGCGGCTCTTCAGCCACGACGCCTACCACTGCGGCGAGCTGTCGCAGACCCTCGGCATCCACGGCCTCCCGCAGATCGACCTCTGGCGTCCCGACTGACGGCGGGACGCTATTTCAATGTCTGCGACGGGAAGCGCGCCGCGGCGCACGCAGGTAGGACATCGGCTTCGCCTCATTGACAGCACGTGACATACAGGAGGGGCGCAGGCGTGGAGGCAACTGTGGACGAAGGACTCCCGGGGGGCGTCGTCACCTTCCTGATGACCGACATCGAAGGGTCGACCAGGCTTTGGGAGAAAGAGGCCGAGGCGATGTCGATCGCGATGATCCGTCACGACGACATCATCGCAACGGCGGTCGGAGAGCGGAAGGGTCATGTCCTCAAGGACCGCGGGGAAGGCGACAGCCGGTTCGCGGTCTTCTCGAGCGGCTCGGACGCACTCGCCGCCGCGGTGGCGATCCAGCAGGCGATCGCCACCGAGCGTTGGGAGACAACGCCGCCGATCGCGCTTCGAACCGGCATCCACACCGGCTTTGCCAACCCGGAGAGTGGCGACTACTACGGATCGGCCGTGAACCGTTGCGCACGAATCAGGTCGCTGGGCCATGGTGGCCAGACACTCCTGTCAATGAGCACTCACGAAGTGATCAAGGACGAATCCCTCCCTGGAACGGTGTCGCTGCGCGACCTGGGCGAGCACTTCCTCAAGGATCTCACGCGACCAGAGCGATTATTCCAGGTCGACATCGCCGGCCTTCCCGATGACTTTCCAGCGCTATCGTCCATCGGCTCGACGCCCACCAATCTTCCCAGGCAGCTGACGGAACTCGTCGGCCGGCAGCACGAGCTCTCCCGGATGCGAACCCTTCTCGAGACCTCCCGGCTCGTGACGATCCTGGCACCGGGTGGCGCGGGCAAGACCCGCCTCGCCCTCCAGGCGGCCAATGAGGCGATCGGCGGCTTCCCGCAGGGCGTGTTCCTGGTCGAGCTGGCCCCCATCAGCTCGCCATCCCAGATCGCCCAGACCATCGCCGAGGCGATCGACGTCCCGCTCACGACCGAAGGCGACCTCCTGAAGCAGCTGCTGCGGTACCTGCTCAACAAGCGACTCCTGCTGGTCCTCGACAACTTCGAGCACCTGCTCGATGGGGCATCCATCGTCGCTGAGATCCTGCACACAGCGTCGCTCGTCACCATCGTCGCGACGTCGCGCGTCAGGCTGGGGATCAATGGTGAGACGGTCCTCACCCTTCCCGGCCTCGACGTGTCATGGGAGACGGACGATGAGGCACCGCGAACCGATGGCGCCCGACTCTTCACGCTCGCCGCTCAGCGCGCGGATCCGTCGTTCACCCTGACGACGACTGACCTTGCTCCGCTCCGACGGATCCTGGAGACGGTCCAGGGGATGCCTCTGGGGATCATCCTTGCCGCCGGCTGGGCCGACAAGCTGAGCGTGGGTGAGATCGCCGCCGAGACCGCCAAGAGCGCGGACATCCTGGAAACCCAGATGGGAGACGTACCCGACCGTCAGCGCAGCATCCGGGCCGTGTTCGACTACTCCTGGGCCATGCTGGGTCCAGAGGAGCGCGAGATGTTCTCCGCGCTGTCGGTCTTCTGCGGGGGGTTCACCCGTGACGCCGCCGAGCACGTCACCGGAGCGTCACTGCGTGGGCTGTCCAATCTGGTCGACAAGTCGTTCGTGATCGCGGACCGGGATCGGGGCCGTTTCGCTGTCCACGAGCTGTTGCGTCAATTCGGCGCGGCGCGCCTCGACTCGGACCCGATCCTCCGTGAACGGATCGTTGGACGCCACGCCTCGTTCTACGCCGACCTGATGGCTCGGGCCTGGAGCCTGATCCGGGGATCCGACCAGCCGCAGGCGTTGACGATGATGGAGGCCGATATCGACAACATCCGGGCGACGTGGCGTCACTTCGCAGCCGCAGACGACTCGTCGACAGCGCCCGGACTCGCCGAGGGGCTCTGGTTCCTCCACGAGGTCCGGGGCTGGTACCCGGCAGGGCTGGACCTGTTCGAGCGAGCGGCCACGAAACCGATGGCACTCGCAGCGCGGGCGTGGTTCGAGGCCCTCATGAGCAGGCCTGACGTCGGGGTCGAGCACGCAGCCGCGGCAGCCGACCGATCGCGGCAGTCCGGCGATCGGGAGAGACTTCTCTTCGCCCTCCAATGCCTGTGCCTGAGCAGCATGTACCGAGGCGACATCGCCGCCCTGCGAGCCGCCAGTGAGGAGCTGATGAGCGTGGCCGCCGAGCATGATGACCCGTGGTGGGTGACCACCGCGACTGATTGGTTGATGTACCCCAACCTGATCCAAGGGAGGAACGTGGAGGCGACGAACCTCGCAGTGTCCGCGCTCGAGTGGTGCACTGAGCAAGGCGAGCACTGGTGTCAAACGTTCGCTCTCTATACCCTCGCGCAGATCGCCATGGCTGAGGGCAGGCCCGAGGACGCCCTCGGCTACCTGCAGCAGAGTGGCTCGATCAGCCGAGAGATCGGCTACCGAAGAGGCCTGCAATGGGCCCTGAACGGGATGGGACGGGCTGCCGCCGCGAGTGGAGATCTGCTGAGCGCCGACGGCTATCACATGGAGAGCCTGGACACGTCCTACGACCTGGGCCAGACGAGGGAGATGCTCGCCGCGATGCTCCAGCTGGCACAGGTTCGTACCGCGCTGGGCGACACGACCTCCGCAGCGGAGATCCTGGGAACCATCCTCGCCGACCCCACGGGATCGCAGCTGGTACCGCCCGACCCGGAAACGATCCACGAGTCTGCTGAGCGCATGCGGATCGCGCTGACCGAACATGCCAACGATGGGGACCTGGTTGATGCCGGGCGCCGGGGCTCTCTTCGCACCACGGACGAAGCGGCCCGGGAGCTTCTCGCCGGCGGCCAGGTCTTGCCTGGTCCGTCCCGTCGACCGGTCGTGTGACTCGCGAGCGACGGGGCACCAGCGGGCCCGTAGGCCAAGCGTGCGAAGAACTCGTGTCTTGCCTGCCGTAGCACCGAGATTGCGTGATCTCTAGACACAGTCGGGTGCTGCTTCAGGAATTCCTCGAAGCCCTTGCCGCTCTCCAGGTAATCAAAGAGGACCTCGACGGGAACCAGCCAACCGGCGAAGACAGGAGCGCCTCCCTCGACGTCCGTCGACCGCGTGATCGGTGAGGCGCGGCGCTGTCGATCTTCCTCGTCACTGACCATGTGGACGGTGAATCCGTCCTTCATGCGTTCGGCGTGGCGGTTTGGGACAGCGTTGGAGAAGTCGTATTCGTCCGCGATGTCCGGGTCTTCGTGCCTTGCCTTATCCATTGCTTGAACCGAGGCGTATCCATCGCATCGGCCCCAGTATCCACCCTCCATTCATTCAAGCTAGACCAGGCGACGGTCGGCGGCCCAGCGGGTCAGCTCGTATCGGTTTGAGAGCTGGAGCTTGCGCAGGACTGCGGAGACGTGCGTCTCGACGGTCTTGACGCTGATGTGCAGTTCGTGCGCGACCTCCTTGTAGGTGTAGCCGCGCGCGATGTAGCGCAGCACCTCGCGCTCCCGCCTGCTCAGCAGATCCAGTTCGGGGTCGAGCGGCTGCGGCGCCTCGCCGGCGAAGGCGTCCAGGACGAAGCCCGCGAGGCGCGGCGAGAAGACGGCGTCGCCCTCGTGGATGCGACGCACCGCCGACGCGAGCTCTTCGGCAGAGATCGACTTCGTGACATAGCCTCGCGCGCCGGCGCGGATGGTGCCGATGACGTCCTCGGCGGCATCGGACACCGAGAGGGCCAGGAAGCGGACCTCCGGACGCTCGGCGCGGACCGCCTCGATGACCGCGCGACCGCCGCCGCCGGACATGTGGACGTCGAGCAGCACCACGTCCGGCACGAGACGCACGATCGCCGGGACTGCCTCCTCGACCGAGCCGGCGTCGCCGACGATCTCGAGGTCGCGGCTCAGCTCGGAGCGGACGCCGGAGCGGAAGAGCTCATGGTCGTCGACCACGAAGACGCGCGCGCTCACGACGAGCTCCGCGACAACTGCAGGACGACCTCGGTCCCTCCACCGGGCCGGCTGTGCACGTACGCGCTTCCGCCGCGACGCTCCATCCGCGCGACGATCGAATCGGCGATCCCATGGCGATCGGCCGGCACGGCCTCCGGGTCGAAGCCGGCGCCCTGGTCGCGCACGAAGGCGCTGATCGTGTCCTCCTCGACCTCGACGTAGACGGAGATCGCCGTCGAACCCGAATGCCGCGCGGCGTTCGCCACCGCCTCGGCGCAGGCGTTGACCAGCGCGCGCAGCCGGTCGTCGATCTCCGCGTCCCCGACCACTACCGCTTCGACGCTCACCTGGTGCTGACGCTCGATCTTGCCGGCCATCGAGTCGACCGCATCGCGCAACCGAACGCCGGCAAGCTCCGGGGCGCGGCCGTACAGCCACGAGCGGAGCTCCCGCTCCTGCGTGCGCGCCAGGCTGGCCATCTCGCGAGGCGCCTTGGCTCGCTGGATGAGGGCGAGCGTCTGAAGCACCGAGTCATGGAGATGCGCGGCCATCTCGGCTCGGGCCTCCGAGCGAACCCGGCTGCTGCGCTCCTCGACGAGCTCGCGCCCCATGCTCCACACCCACGGACCCGCCAGGAGCGCCGCGCCACCGATGGCCACGATCATCGCGAGCAGCATGTTGCCCGCCGCTGCCAGCGACGTGTTGGTGGCCAGGAAGACCGTCATGCCGGCCAGGATGAGCAGGGAGCCGATCGCCACGCGGGGCAGCGACACCTCCCCGGTCACCACCGATTCCAGCGGAGTTCCCAGGCTCGACAGCGTCCAGCGCCCGCGTCCTTCATCGGTGCTGCGAGCCCAGAGGATGGCGAAGCCGATGGCGGCCAGCACCACCGGCCAGCCGATCTCGCCCCCGAACCAGAGGCCGGAGATCCACAGCAGCACGAGCAGCCCGGCGGCAACCAGACCGACACCCAGCACCTGGCTCCGGGTCGGCGTGCGGATCCTCCGCGCCTGGGGCTCGAACCCGGCCGTCTCTTCCTCGAGCGGCGCGAGGAGCCAGGTCAGGAGATACACGATGATGCCGAAGCCGAGGGCGAACGACAGACCGATGAAGCCGGCCCGCACGATGTTTGCATCGACGCCCAGATGGCGGCCGATGCCGCTGGCGACGCCCGCCACCACGCGGTCGCTCCGGCTGCGCTCGAGGCGAGAGCGGGACGTCGCCGTCTTGGCGGCGCGCTCCCGGGCGTTGACCTGCGCCATGGCGCGCATGTTCCCATACGCGCAGCGGCTTCACGATGGGGGACAACCCTGAAAGCCGTCCGCTTCTCTCAGGGTCGGCTGGGGGTCATCCCCAATGGTCACGGATGGCGCCTGCGCCGATGATCGACACCGATGACGACCGAACAGCCCATCTCCCCTCGCATCCTGCGCCGCCGAGCCGACGAACGCGTCATCGGGGGTGTGGCGAGCGGGCTGGGGAGCTTCCTCAATATCGATCCGCTGCTGATCCGCATCGGCTTCGTGGGACTGATGGTCTTCGGCGGCCTTGGCCTGCTCCTGTACGTGGGTGCCTGGCTGCTCGTGCCGGAGGAGGCACGCGATGACTCGATCGTGGAGCAGCTCCTCAACCGTGCCGGTCTGACGACGCAGCGGTTCCTCATCGGCGTCCTGCTGGTGATCGGCGGATTGATGTTCGTGGCCGGAATCTCAACCGGCATCGGGTATGGACTCGCCACCGGCATCGGCGCCGCCGTGGTGGTGATCGTCGTGGGCGCCGTCCTCCTTCGGCAGGGCGACTGGCACGTCGCGGTTGCGACCCCCCGCGCCGCTGCGTCCGCCCAGCGGGTCAAGCCGGCTGCAGACACCACCGCCCCCGCGGCTGTCAGGCGTCGGCGTCGGCGAGCGCGGTCTCCGCTCGGCTGGTACGTGCTCGGTGCGATGCTCGCCGGCATCGGTGTGCTTGCGTTGGCCACCAATGTCTCCGGCACCGATGTCGATCTCGGGCAGTTCTTCGGACTCGCGCTGGCCGTGGTCGGCATCGGTCTGGTGGTCGGGACCTGGTGGGGACATGCTCGCCTGCTGATCCTGCTCGGCATCCTGCTCCTGCCGTTCGCCATCACCGCCAGCTTCGTCACGGCGCCGATCGAGGGCGGCCTGGGGTTCCATCAGTTCACCCCGGTCAATGCGGATGAGGTGGGAGATGAGTACCGGCTCATCGGCGGCCGGATGGAGCTCGATCTGACGGAGATTCCCGCGGGTGGCGAGCCGATCGAGATCGTCGCCAGCGTGGCCGTCGGACAGATGTACGTCGCTTTGCCGGAGAACGCGAGCGTCGAGCTGGATGCCGATGTCGGCGGCGGGGAGCTGGGCGTGCTCGGCACCTGGCAGGACGGCAGCGGCCTCGTCGATCGCTACGTGCGCGACGGCGACGGCCCGCGCTTCATCCTCGACCTGGAGCTGGGCATCGGCTCGCTGTGGGTCGATGGCGTTGTCGTGGAGGACCGGTGACGATGTCGCGCCATCCCGCCGACTTCCTGTCGCTCGTCTTCGGCGTGCTGTTCGCAGCGGCCGGCCTCGTCCTGCTCTCGGGGAGCAGCGGCGCCCTCTCGCTGGCATGGGTCGGGCCGCTGGTTGCGATCGTGCTCGGGGCCCTGCTGGTGCTCGCCGCGAGGTCGAGTCGCACGGCTCCCGACGAGCATCGCGCGGAGGAGTGACGGTGCGGGCCTGGCGGTCGCTCGTGCTTGTCGCGCTTCCCTTCGTCGCCGCAGCGCTCCTCGTCGGTCTCCTGTCGGTGCTCCTCACGCCACGCTGAGGGTGAGTGCGTGCCCGGGCCCGCGTGCGATGCAGCGATCCTCGATCTATCGACGGAGATTGGCATCAGGGCGGTGCCGCGTCGCGGATCCGCGATCTATCCACAACTGAGCGGCGTGCCGGTGCCTCGGGGGCGCTCTCACGCCGAGTGGTGACGGATAGATCGATCCTGGGCCGCCCAGACAGCCCGCCATGCCACCGCCGATCGATAGATCGCAGCCCGCGACCAATCCGGCCGTGGCCCGCTTATCGGTCGATCTATCGACGCGGATTGGCATCAGGGCGGTGCGGCGTCGCGGATCCGCGATCTATACACAGCTGAGCGGCGTGTCGGCGCCTCGAGGGCACTCCCACGCCGGGTGGTGACGGATAGATCGGTCCTGGGCCGCCCAGACAGCCCCGCATGCCACCGCCGATCGATAGATCGCAGCCCGCGGCTGTCGGTGCAGGAGATCTCGCACGGTGAGGGCGGCGCGCTCAGGCGTCGCCGATGTCACCGTGCGTCACGGGGCGACGCTTCCGAGCCACGCTCCGATGCCGTAGAGGAGCCCGAGGCCGACCGCGATGACGAGGACCACCGCGGGCCGGTCTCCGAACGATGGCTCGACGGGGGTCGGGCGCACGGGACGCCACGATTGCCGTGTCGCCGCGCGACGGGACTCGGGCCAGGTCGTCCAGGTCGCGGTTCGCGTCTGGGTCTGGGGGCCATGGCCATAGCCATCGGCGGGCCATGGTGTGGCTCGCGTCCGGGTGCCGTAGCCGTGCGCGGGACGGGTGGCGGCGGTGCGCTCGGCGTCGTAATGCGCGCGTCGGGTCGGGTTCGACAGGATCCGCCACGCTTCGTTGATGTCCCGCATCCGCTCGGCCGCCGCCGGTCCGGGGTTAACGTCGGGATGGAATTGCTTGGCCAGGCGTCGGTGAGCGCGGGCCGCCTCGTCGCGGCTCGCGCCCGCAGGGATGCCCAGCGTGGTGTACGGATCGAGCATCGTGGCGGCCATCTCAAGCGCTCCTCGGCGGCCGCCGGGAGGCACGGTCCGCATCGGTCCCGGAGAGCAGGTCGGCGATCACCAGCATGACGATCGCGACCTCGATCCCCTTCGTCACCCAGCCGAGCGTAAAGTACGGACCGATCACCAGGTAGGCGACGATCGTGACCGATGCGAACGCCGCAAGACCCAGTCGTGGCAGCCAGCTCAAGCGGCGGATGGCCGGCATCGGTACGACGGCCCCGACGATATAGGCCGCGCCGAGCGCCAGATAGCCCGCCGCGTTGAGCAGGAACAGCGTCCCACCCAGCGTGAAATGGATGAACGCCGTGGCGAGGGTGAGCTCGAGGATGACCCCGGTCAGGAGGATCCTCGGTGTTGAGTTCATCGGCATGGTATGGATCTCCGGTCTTTCAAATTCGTTGTCACACTGAGCACGAACCGATGGGACCGAATGTGACCGCCCAACCGTCGATCGGCGACGATGTCACACCGAGCGGGCCCGATTCGTGCTTCTTCCAATGACGACCCGCTACAGGACGACGACGTGACACGACGAGACTGGCTGGCGGAGGAGTTCGAGCGACATCGAGGCCACCTGCGCGCGGTTGGCTACCGCATGCTCGGATCGACGACCGAGGCGGACGACGCCGTGCAGGAGGCCTGGCTGCGGCTCGATCGCAGCGATCCGGGCGGGACCGATGACCTGCTCGGCTGGCTGACGGTGGTCGTCGGCCGGATCTGCCTCGATGTCCTGCGCCGTCGGAAGTCACGCAAGGAACAGTTCGCCGGCTCCTGGCTGCCGGAGCCGATCATCCGCACGACGGATCACGCCGGTCCCGAGCGCGACACGGTCATGGCCGACTCGGTCGGTCTGGCGCTGCTCGTGGTGCTCGAGTCGCTGACGCCGGCGGAGCGGCTCTCGTTCGTGCTGCACGACGTGTTCGGCGTCCCGTTCGAGGAGATCGCGCCGGTGGTCGAGCGCTCGCCGGCCGCGGCCCGTCAGCTCGCCAGCCGCGCGCGCCGGCGCGTGCAGGCC
>JBOGSW010000103.1:0-15342 GCA_050695815.1 Candidatus Limnocylindria bacterium | reverse complement strand
AGCCTCCCACCCGACCTGATCCTCACACAATGAGGCCATAGAGAGATGAGCGCCGCTCGCGAACCCAACCTCCCGCGTCCACCACCGGCCTCTTGACGCCCGGGCTCTCTTCATAGAGATAGATCGCAGATGCGCGACGTGGACGAGTCCTCATGTCGATCCAGCTCGATAGATCAACGGCAACGAACTGGCCCACAGCCCCAGCACCCGTGGCGCCCCAGCACCGGCAGTGCTTACCCGGTCAGCTCCCCGAGGTCCTCGAGCTGACGACGGAGCCACCAGGTGATGTCCTCGCGCTCGACGCCGCGGCGGAGCTTGGCCAGGCGCTTCGCGCGCTCCTCGGCCGGCATCGCGAGGGCGGTGGCCAGGGCGTCGGCCGTGCCGACCACGTCGGCAGGCGCCACGGCAAGCACCCCATCGGCCATCTGGTCGAAGGCACCGGCGGTCTCGGACAGGACCAGCACGGCATCGCGCTGCGAGACGGCGACCGCCTCCTTGGCCACGAGGTTCATGCCGTCGACGAGCGGGTTGACGAGCACGACGTCGGCGATCGCCAGGCCGGCCAGCGCCTGCGCGTAGTCGTTCTCGTAGAAGATCTGGACCGGCCGCCAGCCGGCGCGGCCGAACCGGGCGTTGATGCGGTCAACCGCGTTCTGGACCTGGCGCCCGTAGTCGCCGTACTCCTTCAGCCCGGTGCGCGAGGGGACCAGGAAGGCGAGGAAGCTGATCCGGCCGCGGAGCCGCGCGCGGCGCTGGAGGAGCGCCTCGTAGGCGAGGAACCCGCGCAGGATGTTCTTCGACGGCTCGAGGCGGTCGACGCGCACGATGACGCGCTCGCGGACGCCGCCGAGTAGCTGGTCGGCGCGACGTCGGGCCGCGCGCGATCCCGCCACGCGCCGGGTGGCGTCGACGTCGATGCTGATCGGGTAGTGGTGCACGTGCGTCGTGCGCCGCCGCCGGCGGACCGTCCACGCGTCGTAGTCCACTCGAGCGTCGGGCACGAATGACTCGACCATGCGCAGGAAGTTGTGGGCGTAGCGCGCGGTCTGGAAGCCGACCACGTCGTTGGCGAGCAGCCCGATGGCGATCTCCTCGCGGATGGGTGCGGCGATCACCTGCCAGATGCTCGATGGCGGCCACGGGATGTGGGTGAAGTGGCTGATGATCGCGTTCGGGCGCGCGCGCCGGATCGGCTCCGCGGCCAGGTAGAGGTGGTAGTCGTGGAGCATGATCCGCGGCCGGCGGTCGCCGCGCGTCTGCGCCAGCACGGCGGTTGCGAAGGCCTCGTTGAGCGGGACGTAGCCCCGTTCCCAGGCCCGCATCACCCCGGCGTCGATCACCGGACGCACCGGCAGGTTCCACATCTGGTGCTGGAGGAACCACAGGAACGGGTTGGCGATCACGTTGTAGGCCTGCTCGTAGACCGATCGCTCGACCGATGCGAAGCGGAGGCGGACCGCATCGTCGCCACCGGCGACCTCTCGCAGCAGCTTCGGGTCGGCGGCCGCGCGTCGGTCGCCCTCGCTCATGGCGGCGGCGACCCAGGTCAGCGGGACGTGGTGACCGACCTGGCCGAGCGCGGTGACGAGGCCCCCGGAGCCGCGCCGCGGCCGCAACCGCCCGTCGGATGCGGTGACGAAGGTGACGGGCCCCCGGTTGGTGGCGATGATCAGGCGGCGATCGCCCAGCAGCTTCGCCGCGGCAGCGCCGAGAGCGGCGTCTGCGAGGGCCTCGTCATCCGCGGCGGTCATGGCTACCGGAAGAGGCTTGCTGCCGAGGTCTCGAGCAGGCCCAGGACGGCACCGGGGAAGAGGCCCAGGACGAGCACGCCCACCACGCTCAGGCCGAGCGCGAGCGTGCCGAACGGCGACTCATCGATCTGCGCCGGATCGTCCTCTGGATCGCGCATGTACATGTAGACGATCACGCGCAGGTAGTAGAAGGCGCCGAGCGCCGCGTTGAGCACGATCGCCACGGCAAGCCACCACAGCCCGGCCTCGGTCGAGGCGAGCAGGACGTAGAGCTTGGCAAAGAAGCCCACGGTCGGCGGGATGCCGGTCAGGCTGAGCATGAGGATGGCCATGGACGCCGCGCGTCCGGGAGATCGCGAGGCGAGGCCGGCGAAGGAGTTCAGGCCGCCGAAGCGACGCGTGTTGCGCTGCAGCATGCCGACCACGGCGAAAGCGGCGATGTTCATCACGCCGTAGCCGAGGACGTAGAAGAGGACCGACTCGATGCCCTGCGCCGCGACCTGCGGATCGGATGCGTTCGCGAAGGCAGCCAGGCCGGCCATGATGTAGCCGGTGTGGGCGATGCTCGAGTAGGCGAGCATCCGCTTCACGTTGACCTGGGTCAGCGCCACGATGTTGCCGACCGTCATCGTCAGGATGGCGAGCACCACGAAGACCCCGAGCCAGTCGGCGCGCAGCGGCGCGAGGGCCTCGGCGAAGACGCGGACGAGGAGCGCGAACGCCCCGAGCTTGGGACCCACGCTCAGGAACCCGGTGATCGGGGTCGGCGCACCCTGGTACGCGTCCGGGGTCCACCAGTGGAACGGCACCGCGGCGACCTTGAAGGTGCCACCGACGGTGAGGAAGCCCATCGCCACCAGCAGCGCCGCGTTCATCTGGCCGTCGATCGCCTCGGCGATGCCCGCGATGCTGGTCGTGCCGGTGAGGCCGTACATCCAGGCGATGCCGAACAGCACGATCGCGCTCGCGAAGCTGCCGAGCAGGAAGTACTTGAGCCCGCCCTCGTTACTGTACCGATCGGTCTTGTGGAGGCCGGCGAGCAGGTACGACGGCATCGTCATCAGCTCGAGGCCAAGGAAGAGCGTGATGAGGTCGCTGCTCGAGGCCAGGACGCACATGCCGATGAGCGCCATGACCAGGATCGTGTTGAACTCGCCCAGCGGGATTCGGCGCACCAGCAGGTACGACGGCGCGAAGAGGGCGCTGAAGATACCGATGAGGATCGTCACCGCCTTGAAGAAGACGCCGAGGTCGTCGACCACGTAGAAGCCGCCGTAGACCGTCTCGTTGATGTCCCACACCACGAAGCAGGCGGCGCCGGCCAGGACCAGGCCGGCCACGGTGAGCGGGGTGAGCAGCCACTTGTTCGCGCGGGACAGGAACAGGTCGACCGTGATGATCACCAGCGCCAGCGCGACGAGGATCAGCTCGGGGAGCAGGGTGACGAGATCGTCGAGCAGGTCCATCGGTCTCCTACCAGAGCGGCCCGAGGCCGGTCATGCCGGTGCCGGACACGGCCTCGATGATGCGCTCCACCGGCACCGCGATCATCTCGAGCACCGGCCCGGGGTACACGCCCAGGGCCACCACCAGCACGATCAGCGGGGTCAGGGCGATCCACTCGTTGCGGCTCATGTCGCGCAGGCTCGGCCACCATCGGCGCATCCAGTCGGACGGCACGGTGAAGAAGACGCGCTGGAACATCCACAGCATGTAGACCGCGCTGATGATCACCACCACCATGACGGCGCCTGCCACGAGGCCGTGATATTGGAACGCGCCCAGGATGACGAGGAACTCGCCGATGAAGCCGGACAGCCCGGGCAGGCCGATGCTGGCGAAGGTGAAGAGCCCGAACATCGCGGCGTAGCGCGGCATGCGGGAGTTCAGGCCGCCCATGTGCGCGATCTGACGGTCGTGGGTCTGGTCGTAGATGATGCCGACCAGCAGGAAGAGCGCGCCGGTGGTGATGCCGTGGCTCACCATCTGGAAGACCGCGCCCTGCAGTCCCTGGGTGTTGAAGACGAATGCCCCGAGCATCACGAAGCCCATGTGGCTGACGCTCGAGTAGGCGACCAGCTTCTTGAGGTCGGGCTGCACGATCGACACGAGCGCGCCGTAGATGATGGCGATCACCGCCAGGCCGATGATGACCGGCGCGAAGGTCACGGCCGCATCGGGCAGGAGCGGGATGCTGAAGCGCAGGAACCCGTACCCGCCCAGCTTGAGGAGCACGCCGGCCAGGATGATCGAACCGGCCGTGGGGGCCTCGACGTGCGCATCGGGCAGCCAGGTGTGGAGCGGCCACATCGGTACCTTGATGGCGAAGGCCAGGAAGAAGGCGATGAAGGCCAGCGCCTGGAGGGAGTCGGCGTAGGCGAAGCCGCGCAGCGCCTCGTAGCTGAAGGTGAACGGGTTGCCGGCCGCCGCGTAGGCGATCGCCACCGCCAGGATGGCGACGAGCATGAGGAGCGACCCGACGAGCGTGTAGATGACGAACTTGACCGTGGCGTAGATCCGCCGTGGTCCGCCCCAGATCCCGATGACCAGGTACATCGGGATGAGGCTGATCTCCCAGAACACGTAGAAGAGGAAGAGATCCAGCGAGACGAACACGCCCAGCATGCCCACCATGAGCAGGAGCATGGTGGCGTAGTACTCCTTGACCCGCTTCTGGATCGGGTCCCACGAGTAGAAGATGCCGACCACGCTCAGCAGCGTGGTGAGCACCACCAGCACCGCTGACAGGCCGTCCACGCCGAGCGTGTAGCGCATGCCGAAGGCCTCGATCCACGGCAGGTCCTCCCGGAACTGGAACTCGCTCCCGGCGGGGTCATAGCCGATGAGCAGCAGGCTGAAGCCGAAGCTCGCCAGGGCCGCGGCGAGCGCGATCCAGCGGATGGCCGCGTGCTGCCGGCCGGGAACGAAGAGCAGCACGATGACGCCGATGAGCGGCGTGAAGACGATCGCCGAGAGGACCGGGAAGCCGTCCATCATCGGTCCGCCATCAGCGTGCCACCGCGTACGCGAGCAGCACGAGCAGCAGGCCGGCGGCGATACCCAGCCCGTAGTTGTTGACGCGCCCGGTCTGGGTGAGGCGCAACCCGCCGCCGATCTTCGACGCGAGCCAGCCCGCGCCGTTCACCGCGCCATCGATGATCTTCGCGTCGAACCACCACAGGGCATTGCTGAACAGCACCCCGCCCCGCGCCCAGACCAGCTGGTAGATGTCGTCCACGTAGTACTTGTTCACGCTGGCCCGATACATCCCCGGTCCCAGGCCGAGCGGGATGCGCTCCACGAACCGCTCGGCCGAGCCGACGCGCCCGACGTACCAGCGATGTGCGAGCCAGATGCCCGCCACGCCCACCGCGGCGCCGACCAGGAGGAGCAGGCCGCCGATGCCGAACAGCTCGAACGCGTGGTGCTCGCCCGCGGCGATCGAGCCCGGCAGCACGCCGGCGTGCGCCTCCTCCGCCGTCGCGAAGACCTCCTCCAGCCAGCCGTGGATGAGCCCGCCCTCCGGCGGGATGCCGAGGATGAGCCCGGCCAGGATGGTTGGGACGGCGAGGATGAGGAGCGGCGCCACCATGGTCGGCGCGCTCTCGTGGACGTGGTCCCACGTGGCCTTCGGTCCGCGCCACTCGCCCCAAAAGGTCATGAAGATCATGCGGAAGGTGTAGAAGGCCGTCATGAAGGCCACGACGATGCCGACCAGGTAGAAGATCGGGTAGCCGCGATTGAAGGCCTCGGCCAGGATCTCGTCCTTGCTGAAGAAGCCGGCGAAGATCGGGATGCCGGCCAGCGCCAGCGAGCCGATCACCATGGTGATGTAGGTCCAGCGCATCCGGCTGCGCAGGTTGCCCATGAAGCGCATGTCCTGCTCGCCGCCGGCGCCGTGGATCACCGATCCGGAGCCCATGAAGAGCAGGCCCTTGAAGAAGCCGTGGCTGACGAGGTGGAAGATGGCGGCCACCCATGCGCCGATGCCGAGCGCGAAGAACATGTACGCCAGCTGGCTGACCGTGCTGTAGGCGAGCACCTTCTTGATGTCGTTCTGTGTCAGCGCGATGGCGGCGGCGAAGATGGCGGTGAAGACGCCGATGCTGGCGACCACCCACATCGCCGTGGGCGCCTCGGCGAAGATCGGGTTGGCGCGGGCGACCAGGTAGACCCCAGCGTTGACCATGGTCGCGGCATGGATGAGCGCGCTGACCGGCGTGGGGCCTTCCATCGCATCCGGCAGCCAGACATGGAGCGGGAACTGGGCGCTCTTGCCGACGGCGCCGGCGAAGAGGAGCAGGGCGATGACGGTGATGGTCGTCTCGTCGAGGGTCCCGATCTGCGCGAAGACCTCGCGGAAGCTCAGGGTGCCGAGGTTGACCCAGATCATCGCGATCCCGAGGCCGAAGCCCACGTCGCCGACGCGGTTGACGACGAAGGCCTTCTTGGCCGCACCCGCGGCCGATGGCTTCTTGTACCAGAAGCCGATGAGCAGGTAGCTGCACAGGCCGACCGCCTCCCAGCCGACGTAGAGCATGAGGAAGTTGTCGCCCAGGATCAGCAGCAGCATGCTGAACATGAACAGGTTCAGGTAGGCGAAGAAGCGCCAGAAGCCGCGGTCGCCGTCCATGTAGCCGATGGAGTAGATGTGCACCAGGAAGCCAACGGTGCTCACCACCAGAAGGAGCATCGCGGTCAGGCTGTCGACCAGGAAGCTGATGTTGATGACGAAGTCGCCCGACGCGATCCACTCGTAGACCGTGACCTCGTAGACGTTGCCCCCGAAGATCACGCTGGCGAAGACCGCCATGCTGAAGACCCACATGAGGCCCACGAGCGCGGTGGGGATGATCCACGACCCATAGCGTGGCCGCTCCGCGCCGGGCGCCACGTGGCCGACCTGCCCGAGACCATCGTTGAGCTCGGCCGGGATCACGCCGGCGGCACCCTCCGCATTGGACAGGTCGTCCGAGTGGCCTGCGTGCGGGCTCGTCGCGGCCTGCTCCTCCTCGCCCGGCACCGTGCGGAACGCCGAGTCGTCGACGTCGTGAGGCTCGTGCCCATCGGTGTCGTGTCCCTCATCGGTGTCGTGGGCGTCGTGGCCGTCGTGGCCGTGGGATGAAGCGCGGTCCAGGCGCGCGCCGATCACGACGGCGAGGAGGAAGCCCGCGAGGGGCAGCGCCGGGATGAGGGCGATCAGCAGCTCCATCGACATCGGCCTACTCCTTGAGGTCGGAGTACTGGTCGACCTCGGCGGTCTGACGCGTGCGGATGATCGCGATCACCAGGGCCAGGCCCACGGTGACCTCGGCGGCGGCCACGGCCATGATCATGAGCGCGAAGACCGCGCCGGCGTTCGCCACGCTCGGCATGAACGCGTTGAACGCCACCAGGCTGAGATTCACCGAGTTGAACATGAGCTCGATGCTGATGAGCATCAGGATCGCGTTCCGGCGCGCCATGAATCCGAAGGCGCCGATCGCGAAGAGCAGTGCGGAGACGATGAGGTATCCCTCGAGCGAGCCCATCGGTCAGTTCGCCCGCTCGTCTTCCTCGGGCCGTCGCGCGAGGTAGATGGCGCCGATGATCGCCACCAGGAGGAGCAGGCTGATGATCTCGAAGGGAAGGGCGTACGTGGTGAAGATCGCCTCGGCAAGCACCTCCACCGCCGCGCCGACCGCCTCGCCGACGCCGCCCCAATCGGTCTGGACCACCGCCCAGCCGACGACACCCAGCGTGGCGAGGGCGATGACGAGCGCCACCGGCATCTGACGATGGAACGGGGCGGGCAGGTTGGCGTCGCCGGCCTGGGTCAGCATGATGGCGAACAGGATGAGCACGCTGATGGCGCCCAGGTAGATGAGGACCTGGGCGGCCGCAACGATCGGCGCGCCGAGCAGCGCGTACATCCCGGCCAGCGATCCGAAGCAGATCATCATGGCGACGGCCGAGTGGATGATGTTGCGCAGCGTGACGACGGCGAGTCCGCCACCCACCACGCCGACGGCGAGCACGAAGAAGAGGACGCTGGAAATGTCCAGGGTGGATTGCTCCGTTCGGAAGGTTCGAGCGCACTGCGGCCCCGCACGGGGGCGGCTTCGATTCTAGCGTAGGCATTGCGCGGTCGCGCGCACTGCCCGTACCCTGCGGGCACCGTCCGCCGGACGGTGGGAGAGAGGATCAACGGAGGTAAGGATCACGATGAGGAGACGATTCGTCCCGGTGCTCGCGATCATCGGGCTGACCCTGGCCGCGTGCGGTGGTGGGGGTGGCGGCGGCGGGGGCGGTGACACCGCAGACCTCCCGACGTCGGCCACCGTGGCGGCCGGTGACGAGCGGGTCGCCCACCCGCTCGCTCCGGGGCGCTATCGGCTGACGGTCACGGAGGACTGCGACGATTACACGATCTCCATCACCCAGGAGAGCGGTCCGCCCGACCCGAACACCGGCCAGCCCTTCGTGTACGAGAAGTCCAATTCGCCGATTCGGATCATCTTCGTGAACGACGTCCCTGGCGGGAACTTCTTCATCGATCAGACCGATGAGGGCTGCACCGACTGGGAGTTCGACCTCACCCGCGTGAGCGGCGGCTGATCCTTCACCTCCACCCGTAATCCCGATCGGCCGCGGAGCGCCCACTCCGCGGCCTGCGGCTGTCCCGGATTTCGGATGAAGCCGAGCGACCGATGAGGGGGGTCTTCCTCGGATGGTTTGCGACGCCGCCGAGCTGCCAGGCACCAACCACCGTCGGCTTAGGTTGGTTCAGGCACAGCGAGGACCCTTTCGAGCGAATCAACCACGCTCGATCACGCTCGATCGGCGACCAGCAGGCCGCCTGACATCCCCTCGAAGCTGCCCAAGCCGACGGTGGTTGGTAGGCGACCACAGCGCGGCGATTCGGCAGAGGAGTCTCGGTGGGAGCCGCAGCTCCCTCCAGCCGCATCGGTCTAGCGGGTGGGGCGCTCCCGGTCGGACATCTCGAGGATGTCGAGCATGGGCAGGTCGCGCTGGTACTCGCTGAACTCGAACTCGGGGCCGCAGCGAAGGGCGTCGTACGGGCAGGCGTCGGCGCAGATGCCGCAGAAGATGCAGCGGCTGATGTCGAGCTGGTAGGTCTCGAGGGTGCGCGGGCGCGGCATCAGCGCGCCGACGGGGCAGGTCTCCGCGCATCGGCCGCAGGAAACGCAGGGCGTCTCGTTGAGCGACACGAAGTCCGCCGTGGTCACCAGGGAATCGAAGCCCTTGCCGATGAAGTCGTAGCAGCCGGCGCCCACGATCTCCTTGCAGACCTGCGCACACCGGCCGCAGTCGATGCAGCGGGAGTAATCGCGCAGGATGAACGAATGCGTCTCGTCGCGGCCATAGCCGTGGTTGACGCCCACGTACGGGTTGTCCTGGATCGAGCGCTCGTCGATCGCCATGTTGAGCGTCGTCTCGTACTCGATCGCGGCCTCGCGCAGGTCGCAGTGGCCGATCGCCTCGCACGTGCACTGGAGGCAGCGCGACGCCTCGGCCATGGCCTGGTCGCCGGTGTAGCCGTGCTCGTACTCGTTGAAGTTCGTCTTCCGCTCGTCGGGGCCGAGCTTGCCCATGATGGCCTGCGGCTCCTTCACGTCATCGGTGAAGGGCACGATGGTCAGGAAGTTCGGCTGCGGCTCGGTGACGACGCGTCGGATCTGCGGGTCGTCGAGGTCGTGGCCGCGCAGCCAGTAGTCCATGGCGTACGAGGCGCGGCGTGCCTCGCCGATCGCCTCGACCACCGTGGCCGATCCGGTGCGCACGTCGCCGGAGAGGAAGATCTTGGGCACGTCGGTGCGGAAGAGGTGCTCCTCGCTGACCATGTTGCCGCGCCGATCGACCTCGAGCCCGTCGCGGATGTGCTCCGGCTCGGAATCGATCCACGCCACCTCCGGTCCCTGGCCGATGGCGCCGAGGACCGTGTCGCACTCGATGATGAACTCGGTGCCGGGCATCGGCTCCGGCCGGCGCCGGCCCTGCGCGTCCTCTTCGCCGAGCTTCATGCGCTGGAACTCGACGCCCGTGACCCTGTTCTTCTCGTTCGTCACGATCCGGACCGGCGACGCCTGGAAGATGAGCCGCGCGCCCTCCTCGATGGCCTCGTGCGCCTCGTCGGCGGCCGGCATGTCCTTGAGGTCGCGGCGATAGACGAGGGTGACCTCGGCGGCGTCCTGGCGCACCGACGTCCGGGTGCAGTCGATGGCCGTGAAGCCGCCACCGATGACGACCACCCGCGCGCCCTTCAGCCGCGGTACGGGGATGCCGCGGGTGGAGTTGTAGAGGTTCTCGAGCGCGTTGACCATGCCGTCGGCATCCTCGCCGGGGATGCCGAGCACGTTCGGCTTGTAGCAGCCGATGCTGACGTAGATGGCGTCGTAGTCATCGATGATGTCGCCCATGTGGAAGTCGCGGCCGAGCCGCATGTTCGGCTTGAAGGTGGCCCCCAGCTCCCACACGTGGTTCAGCTCGCGGTCCATCCACCCCTTCGGCAGGCGGTACTGCGGGATGCCGTAGCGGAGCATGCCGCCCTGCTCGGGATCGGCCTCGAAGACGTCGCACGCGTGCCCGCGCAGCTGGAGATAGTAGGCCGCGGTCATCCCCGCCGGGCCGGCGCCGATGACGGCCACGCGCCGCCCGGTCGGAGGATCCTTCGGCCACGGGATCGGCGCCGGCGCATCCACCTCGAGCACTCGGTCCGCGCAATAGCGGTGCGAATCGCGGATGGCGATGGCGGTGTCGACCTCCTCGCGCCGGCAGTGGTCCTCGCACGGCGCGGGGCACACGCGGCCGAGGATGGCCGGGAAGGGCAGCGAGCGCTTGAGGATGCGCGTCGCCTCCTCCCAGTTGCCGAGCGTGTTCTGCTTCAGGTAGCCGGGGATGTCGACGCGGGTCGGGCACTTGAACTGGCACGGTGGCAGGCAGTAGGCGTCGTGGTCGCTGAAGATGAGCTCGAGCACCATCCGGCGGTTCTCGATGACCCGCTCGGAGTGGGTGGTGATGACCATCCCCTCGGCGATCTGCGTCCCGCACGAGATCGGCGTGTCGTCGGAGCCCTCGACCTCGACGGCGCAGATGCGGCACGCGCCGTAGGGGGCCAGCTTCGGCTCGTAGCAGAGGGTCGGGATCTCGATGCCCAGGACGCGACAGGCCTGGAGGATCGTCTGGCCCTCCTCCGCCTCGACCCCGGTGCCGTTGATGGTGACGCTGATCTTGCGGGTCCCGGGCACCATCGGCCAGATCGGGGCGTAGTCGATGGCCTTGCCGTTCCCCGAGCTGCCGTTGCCGCCCGTTCCATTGCCACCATCGGCGGCGCGTCCGTTCGTCGTTCCGAAGCTCATCGGTTCCTATCCTAGCCGCGCTGCGCACCGGCCGCCGGGTCGATGCCCGGCAGCGGCTCGAGGAGTGGCGGAAGCTCGGTGACGGCGCAGGCGCCGGCCACGCACACGCCGCGCTCGGCGTGGGCGCGATACTCGTCGGGGAAGCGGTCGAGGGTGGTCAGGATCGGTCCCGGCGCGAGGCGCTCGAGCTTGCAGAGGGCCGTGTCGCTCACCTTGCGCGACAGCGCGCGGAGCAGCTCGAAGTCTCCCGGTCGGGGTGTGGCGGCCAGGATGCGGTCGAGCGCCTCGACCAGGCGCAGCGGCCCGATCCGGCACGGAACCGCCTTGCCACACGCCTCCCTGGCGCTGAAGTCGACGAAGAAGCGTGCCGTCGCGACCATGCAGGTCTCCGTGTCGGCGACGAGCACCGATCCGGAGCCGATGATGGCGCCGGCCGCGGTGAGCGCGTCGTAGTCATAGGTCGTCTCGAGCGCGCCGGCGTCGATGGCGCCACCTCCCGGCCCGCCGACGAAGAGCGCCTTCGTGGTCCCGGTCCCGCCACCGGCCATGCCGAGCAGCTCGTGCAGCGGCGTGCCGAGGGGCACCTCGAGCAGGCCGGGCTCCGCCACGCGCCCCATGAGCGTGACGAGCTTCGTCCCGCGGTTCCCTTCGCTCCCGACCGATGCGAAGGCCTCGGACGAGTGGGCCAGGATCCACGCCGCGTGGGCCAGGGTCTCGCCGTTCTGGACGACGGTCGGGGCGCCCCACAGGCCTTGCGTGGCCGGGAATGGTGGGCGGATGGCGGGCATGCCGCGGTCGCCCTGTAGCGCGTTGAGGAGCGCGGTCTCCTCGCCGGCCACGTATGCGCCCGAGCCCTCCCACACGCTGAGCTGGATGCTCGTGTCCGTCCCCAGCACGAGGTAGCCGGCGAGGTGCGCGTCGGTCGCCTCGCGGATCGCGGCGTTCAGCCGCTCCACGGCCGCGGTCCAATCGCGCCGCACGGCGACGATCGCCTCGCTCGCTCCCACGGCATGGGCGGCGATGAGCAGCCCCTCGACGACGAGGTGCGGGTTGCCTTCGGCCAACGCCCGATCTCCGAGCGCGGACGGATCGGCGGCCATGAGGTTGGCGACCACGATGCGGCGGTCGCCCGGCGTGTCGCGCGCCACGCGCCACTTCGTGCCGGTCGGGAAGCCGGAGCCGCCACGGCCGCGCAGTCCGGCCGCCTCGATCTCGCCGATGACCTCCTCGGGCGCGAGCTTCGTGATCGCCCGCTCCAGCCCCTCGTAGCCACCGTGCTCGCGGTAGCTCGCCAGGCTGTTCGGGTCGACGCGACCGATATCGGTCAGGACGCGGTGCTCGCCGTCGGGGAGAACTCGGATCTGGGGCGAGAGGGCGTTGGCCATCAGCTCGTTGCCTCCGCGGTCGCGGCGCCGCGCGGCGCGTCGTGCCGCTCGTGGACGAGATGGCGCGCCTCGTCCTCGGTGACCGGGCCGTAGACGAGGGTGTCGATGCGGAGGCATGGGCTGATCGCGCCGGCGCCCACGTCGCTGCGTCGCTCGAGGGTGAAACGGCCGTCTGGCGTCGTCTCGCCGACGCGAACGCCGAGCTCCTCCTCGAGCGCGGCCAGGATCCGGTCGCCGCCCGCGAACCGGCACGAGGCGCATTCGCACACGCTGACGACGTGACCCTCCGCCGGCAGGAGGCGGAAGCCGCCCAGTCCCGCGGCGCCGAAGACCTGCGCCCAATGAATGCTCATCCGATCGCTCACGCGGCGGAGGGCGCGCTCGGGCAGGTACGAGAACCGATCCTCGATGGCCCGAAAGATGGCGATGAGCGCCTCCGGCCGTCCGCCGTAGCCATCCACCGTCTCGTCCACGAAGGCGGTGTCGATCGCCTCGTCCCAGCGGGCCGGGTTGCGCATCGGCCGCGCCGGCAGCCCGGTCCGGCGATACGCGTTCGGATCCTTGCGCTCGTCGTAGATCTCCGGCATCCCGTAGCGGATGCGGTTGCCCTGCGAGTCGAAGCCGCTCATGTCGATCGCCTCGACCGGGCAGACCATGGCGCACTGGAAGCAGACCTCGCACTTGTGCTCGCCGAACGGGTCGTAGATGAGGTCGAGCCGGCCGCGCCATCGCTCCGGCATCTGGGGGCGCTCCTCGGGGTACTGACGCGTCACCTTCGGCGCAAAGAAGTTGCGGAAGGTGGTGACCATGCCCTTGGCGATGCCGATGCCGGGAAGTGCCATCAACGAGTCCCTCCGCTCACAGGTCGAACACCACCACGGCGATGGCCGTGATGAACAGGTTGACGAGCGCGAGCGGCAGCAGGACCTTCCAGGCCACGCCCATGAGCTGGTCGACCCGGACGCGCGGCAGCGTGCCGCGCAGCCAGACCGCCACGGCGACGAAGAGGTACGTCTTCAGGAAGAACCAGAAGATGCCGTACAGCGTGCCGGCGAAGCCATTCAGCTGCGCCGGGAACGGCCACGGCGCAAGCCAGCCACCGAAGAAGAGGCTGATCAGGATGCCGCTCATGATGAAGAGTGCCACGTACTCGGCGAAGAAGAAGAATCCGAATCGCATGCCGGAGTACTCGGTGAACGGTCCGGCCACGAGCTCGCTATCGGCCTCGACCATGTCGAATGGCGTGCGGTTGATCTCCGCCAGGCTGGCGACGTAGAAGATGCCCAGCCCGACAGGCTGCCAGAGCAGCAGCCAGCCGTGCTCGAGCTGCCAGCCGATGAGCTCGCTGAAGCTGAGCGTGCCGCCCAGGACCACCGCGCCGACGATGGAGAGGGTGAGCGGGATCTCGTAGCTCACCATCTGGGCCGCGCTGCGCAGGCCGCCCAGCAGCGAGTACTTGTTGTAGCTGGCCCAGCCGGCCACCAGCAGGCCGACCACCGACAGGCCCAGCACGGCGAAGAAGTAGACGATGCCGATGTTGAAGTCGGCGGCGATGGCGCCGGGCGCGAACGGCATGACCAGCATGCTCATGGCGGCCGCCATGTACACCATCCACGGAGCGAGGGTGAAGGTCGCGCGGTCGGCCTGGTCGGGGACGGTGTCCTCCTTGGCCAGCACCTTGAAGCCGTGGATCGTGCTCTGGAACATGCCCTTGTAGCCGATGCGATTCGGCCCGTAGCGCAGCGCCAGCTGGGCGATGATCTTCATCTCCATCTGGATGATGATGAAGGCGGTGGGAATGGTCAGCACGAGCAGCAGGGTGGTCGCCAGCAGGAAGCGGCCGATGCCGAGGAGCAGCTCGATGTCCATCGGCTACTTGTCCACGCCGCCCATGACCGGGTCAAGGCTCGCCATGATCGCCATGGTGTCTGCCACCAGCCGGCCCGGCATCAGCTTCGGCATGGCCTGGAGGGTGATGAAGCTGGGGTCGCGCATCCGGAACCGATACGGATTCGGTCCGCCGTCGCTGATGGCGTACACGCTGTAGAGGCCGCGTGGCGACTCGATCGCGGCGTAGGCGCGTCCCGGCTTGGGCCGGATGATGCCGGGCACCTGGGCCTGCACCGGACCGTGCGGCATCTTGTCGACGATCTGGTCGATCAGGTGGATGCTCTGCTTGACCTCGGCGATGCGCTGCAGGTAACGCGCGTACGAGTCGCCCGACTCCTGGGTGATGACGTCGAACTCGAGCTCGTCGTAGATCGAGTACGGGTGCGCCTTGCGCACGTCGAACGGCACGCCCGAGGCGCGCAGGTTGGGGCCGGTGACGCCAAGGTCGATGGCCTCCTGCCCGGTCAGGACCCCCATCCCCTTCGTGCGCGCGGTGAAGATCTCGTTCTCGGTGATCATCCACTCGTTCATCTCGATGTTCTTCAGCACGCCGGAGCGCCACGAGCCGAGGCGCGACAGGAACTCGTCGTTGGTGTCCCAGTTCACGCCCCCGACGCGGAAGAAGTTGAAGAGCATGCGCTGGCCGCTGATGGCGCTGAGCATCTCGACGATCTCGTCGCGGTTGATGAAGCTGTAGAGGATCGGTGTCAGGCCGCCCATGTCGAGCGCCAGGAAGCCCATCATCAGGCTGTGGCTGAAGATCCGGTTCAGCTCGACCACGAGCGCGCGGATGTACTCCGCCCGCTTCGGCGCCCTGATCCCGTACAGCTTCTCGAAGGCGATGGCCGGCGCGTGCTCGTTGTGCATCGTCCCGAGGTAGTCCATCGGGTCGACATAGGTGAGCACGGTGGTATAGGTGGCGTTCTCGCACAGCTTCTCGATCCCGCGGTGCAGGTA
>JBOGSW010000102.1:0-4480 GCA_050695815.1 Candidatus Limnocylindria bacterium | reverse complement strand
ACCGATAGATGCTCTGGTCGTCGTCCCCCACCACCATCACGTTGTCCGGCCGGTCCGGCGTCCTGCCCAGCAGCTCGATCAGCTCGATCTGCGCGATGTTCACGTCCTGGAACTCGTCGACCAGGATGTGCCGGAACTGGCGCTGCCACCTGCGCAGGATGTTCGGCCGCTGCTTGAAGAGCCGCGTCACCGCCGCGATCTGCTCGCCGAAGTCGAGCGCGCCCCGCTTCGCCAGTTCTTCCTGATAGGCCCGATAGACCGATGCGATCTCGGTCAGCCGCAGCACCTCCAGCGCGGCGCCATCCTTGACGTAGGTGTGCGCCAGCTCGTCGATCTCGGCGTGCTGCTCCTCGGGAAACTGGCTGCGATACAGCGCCCTGCCGGTGCCGCCGATGGTCCGGCGTGCCTCGCGGTCGGCGGTCTTCTCCACCGCATCGGTCTCGTAGTCGGTAGCCTGGGCGCGCTCGTTGGCGCGCAGCTTTGCGTATTCCTTGCGAACCTCGCGCGGCGGCTTCAGGTTGCCCTGGGTTGCGAGGCTCGCGACCGCATCGGCGTAGCTGCCGTATCGGTCCTCGAAGGTTCTTCTTTCTTGGGCGACGAATCTGTCGAAGTCCGCCGGCGTGACGAGCTCGTCCTTCGCGCGGTTGATGAACTTCACGAACTCGGCGAGGTTCGAGTCCCTGCTGTGGTAGACGAGATCCAGGTTCGGCCGCAGGTCGCGAATGAGCAGCAATTGACCGATGCCGTCCAGCACATCCGGATTGGCCGGCAGCCCCGCCTCCGCGCCTGCCTCCGAGAGAATCCCGTGGCAGAAGCTGTGGAAGTTGGAGATGCTCAGGCGGGCGCGGGTGGTTGGACCGACGGCGTCCTCAATCCGGCTCTGGAGCTCCTTCGCCGCCTTCACGTTGTAGGTCAGGACGAGGATGGACTCCGGTTGCAGGTCCGGCTTCGTTTCCAGCAGCCAGCGGACGCGCTCCACGATGACTCTCGTCTTGCCGGTGCCCGCGCCGGCGATGACCACGGCCGGACCATCGCCGTGTTCGACGATGGCTCGCTGCTCGGCTGTCAGGCTCAGGTGCGTGGGGCGCTCGGTGGACGCCATGGGCGCAATGGCGATTGGTCTTCCCTCCTGCTGCGCATGATGCCGCACCGGCGCAAGGGATTGTTGATGCCGGTCGGCGCCTCCCCGCTGTGCGCCGACCGGCCTCCCACTGGAGGTGGTGAGTGTCAGCCGGCTTCGCGACAGCTCGGGTGTCGTGGTGCGGCGCGGTTTCTGGCCCGTGCCGCTTTTCCCGAGTGGTACCCGCGAACTGTTCAGCCGATATATCACTACTGCCATATCCGCTGACAGCGACAGCCATCGCAGGAAAGAGCGGTCGGCGGCGCCCCGACCGCCTCTCCGCAATACCGGGGACGGCCGCGCCAGCGTGCCCCGTCGACTCTTCCGCGACGCAGGCGGCCGGCATCGGTCTTGTGCTCGATCCCGTGGCAGCCTACTTGGGTCGAGCAAGCGACCGGGTGGCGGACGCATGGCATCGCGCCCTGGACGGGCCTCGGGTTGACCGGCTAGGGATTGGCGGGCTTGATGTTGCTGTTGAGGTTCGAGGTCGCCGATCGCTCATGCCGGCGCCCCCGTGGTCGATTCGCCTCTTCCCCGACGGCGCCCAGCACATGAGCGGCGGCGCTGTCTTCGGGCCCGCATCGCGCACGCCGGATGCGGATCAGGTCCTCGAGAGCTGCGACGCGAACGAGAATTCCTGAATCGACATGCATGTTGACGGCGGTCCGCACCAGCACGCCGTAGTCGTCGCCGGTTGCCACCTCGGTCAGGAGGCGCAGGCGGCCGGCATCGGTCTTGTGGTCGCTTCCCTCGGATGGCGTCGCGCCGAGGTCGTCCAGCGCCTGCGCCAGGCGCGCTCGTGCGACGTCGGTCGTCGCGTGGCAGACCTCGATGAGGCGCGGGACCTTGGCGGGCGAGCCATGCGCGACTTCTGCGAGCTCACCGACGAGGACGAACGCGACGCCGAACCGGTGCAGGCGCCGAACGATCCAAATGGGGCTCTTCTGGGGGTTTTTGAGTGAGGAGCCGATCGCCTGCCGTGTTCGCTGCGGAATGCTCATCGCCAAGCGCTGGCGGATTGGCTCGCGATCGACTTCCGGACCGATGGAGTCAACGTCGAGCCGATGCCCGGTGGCCGCCAGGATCCGGATCAGCGTCGCCGTGCGCGGTATCACGGTGCTTTGCTCGATCCGCGCAATGCTCGACTGGGGCATCTCGACGGCTTGCGCGAGGTCGTGCTGCGTCATCCCGGCTCGTTTGCGGGCCCATCGGACCGTTTGGCCAATCGATGTTGGGTCCATTCAGCAATTATATCACTAACGCTATATTGGCTGAACGCGGCCGGCTGCCGGATCGCGGACGCGGATCCCGGTGACCGGAAGAAGTGTGAACGAGCCACCGCCAAGCGGCGCGATCGCTCGGAAAGCACGCGCGTCGAACGACAGCATGCGGCTGGTTCGGTGTCGCTGCGCGAGCACGACGTGGCGAGCCCGTCGGCGACGAGGAGATCCGCGACGCGCCGAACGCTTTGAGACTGGATTCGACTCCGTCACTCATCGGCCCTGTCTCTGTCAGCCGATATATGAGCTTGTCGCAGAAACCCCTCTTGTCGCGCCTCGGATGGCTACGCTGATCCGAGCGGAGACGCAGCACGAGGAGGCGACGCGGTGGCCTACAACTTCCGGCCGGTGGAGCGCGACCAGCAGTACCTGATGCCGGTCAGCCTGCGCGACTGGCTGCCGGCCGACGACCTCGCCTGGTTCGTGCTCGACGCGGTCGCCGAGCTCGACCTATCCTCGATCTACGCCCGCTACCGGGCCGACGGCTGGGGGGCGCCGGCCTTCGAGCCGGCGATGATGAGCGCCCTGCTGCTCTACGCCTACGCCAGCGGCGAGCGCTCCAGCCGGCGGATCGAGGCTCGCTGCCGGCGCGACATCGCCTACCGCATCATCACCGCCAACCAGACCCCCGACCACGCCACCATCGCCCGCTTCCGATCCGAGCACGAGGCGGCCATCCGCCACCTGTTCGACGAGGTCCTGCGGCTGTGCGCCGCCGCCGGGCTGGGCCAGCTCGGCCTGGTCGCCCTCGACGGCACCCGGATCGCGGCCAACGCCGCCCTGGCTGCCAACCGCACCGTCGACCGGCTCAGCGCTGAGATCGACCGCATCCTGGCCGAGGCGGCCGCCGTCGACGCGGCAGAGGACGCCCAGTTCGGACCCGACCGCCGGGGTGACGAGCTGCCGGCGGCGCTGGCCGATCCGCGCAGCCGCCTCGCCCGGCTGCAGGAGGCGAAGCGCCAGTTGGCCGCGGCCGACGCCACGCGTCGCGTGGCGCACGACGAGCACCTGGCGCAGCGCGCCGAAGTCGAGGCGGCGGCCGGTCGCGGGCTCCGCGGCCGCAAGCCCAAGCCGCCACAGCCGGCGCCCAAGGCCAAGGTGAACGTGAGCGATCCGCAGAGCCGGATCATGAAGACCGCGACCGGCTACCTGCAGGGCTACAACGCCCAGGCCGTGGTGAGCCGCGACCAGGTCGTGCTGGCGGCCGACCTCACCCACAGCGCCTCCGACGCCGGGCAGCTCGGGCCGATGCTCGCGCAGGCGGCCGCCAATGTGGCAGGAGCAGGGTTCAGCCGGCCGATCGGGACAGCGCTCGCCGACGCCGGCTACTGGAGCGAGGCCGGCTACCGCGCGGTGTCCGGTCCTGGGCAACCTCAGCTGCTGGTGGCCACCCACAAGGGCTGGAAGCACCGGCGCCAGGCCCAGCACCAGCCGCCCCGGGGCCGGATCCCGGCCGGCCTGTCGTTAACCGAGCGCATGGAGCGCCGGCTGCGGACGAAGCACGGTCAGGACCGCTACCGGTGGCGGGCCCAGATTGTCGAACCGGTGTTCGGTCAGGCCAAGGACGGCCGAGGCTTCCGGCGCTTCAGCCGACGCGGTCGAGCCGCCTGCGCCGCCGAGTGGCAGCTCATGTGCGCCACGCACAACCTGCTCAAACTATGGCGCAGCGGCCGCCATCACCGAGTGGCGACACCACCCAGACCGCGGCCATCGAGCCGTCCGCGATCACGGTCCCGGACCGGAGCGGCCTGAACTGGGGCTGACCCGGCTTGCCGCGCAGCCACGAGCTGAACGTTTCTGCGACAGCCTCATAAAAGGGCTCCAATTAGGGCTCCCCCAACTGGGCGCTACGCGGTCAGGCGGCTCCTCAAGAAGTCGGCCTGGACCGAGCTGGCTTCGTCGAACAGGTCGCTCGGATGGTAGAGGAGGCCGAAGTGCCCACCCTCGATCTCATACCACTCCTTCTCCCCCGGAATGAGCTCGAACGCCTGTCGACTGACGCGTGGATTGGCATGAGGCATTTCGTCTCGGGGCGCAACCATCATCAGCGATGGAGCTGTGACGTAGGGCGCGCACAGGA
>JBOGSW010000101.1:0-2667 GCA_050695815.1 Candidatus Limnocylindria bacterium | reverse complement strand
GGAGTCATCGGTCAGGCGGTCGAGGTGCCTCGTGAAGTAGTCGACGAGTGCGGCACGATACGCCGGCCGGCACGTGGCGTCGCCGATCGAGTTGACATGGGCTACGACATCGGTCAGGCCAACCTCGGCGTAGAACCGATGGGCGAGCTCGATCAGCTCCGCGTCCACGGCCGGGCCGGGATCGCCGATCACCTCCACGTCCCACTGGCTGAACTGGCGGTAGCGGCCTGCCTGCGGGCGGTCGTAGCGGAACATCGGTCCGACCATCGTCAGCCGCAGCGGTCCGGAGCGGACGTGCATGCCGTGCTCGATGAAGGCGCGGGCGATACCCGCCGTCGGCTCGGGCCGCAGCGCCCACTCGGCGCGCTCCTCCTCGCTGCCGCTGGCGCCCGAGACGCGGAACATCTCCTTCTCGACGGCATCGGACGACTCGCCCAGGCCACGAGCGAACAGCTCGACGCGCTCGAAGAGCGGAATGTCGATGCGCTCGAACGCGTAGCGGCGGGCAAGGTCACGGGCCACCGCCTCGACGAGGTTCCAGCGGTCGGACTCCTCGGGCAGCAGGTCGCGGGTGCCGCGCGGCGCGGTGATCGGCTTGGCCATGGCCTGCGAGTCTAGCCCGGGCAGCTACTCTTGCGCGGAGCCGGCGCCCATCCGGCGTCGCGTGGAGACCTCGACCGGCCGCTCGGTGCTCTCGTGGGCGGGATGCTCAACCAGCGCGACGAGCCGGCTGGACATGAAGCGGCCGGTACGGACCGGCGTGCCGCTGCGGGTGACCTCGCTGACCTCGACCACTCCCCGCGCCGTGGTGACCTCCACGCGCCGTCCTGCCTTCGTGGCCACGATCTCGAACGTCTGCGTGCCGCCCTGGCCGGTGTCGACGACGGCCTCGACGCGATCGCCCTTCATCGGCGGAGTGTACGCCGAGCGCGTGGCCGCTGGCGTGCGCGTCAGCTTCTTACTGGCGCGCGGGATCTATCGACCGATCGCGTCGCCGGAGCCGATCTGGGCGCCCTGGCGCCGATCTATCCCGTGCTGGACGGCGTGAAGGCGCCTCACGGCCACCCTCACGCCAGCCAGCCGCGCATAGATCGCGGATCCGCGTCTCAGGACGGGCTCCACGTCACATCCCGGCGATAGATCACGGGCCGCCCCCGTGGCCGCTGGGCGCATACGGTATATACGGTATATACGCTGCAACCGACAGCACCTACCGCGCCTCGCGCGTGACGGCGGTCACGTCCCGCAGCCGCTCGATCTTCGAGAGGACGCGCGCCAGCTGCTGGAGCGAGGTGACCTTGAAGGTCGCGGTGATGGTGGCGGTGGCATCGGGATGGGTGGCGACCGACGCGGCGACGATGTTGACCTTGTACTCCGCCACCACGTTCGTGATCTCGTTCAGGAGGCCGGGCCGATCGAGCGCGGTGATGCGAACCGTGATCGGGTAGGTCTGCTGCCCGGCCAGCTCCCACTCGACGTCGATGAGCCTCTCGATGTCCCGCTCGCTGAGCACCGACGGACACGACGCGCGGTGCACGGTCACGCCCTTGCCGCGCGTCACGTATCCGGTGATCTCGTCGCCAGGGATCGGCGAGCAGCACTTCGCGAAGCGGACGAGCAGGTCGCCGACGCCCTTCACCTTGACGCCGGTCGTGGAGGGCGCCGCGGGGGGCGCCTCCGACGGCAGCGTGATCTCGACGTCGTCGTGGATCTCGAGCTTGCTGACGACGCTGGCCGACGAGACGGCCCCGTAGCCGATGGCGGCGTAGAAATCGTCGAGCTCCCGGTACTTGTACTGCCCGGCGATCTCGGTGAGCTTGGCGGCATCGATCGAAGCGAGCGTCTCGTGCGCCAGTCGACGCAGCTCGCGATCCAGCAGGTCCTTGCCCTGCGTGATGTTCTCGTCGCGCTGCTGGCGCTTGAACCAGGCCCGGATCTTCTCCCGAGCATGGGAGGTGTGGACGATGTTGAGCCAGTCCCGCGACGGACCGTGCGCCGCCTTCGTGGTCACGATCTCGACGATGTCACCGTTCCGCAGCCGATAGTCGAGCGGCACGAGCCGGTTGTTCACCTTCGCGCCGATGGTGCGGTGGCCCACATCGGTATGGATGCGATAGGCGAAGTCGAGGGGCGTGGCGTCGCGCGGCAGGTCCTTGACGTCACCCTTGGGCGTGAACACGAAGACCTGGTCCTGGAAGACGTCGAGCTTGAGGCCCTCGACGAACTCGGTCGGGTCGGCCACCTCGCGCTGCCAGTCCATGAGCTGGCGGACCCAGGCCAGCTTCTCGTCGTAGCGACGGTCGCCTCGCGATCCCTCCTTGTAGCGCCAGTGCGCGGCAATGCCCGCCTCGGCCACCTCGTGCATCTGGTAGGTCCGGATCTGGACCTCGAGCGGCTTCGCCTCGGGACCGATGACGGCCGTGTGCAGCGACTGGTACATGTTCGCCTTGGGCATGGCGATGTAGTCGTCGAACTGGCCCGGCACCGGGCGCCACAGCGAATGGACGACGCCGAGGGCCGCGTAGCAGTCCTTGACGTCGTCCACCAGGACGCGGATGGCGTTCAGGTCGTAGATCTCGGTGAAGTCGGCGCCCTTGCGCTCCATCTTCCGGGCGATCGAGTGGAGGTGCTTCGGCCGGCCGCTGATCTCGGCGGTGATGCCGACCT
>JBOGSW010000100.1:0-5252 GCA_050695815.1 Candidatus Limnocylindria bacterium | reverse complement strand
ATCAGGCTTCGACCACCTCCGAGGAGCCTCGCCGATCCCCGTCGTGGACCGATGCGCCGAGGGTTTTCACCGGGTGACGGTAAATGACCAGGAAGCCGCCTCATCTTGGTCGCACGCTTCACCAGGTGACCGATACCGCCATCCAGAGGCCGGAAATGGCCCTCCTTGGTCGATATCTTCATCCCGTGAAGTTCCGGGCGGACCCACTCCTCGGACGGGCCTCCGCATCGGCTCACGCAACTCACTTGATGAGCTTGCGCTCCATTTGGCGCATGGCGATCCACATGCAGATCGCGAAGAATCCCAGGAGGTAGGCGAAGTCCCACAGTTGGGCCCAGCCGACGAGGCCGGTCGAGAGCCCGCGGATCAGGCTGATGGCGTGGTAGAGCGGCGTGGCCTGCATGAAGATCTGGATCGGCAGGGGGTAGAAGCCGATCGGGAAAAAGGTGCCGCTGAAGAGGAACATCGGCATGACCACGAGGCCCATCGGCACGTCGAAATCGTTCACCGTGCGCAGGAACGCCGTTCCGGCCAGCCCGGCGGCGGCGAAGGCGGCCGCCACGAGCAGCGCGCTGGGGACCATGAGCAGGCCCCATGGCGACAGGATCAGGCCGAAGACGAGCATGATCACGAACATCGCGACCGCGTACAGCGCGGCGCGCATGAGCGCCCACATCATCTCGCCGATGGCGATCTCGGTGATGCCCATCGGCGTGGCCAGTACGCCCTCGTAGGTCTTGGCGTAGTTGAGCTTGAAGAAGACGTTGAAGATCGTCTCGAACACGGCACCGTTCATCGCGGCGGTGGCGAGCAGCGCGGGTGCCACGAACGCCACGTAGGACACGACCCGTCCGTCCGAGAGGGGCACCTCCTGCACGATCCCACCCAGTCCGAGCCCGATGCCGACGAGGTAGAAGATCGGCTCGAAGACGCCACTCAGGATGATGATCCACTGGTGGCGGTAGACCATGATGTTGCGCTCAACCAGACGTCGGGCGCGCCAGATGCGCTCCCAGGCGGTGGCCAGCGCTCCGGGTGGGGCAGTCTGAGTCAGCGTCGTCATCGGTCTATCCGGCCATTCGCCTGGTGAGGTTGCGCTCGGCGAAATAGGCGCCGATCCCCAGCATCGCCAGCAGGTACGCGAGGTGGAGCGGAGCCGTCAGCGGGTCGAGCTGGTCAAGGATCGAGCCGCGGATGAGCTCGACGCCGTGGTAGAGCGGCGTCGCCCAGGCAATGGCCTGCCCGAACTCCGGCAGCTGGGTCAGCGGGAAGAAGGTCCCGCTGAACAGGAAGAGCGGGTTGATAACGAAGCGGAAAATCGCGCTGAAGCCGACATCGTTCTTCTGCGTGGCCGTGAACGCGATGAGGCACGAGCTGAACGCGAGCCCGACGAGCACGGCGAACGGGATGGCCAGCACCGCCAGCGGCGTGCGCACGATCCCGAACCCGAAGAGGACCACCAGGAAGACGGTCGCCAGCGTGCCGATCCGGAAGGCCGACCATCCCAGCTCCCCGCCCACGATGCTGCGGATGCCGAGCGGGGTCGAGAGCATGGCCTCGTAATTCCGGCCCCACATGATCTTGTTCATGATCGGGTAGGTCGACTCGAAGGTCGCAGTCTGCATCGCCATGGCCGCCAGCAGCCCGGGGCCGAGCCAGTGGATGTACTCCACGCCGCCGAAGGCGCTCAGGTCATCGGTACCGATGAGGGCGCCGATGCCCAGCCCCATGGCCGTCAGGAACAGCACGGGCTGGAGGAAGCCGAACGCCAGTGACCGATGCCACAGGCGCCGATAGACGAGCCAGTTGCGCTGCCAGACGCGACCGGATGCGGCGATGACGGTCATCCTTCGGGGCGAGCCCTACTCGACCAGCGAGCGGCCGGTCAGGCGCAGGAAGACGTCCTCGAGGCTGGATCGGCGCACGAGCGCGCTCTCGATCGGGATCTTGCGCAGGTTGACCTGCTCCAGGGTGCGCTCACCATCGGCCGTATAGAGCAGGAGCCGATCCGGGAGCTCCTCGACTCGATCCGCCAGGCCGTCGAGCTGGCCGTTCACGTTGTCGCGCACGGAATCGGTCAGGCGCAGCTCGAGCACCTCCTTGGTGGAATGCTCGTCGATGAGCTGCCGTGGCGAGCCCTCCGCCACGATCTTGGCCTTGTCCATCACCACGAGGTGGTCACACAGCTGCTCCGCCTCGTCCATGTAGTGGGTCGTGATGATGAGCGTCGCGCCGCGGCGCTTGAGCTGGTAGAGCCGCTCCCAGAGCAGGTGCCGGGCCTGCGGGTCGAGCCCGGTGGTCGGCTCGTCCAGGATGACGAGCTCCGGATCGTTGATGAGGGCGCGCGCGATCGTCAGCCGGCGCTTCATGCCGCCCGAGAGCGGCTCGACCTGATCCTTGGCGCGCTCGTCGAGCTGCACGAACTCGAGGAGCTCATCGGCGCGCTTGTTGGCCACGTCGTTGGGGATGTCGAAGTAGCGCGCGTACATCTCCAGGTTCTCGCGGACCGTCAGCTCGGTGTCGAGATTGTCGATCTGCGGAACCACGCCCAGCTTCGACTTGATCTGGCGTGCCTGCGTGCGCGGATCCATGCCGATCACGCTGAGGTCGCCCTCGGTCACCGGGCTCGAGCATGCGATCATTCGCATCGTGCTCGTCTTGCCCGCGCCGTTCGGTCCCAGGAAGCCGAATGCACGGCCCGGGAACACGTCGAAGTCGACGCCATCGACGGCGGTGAAGCCGTTCGCATAGCGCTTGGTCAGGCCGCGGGCATGGACGAGGGACTGCTGGCTGCTCATGGGCTCGTGCATTCTAGACCGATGCCGCAGGCATTTCTCATCGGTGCAATGGTGGCATCCGTTCCCGCCAGCTTGTGTCTCGACGCTTCGATGGGCGAGCGGCATTGCGCATGCCGCGGACCAGCAGGGGCAGGCACCCGCTATCCCCGACAGCCGACGCTCACCCGACATATGAGCAGGTGGCGGCACCTTCCGTAGGCGATCGACCGCTGTAGGCTGCATCTTCGCCGTTGGGGGTGACATACGCTCATCAGGAGGGCCGGATGTCGTGCAAGCACCCGCTCTCCCCGACCGAACGCCTCGAATGGCGCACATATGTCCGCTGTCGCCTGTCACCGGCGACCGTGGCGGGCGTACCGTGTCCGACAGTGCTGATCATCCTGCCGCCGTCGGAGACGAAGCGACCACCGCCCGAAGCCGGCACTGTGCTGAAGCTCGACCGCCTCTCCTTCCCGGCGCTTGGGCCGACGCGGACGCGCGTGCTCGACGCGCTGGTCGCCACCAGCCGCCGGCCGGACGCGCTCCGACGCCTCCTCGCAGGACCGAGACGTGCGGGTGATGTGGCGCGCAACCTGCGCATTCGCGAGCTGCCGACGAGGCTGGCGCCGCATCTCTACGCCGGCCCGCTCTACGAGGGTCTCGACCCGATGTCGTGGTCAGCAGTGGCCGACCAACGTGCGGCGGACCGGCTGATCATCGTGTCGGCGCTCTGGGGTGCGCTGCGCCCTCGCGATCGGATTCCGCCCTATCGTCTCCATGTCTGCGCGCGGCTCGTGGGCCTGGACCGGCTGGAGCCGATGTGGCGGAGCGTCCTCCCGGCGATTCTCGCCGAGGCAGCCGATGCGGCTGGGCCGGTCCTGGATCTCCGCTCACCCAGCTACCAGGCGGTCGGCCGACCGACGGGCCTGGACGACCAAACGATCATCATCCGCATTCGGCAATCGACCGCCGGCGGCCGGCGCGTCGGCGACGTCGTCGCAAAGCGGATGCGTGGAGCTGCGGCGCGACACCTGCTGGAGTCCGCTCGCGAGCCCGAAGATCCCGTGGAAGTCGCCGAGATACTGGCGGCACGGTGGCCGGTGGAGCTCGAGCCTCCCAGCCCGCCAAGGCGGAGCTGGACGATCAGCCTGGAGGCCAACCCGTGATGCCGTACGCACGCGTTCGGCGGCAGGGTAAACCTGGCGCGCCCAGCTCGCAATCTTGACAGAGAGTGTCAGGTTCGAGAGGTATCCTGACCGCATGTCCATCCGCACCGTCATCCAGCACGGACCGAAAGACAAGAAGACTGCCGCCTTCGCCATCGACTGGCCGGGCTGGAGCCGCGGCGCGAAGACGCCGGCGGGGGCGCTCGAGACCTTCGAGGCGTATCGGGACCGATACCGACCGATCGCCCGCCTGGCCGCGCTTGAATCGGAGTTCGACGCCGCCGGCGACGTGGAGATCGTCGAGGACCATGTCGGCGTCGGATCGACAGACTTCTGGGGCATCTCCTTCGCCCCTTCGTCGTTCGAGCAGGGACCGATGCCCGAGGACGAGCTCGAACGGAAGCTCGCTCTGCTCCAGGCGGTGTGGCGCCACTTCGACGAAGTCGCCGCCCGCGTCTCGCCCGAGATGCGCAAGGGGCCGCGCGGCGGCGGTCGCAATCGCGACGAGATCATCCGCCACGCCCTGGGCTGGGAACGGGCCGACCTGGTGAGGAAGGTCGGCGTTGTGGTGGATCCCGTCGTTCCGCCGAAGCCGGAGGGGCTCCGGTCCCACCGCGAGGAGTACGTCGCCGCGCTCCGAACCTACAACGCCGAGGGACGCATGGCGCGTGGTCGCAACTGGACGATCGCCCTGCTGCTGCGCCACACGGCCTTCCACGTGCTCGACCACGCCTGGGAGATGGAGGACAAGGACCTGTCGTAGCGCGACAATGAGGCGCCGATGGGTTCTTCGCTTCGCCTCGCGGACCTGCTCGCCGGCCTGTCGCTGGTCAGCGACCTGGGCTTCGCCCAGCCGCCGGAGGAGGCGATGCGCCGCTGCGTCATCGCCACGGCGCTCGCTCGCCGTCTCGGTCTCGATGAGCGCGAGGTGGCCGATGTGTACTGGACCGGGCTGCTGGAGCACATCGGCTGCACCGGTTTCGCCCACGAAACCGCGGCGGTCTACGGCGACGAGATGGTCGTCAACGCCGTCATCGCACCCGTGGACCCCAACCGGCCGGCGGACGCATTCGCATTCATCCGCGGCGCGACCGCGGGACGGCCCGTCGGCGAGCGCGTTCGCGGCGCGGTCTACGCGGTCGTCCGCGGCAGCGACTTCGGCCGGCGCTTCGCGACCGCGACGTGCGAGGTCGGGCGACAGACTGCCGTGCGCCTCGGGCTCGGCGAGGGCGTGGCGACGGGCCTCCTGGACGTTGTCGAGGCGTGGAACGGCAAGGCCGGCGCACGTGGCCTGCGTGGCGACGAGATC
>JBOGSW010000099.1:0-2791 GCA_050695815.1 Candidatus Limnocylindria bacterium | reverse complement strand
TGCTGCCTCAGACTTTCGTCCATTGGGCAAAATTCCCGACTGCTGCCTCCCGTAGGAGTCTGGGCCGTTCTCAGTCCCAGTCTGGCTGATCATCCTCTCAGACCAGCTACCGATCGTCGCCTTGGTGGGCCGTTACCTCACCAACTAGCTAATCGGACGCAGGCCCCTCCGGAAGCGGATTGCTCCTTTGGACGGCGAAACGAATCGCCGACCACATGCGGTATTAGCCACCCTTTCGGGCAGTTATTCCCCACTTCCGGGCAGGTCACCTACGCGTTACTCAGCCGTCCGCCACTAGGTGTTCACCGAGCAAGCCCGGTGGCACCTCGTTCGACTTGCATGTCTCATGCACCCCGCCAGCGTTTGTCCTGAGCCAGGATCAAACTCTCCGTACAAAACGAAACCAGTGGTTGTGCCCCCAGGGGTCTCCCTCGTCGGGTTTCCTCCTTCGGGCTGCTCCACCGGTTAAGAGTTCGACGTTGTCCCGCTGACTCGTGTGGATTCCTGTCACTCTTCAGCTGGTAAGCCGCCAAGCCCATCGGCGCGTGCCAATCGCTCAGCTTCGTTCGATTCGAGGCCTCCTTTGAGGTGGACTCGCGATGGGTCACGCTGCACGATCCGGGTCGGATCGCCGTTCGCGGCACATCGGCCGGCGGTCTGCCGGCGCGAAAGTGGACTATAGATCAGGCCCACTGGGCCGTCAAGCAAGAGAGGCCGATATCGCGACGCGTGGCCGGCGGTACGGTGGACCGATGCTGCGCGATCGGGCCGATCGAGGGCGTCCCGGACGGGTTGGGCCCGACATATGGGCGGCATCGCGACCCTTACGTAAGCGTCCCGACCACCACGCGTGACTAATGGGCCCGGAGCGACCCGCATGTCACGCATGGCGCGGGTCCCAGCCCGACGCCGGCGACCTTCGCTCACGTAAGGAGCCGCAGAGCGTTCATATGTCGAGAGAAGGCGGCGAGCTGCGTAGCCGGTGGCGGGGCGCCCGATGCGGCGCGATCGGGCTGACATATGGGCGGCAGCGCGACCCTTACGCAGCGACTGGACCAGCACGGATGACTTATGAGGCCCCAGGCCGCCCGCATGTCACGCGTGGGGCGGGTCCCAGCCCGACGCCGGCGACCATCGCTGACGTAGGGAGCCGCTGAGCGCTCAGATGTCGAGAGGAGGCGGCGCGGCGCGGCGAGGAGCGGGGCGATGCACCGAGGCCACCCACAGAGGGGGCGTCAGGCGTGGTCGATCACCCGGCGGCCCTGGAGAGAGCGGATGAGCGTGACGTCATCGGCGTACTCGAGGTCCCCTCCCACGGGCAGCCCGCGCGCGATGCGTGTGACCGTGGGGACGTGCTGGGCCAGGATGTCGGCGAGGTACATGGCCGTCGCCTCGCCCTCGAGGTTCGGGTTGGTGGCGAGGATCACCTCCTCCACCCCGCCCTCCGCGACGCGGGCGACGAGCTCGCGCGTGCGCAGGCGCTCCGGACCGATGCCGTCGATCGGGCTGATCGCCCCGTGCAGCACGTGGTAGCGGCCTCGGAATTCGCCGGTGCGTTCGATGGCGAGGACGTCGAGCGGCTCCTCGACCACGCAGATGCGAGCGGCGTCGCGGCGCGGATCGGCGCAGATGTCGCAGGGTTCGACGCCGGCATCGGTGATGTTGCAGCACACGCTGCAGTAGTCGACCTCCTCCTTGATCGCGACGAGGGCGGCGGCCAGCGCACGCGCATCGTCGGTGGAGGCGCGGAGAACGTGGTAGGTGAGGCGCTGCGCGGTCTTCGTCCCGATGCCGGGGAGCTTGCTGAACTCCTCGATGAGGCGGGCGACCGGGGCGATCAGCCCGGCCATCATCGGCTCAGCCGAAGCCCGGGAGGCCGGGCATGCCCGGCAGCCCCATGCCACCCGCGATGCCGGCCATCCGCTCCCGCTCGATCTCCTTGCTGCGCGAGATGGCCTCGTTGATGGCCGTCATGACGAGGTCCTGGAGCATCTCGACCTCGTCCGGATCGATGGCTGACGGGTCGATCTCGACGCTGCGCACCTCCTGCGCGCCGGTGATCACAACACGGACGGCACCACCGCCGGCGGTGGCCTCGAGGGTCGTCTCCTTGAGCTCCGCCTGCGCCTGCGCCATCTGCGCCTGCATCTGCTGCGCCATCTTCGCGATCTGGCCGATGTTCACGTGTTGTCCTCAGTACGGGTCGGTTCCGGGCATGGCATCGGTCAGCGCACCTCGGGCACGTCGACCAGCTCGCCGCCTGTGATCTTCAGTACGCCGTCGAGCAGGGCCTGGGCATCGGTGTCCTCGTCCGACGCACCGATCGCCTGCTCCACGGTGAGTGGCTCGAGCTCGACGTTGCTGGCCACGCATTCGATCGCGAAGGGGCCGCCGAACATGTCGGTCAGGAGCGTCTCGATCGATCCTGCGCGCTGCGCGATGCGCGAGCGCATGAAGTCGCGCCCCTCCGGAAACGCGAGGGTCAGGCGCGCGCCGTCGCGGGCGATCGGGCGGCACTCCTTGAGCAGCGGCTTGATCACCGGGTTCGCGCGCTCGATGACCTCGGCCCAGCGCCCGCGCAGGCTGGCGACATCGTCCGAGGCGACGGCGGCGCCGGGTGGTGGCGGTGGGGACACGGCGCGCTCCACCGGCGGCTGCTCGGCCGCCCGCTTCTCCATCTCCGGCTCGGCTGACGTCGGGCGCGGCCGGGGAGCTGGTGCCGCGGCCACAGGCACCGCGGCGGTGGCCGGAGCCGAAGCCGGAGCGGGCGCGGCGGCCATCGATTCCACGC
>JBOGSW010000098.1:0-2222 GCA_050695815.1 Candidatus Limnocylindria bacterium | reverse complement strand
GGCTCGGCGGGCTCGGCGGCGGCCTCGGGCTCGGCGGGCGCGGGCGCCTCGGCTGCCGGCTCAGCCGGCTGCGCGGCCTCCTCGGCTGCGCCGGCACCGTCGGCATCGATCTCCGCCACGGGCGTGCCCACGGCGACCGTCTCGCCGTCGGGGATCAGGATCTTCGTGATCTTGCCCGCGATCTCGGCGGGCACCTCGGCGTTGACCTTGTCGGTCACGACCTCGAAGAGCGGGTCGTACTGCTCGACGGTGTCGCCTTCGGCGACCAGCCAGCGCTCGATGGTGCCTTCGGTGACCGATTCGCCCAGCTGGGGCATCTTGATCGTCGTTGCCATGTCAGCGGCTCCCCTGCGTGGTCATGAGTGCGGCGGTGCCGCGGTGGTGTTGCGGGATCTCATTGTGGCCGACGCGCGCCACTGCCGCTGCGAACCGTCCAGATTCACATGAGGCGTGCGTTGTGCGTGCCGCCGATCCCTGGAACCGACCGGATTCACGCTCCACGTGAATCCGGACCGTTCGAGCCCCGATTCCGGCCGAATGGGCGTCGCGGGCACGCACAATGGTCACCTCACGTGATTTCGGACGGTTCGCGGGGCGAACGAGGTCGATTGCCACACGTCCCGCGCGGCATTGGCACCAGCATCGGCTCAGTACGCCGCGAGCTTTCGGGCCGCGTCGACGATGCGCGCAGGACCGATCATGAACCACTCCTCGAGCGCGTGGTGGTACGGCACGCTCGGCACGTCCGGGCCGGCGAGGCGCGTGACCGGGCCGTCCAGGTGCTCGAAGCCCTTCTCGCCGATCTCGGCGGCGATCTCGGCACCGAAGCCACCGAATCGGTTGGCCTCGTGCACGACCAGTGCCTTGCCGGTCTTGCGAACCGACCCGAGTACCGTCTCCAGGTCGAGCGGCCGCAGCGTGCGCAGGTCGACCACCTCGGCCTCGATGCCGTCCTCGCGGGCCAGCGTCTCGGCCGCCTCCAACGCGCAGGTGCGCATGAAGCCGTAGCAGAAGATCGACACGTGCTTCCCGTGGCGTGCGACCGAGGCCTTGCCGATCGGGACGACCGTGTCGCCGTCGGGCGCCTCGGCCTTGAAGAGGCGGTACGTCTTCTTGTGCTCGAAGAACATGACCGGGTCCGGGTCGCGGATCGAGGCCTTCAGGAGGCCCTTCGCGTCGGCCGGCGTGCCCGGAGCGACCACCTTGAGTCCCACCGTGTGCGTGAAGTAGGCCTCGTTCGACTGCGAGTGGTACAGCGCGCCGTGGACGCCGCCGCCGTACGGCATGCGGATCACCATCGGCGCCGTGAAGGTGCCGTTGGATCGGTAATGGATGCGGCTGATCTCGGACACGATCTGGTTGAAGGCGGGATAGACGAAGTCGGCAAACTGGATCTCCGCCACCGGTCGCATGCCGTACACCGCGGCACCCATCGCCGCGCCGGCGATCATTCCCTCGGTGAGCGGCGTGTCCAGGACCCGTCGGTCGCCGTACTTCGCCCACAGCCCCTCCGTGGCGCCAAAGACGCCGCCCTTCTTGCCGACGTCCTCGCCCAGGACCATGACGCGATCGTCGCGCTCCATCTCCTCGTCCATGGCGAGGCGAATCGCCTCGAGGATGTTCAGCTCGGCCATGTCAGTGGCCCTCGCCGATCGGCGCGAGGGGGGTGGCGGTGCCGCCACCGGGGATCGGCTCCGCGTAGACGCGCTCGTGGGCGTCGTCGGTGGTCGGCTCGGAGCGAGCCTCGGCCCGCTTGTTGGCCTCGTTCACCTCGGCCTTGATCTCGGCACGGAGCTGCTCGTCGAGCTCATCGGTCAGGATGCCGGCAGCGCGCAGCTCGTTGGCGAACATCGGGATCGGGTCGCGCTCCTTGAGCTGCTCGACCTCCGCCGGATCGCGGTAGCGGCGCTGGTCGTCGTCGGAGGAGTGCGACGTGAGCCGAACGACATTGGCCTCGATCAGGGTCGGTCCATCGCCGCGCACCGCGCGCTCGTGCGCCTCCCTGGTCGCCGCATAGCAGGCCAGCACGTCGCCCCCGTCGACCACCACGCCCGGCATGCCGTAGCCGGCCGCCCGTGCCGCGACCGAGCCGCCGGCCACCTGCCGGTCGAGCGGGACGCTGATGGCGTAGCCGTTGTTCTCGCACACGAAGATGACCGGCAGCCTGTGCACGCCGGCGAAGTTCATGGCCTCGTGCACCTCGCCCTGGTTGCTGGTGCCCT
>JBOGSW010000097.1:0-5755 GCA_050695815.1 Candidatus Limnocylindria bacterium | reverse complement strand
GTGGTGGCGCGTGATCGATCCCTGGTCGAGCTGTTCGTGAATGGCAACATCACGGCGGACGATCTCGATCTGACCGGGCCGGACGCGGCGCGAATCGCCGAGCTGCGCGACAAGCTCGACGGCCTGGCGGTCACCGACGAGATCCGTGGCATCGAGCTGCGCGACCGGCGCGGCGACGTCGTCGTCACCACCGGCGACGCGGAGGGGATCGATCCGTCCGCCGAGCAGCTCGCCGCCGCGCTCTCCGGTGAGGCGACTGCCAGCCTGGACGAGACCGGTGACGCATCGGTCCTGGAGGAGCACCTTCCCATCATCTCGTCCGACGGGACCGTCGTGGGCGTCATCGCGTTCCAGCGCGATGCCTCCAGGTTGATGGCCAGCCTCGATGCCGCTCGGCGCGACGTGGTGATCGTGACGCTTGCGGCCGCCATCATCCTGGCCGCCATCCTGGTGCTCGTCTTCCGCGCCGCGCACGCCCGCCTGGTTCGCCAGCAGCGCCAGCTCGGCGAGGCTGCCCGCCGGGATGCCCTGACCGGCATGCGCAACCACGGGTCCATCGTCGCCCTGCTCGCGGATACGCTCGAGACAGCCCGCTCGGCGCAGGAGCCGATCAGCGTGGCGCTCATCGACGTCGACAACTTCCGGCTTTTCAACGACACCCACGGCCACGATGCGGGCGATGCCGTGCTCCTGTGGGTCGCCGACCTGGTGACGGCGGCTGCGGGCGCGGGCGGCCATGCCGCGCGGTACGGACCGGACGAGTTCCTGGTCGTGCGCGCGGGCGTGACGGCCTCGTCCATGGAGGACGCGACCGGCGAGCTCCAGTCGGCGCTGCGGTCGCTGAGCGTCCGGTTCGGCGAGTCCGAGGAGCTGCCGGTGAGCGTGAGCGCCGGCATCGCCACCTTCCCACTGCATGCCGCATCGGTCACGCCGCTCCTGGCGGAGGCGACCGTCGCGCTGAACGAGGCGAAGGCGAGCGGTGGGGACGCAGTCGCCGTTGCCCGCATCGGCGAAGAGTCGCGCCCGGTGGGAAGCTTTGACGTCCTGCAGGGTCTCGTGCTGGCGGTGGACACGAAGGACCGCTATACCAAGCGCCACTCCGAGGACGTTGCTCGCTACGCCGTCTTCCTTGCCCGTCAGCTCGGACACAACGACATGCTCGAGACGGTGCGGCTGGCGGGGCTGCTTCACGACATCGGGAAGATCGGCATCCCCGACACGCTGCTGCGCAAGCCATCGAAGCTGAGCGATGCGGAGGCCCGGGTCTTCAACCAGCACGTGGCGCTCGGAGACGCCATCGTGCGCGACCTGCCCGAGCTCGACGAGATTCGGGACGGCATCCGCCACCATCATGAGCGCTGGGACGGAAGCGGCTACCTTGCCGGGCTGAAGGGCGAGAAGATCCCGCTCATCGCGCGGATCATCGCCGTTGCCGACGCATACAGCGCCATGACCACGACACGTCCGTATCGCAAGGCGCTGGGCGTTGACGAGGCGATGCGGCGGCTGCGCGAAGCGGCCGGCACGCAGCTCGAGCCGGAGCTGGTGGAGGCATTCATCCTCGGCCTCGAGACCGATGCGGATGCGCCGGCCCCCAACGAGCAATCCGACGTGTGGCAGCCATTGAGGGTGGCGTGAGGATGAGCATGCGAGCCCGATGGAGCGGCGCCCTCGTCGCCCTGGCGCTGCTGCTGGGCCCCGCGGCACGGCCGGCCGCCGCCCTCCCGATCGCCGGGGTCGCAGTCGCCGACGCTCTGGCGGTGAAGCACGATCGGACGGCGGTCGTCCCGTCACCCGGCGTGCTTGGCAACGACCTGAATATCAGTCTCTTGGGTGGCACCTCGGCGGTCCTGCTCTCCGACGTGTCGCATGGTGACCTGATCCTCCGTTTGGACGGCGGCTACACCTACACGCCCGATGCCGCCTACGTCGGGACTGACGTATTCCGCTACAGGCCGAGCGGCCTGTTGAGCACGCCCGCTGACGTCACGATCACGATGACCAACGCCACCCCGGTCGCGAGATCGGATGCGTATGCCGTGACAGGCCGCACGACCCTGGTGGTCGCAGCACCCGGCGTCCTGGGAAATGACACCGATGCCGACGGTGACGTGCTCGTGGCAAAGCAGAATGGCGGCGGGGTGAGCGGCTCGCTCGACCTGGCTTCGAACGGTGGGTTCACCTACTCGCCGGGAGGCGGGTTCTCGGGCAACGCGACGTTCGAGTATCAGGTCTGGGACGGTATCGCGTGGTCGGCGACGACGACGGTGACCCTGACCATCGCCGCCGCAACGCCACCGCCCACGCCCGATCCGCCGCCACCGACCCCGAGGCCCACGGCGAGCCCACCGTCATCCCCGCCGCCCGACCCGACGGCGAGCGCGTCCTCATCCCCGGCACCCGAGCGGACGGGGACGGTCGCCCCCGAGCCCACGCCGGACTCATCCGCCTGGCCCGGCGACACCGCCTCGCGGACTCCCTCCCCGCCGTCCCGGACCTCGGAAGCGTCGCCATCGGAGGCGCCGGACGCATCCGATGCGGCGGTGACCCGGCCAGCCTCATCGGCGTCGGCGAGCCAGGATGGGCCGGCCGGACAGCCTGGTCCGCAGTCCTCCGCCGCAGGGGAAGGAGGAATCGCGCTGGGTGAGGAACCGAGATCGAACGTTCGACTCGTTCCGCCGCGACGAGCCGAGACCGGGGCAATTCGCGTGAGCCTCGGGCCGCTGGGGCTGTTGGGAAGCATCGATGTCTGGTCCATCCCCGGCCTGCTCGTCGGCGTGCCAGGCCTCCTCGTCATCGGGTTCGTGCTGCTCCAGGCCGCAGGGGCACTGGCCTGGATTCCCGCCATCCGCCGGCTGCGGGGCGCAAGGACCAGATGGCCGACCTGCCCGGCTGAAGGCTACGAGTCGCGGCGGTCGAAGCCAGCGGCGAGCGAGCGCAGGCGATCGAGCCCATCCCAGACGTCGGTGAATCGCGTCGTCATCGGTGAGAAGCCAAGGCGCAGGATGTCCGGCTGACGGAAGTCGGTCACCACGCCGGCGTGTTCGAGCAGGCCTGTGCAGATGAGCTCTGCGTCGTGGTGGCGGAGTGCCAGGTGGGCGCCGCGGCGGTGCGCCTCGGGCGGTGAGCCGGGGCGGAATCCGAGCGGCTCGAGCCACTCCTCCGTCAGCCTGGCCGCCAGCTCAGTGAGCGCTCTGGACTTCGCCGCGATCCGCGCGATCCCGCACTCCTCGATCAGGCCAAGGCCGGCGTCGATGGCGGCAAGCCCGGAGATCGACGGCGTTCCGGCCGCGAAGCGCTCGATCCCGTCAGCCGGATCGTAGCCGCGGCCCATGCCGAACTGATCGCGTCGTCCGAACCAGCCCTGGATCGGCGATCGCAGCTCCGGCTTGAGGTCGCTGCGCACATAGAGGAAGGCGGGCGCGCCCGGCCCCGCGTTGAGGTACTTGTACGTGCAGCCGACGGCGAGATCGGCCCCGGAGAGGTCCACCTCCACGGCGCCCACCGAATGGCTGACGTCCCAGACGAGGAGCGCATCGGCCGCATCGGTCTGGGAAGTGATCGCCGCCATGTCCAGCAGCACTCCAGACCGATAGTCGACGTGCGCCAGGCACAGCGTGCCGCCCGCGGCCGCCTCGATCGCGGCCTCGACGGAGGGGGCCTCGATGTACTCGCGCCCTCGCTGGCGTGCCACGCCCTCGAGCACGTACCGGTCGGTCGGGAAGTTTCCGGCGTCGGTGACGATGGGGCCATCCCGGTGGTCGGCCGCCGCATGGACGAGCTTGAACAGGTTCACCGTCACCGAGTCGGCGACGAGGACCTCGCCCGGCCGCGCGCCCAGCGCGACCCGTGCCAGCCGGTCGCCCACCCGCGTCGGGAGCTCGATCCAATCCCTCCAACCTTCGACGGCGCGCTCGCCCCAGTCCTCGGTGATCGCCGCGAGCGCGTCTCGGGCGTCGATCGAAAGCCGCCCGAGCGAGTTGCCGTCGAGGTAGATGCGATCAGGGTTGGGGATGACGAACCGATCGAGCAGCGGTGCGAGCGGGTCGGCGGCGTCCAGCGCCTCGGCCTCGGTGCGTGGCATCGGTTCGATGATTGTACGGATCGACCGCCCCACGCTTCATCCGGTGAAGCTATCGGCGAAGCAGTGGCCGATCCGGCCGTCTCGGTGGCCGCCTGCTTCATGCCGTGAAACAAGCGGCCAAGATGAGCCCAGATCGGCGCCAAAATGAGGCGCTGCTTGGTCGGTACCTTCACCCCGTGCAAAGCAGGGTGCGACCGGGGGGCGCGGCCGATGAGCGAGCTGCCGTCGAGGCAGCGGCACAGGTGGGTGCCGAACCCTGGTTCACCGGGCGAAGGTAACGGACAGGAAAGGCCGCCTGGATGGCGAAACGGTTCATCGGGTGCAACAGGCGGCAAAGATGGACCCGCATTTCGGGCGCATCTTGGCCGATACCTTCACCCGGCGAAAGGGCCAACGGTCCCAGCCCTCCGCCGGGGAGCGCCGTCGATCAGCCGAGGGGGGTGTTGGCGTCCCACTCCTCGAGGAATTTGCGGATATCGGCGAGGAAGAAGCCGACCTGTGCGCCGTCGAGCACGCGGTGATCGAACGAGCAGGTCATGTTCATCATGTGCCGGATGGCGATGACGTCGGAGCCGTCGATCTCCATCACCCGCGGTCGCTTCACGATCGCCTCCATCGACAGGATGGCGACCTCCGGGGCGTTGATGATCGGCATCGACGAGACCGATCCGAACCAGCCGGTGTTGTTCACCGTGAAGGTGCCGCCCTGCAGCTCGTCGATGCGCAGCTTGCCGGCGTGGGCTCGCGACGAGATGTCGCGGATGCGGGCGTTGACGCCGCTGATGCTGAGCTGATCGGCATTGGCGATAACCGGCACGATGAGGCCGTTGTCGACGGCCACCGCGATCCCGATGTTCATGGCCTGCTTCAGGATGATCTTGTCATCGGCGAACTGGCTGTTCACGGTCGGGTGCTTGCGGAGCGTCTCGGTCACGGCCTTGACCACCACCGCGACGTAAGAGAGCGAGGCTCCCTCGCGCGCCTTGAAGGCCATGTTGTTGGCCTCGCGCCATTTCACCACGTTGGTCATGTCGACCTCGATCACGGTGTAGGCGTGAGGGACGGTCTGGCTGACCTGGGTCATCTTCTTCGCGATGCCCTTGCGCATCTGCGAGAGGGGCAGCTCGGTATCGCCACCTGACGGAGCCGGGACCGATGGCGGCGCCGGGCGCGGCGCCGGGGTTGCGGGCTGGGCCGATGCTGCAGGCTGGGAGGCCGATGCTGCAGGCTGGGCCGATGCTGCAGGCTGGGCCGATGCTGCGTCCGGGGTCGGTGCCGGTGCGGCTGGCGCCTCGGCGGCCGGTTGGGAAGGCGCTGCCGCCTGCGGTCCCTTGTCGATGAAGGCCATCACGTCGTCGCGCGTGATCCGTCCCCCGGCGCCGCTGCCCGAAAGCTGCGAGACGTCGATCTCGTGCTCGCGCACGAGGCGTCGCACGGCCGGCGTCATGCGCGCCGCGCCGTTGCCACCGCCCGAGGGTGCTGCCGGTGTTTCCGCTGGCGTGGCCCCTGGCTCGGCCGCTGCGGCCTCCGGCTCGGGCTCCGCGGCGGGCTCGGTCGGGGCCTGCGACTGCTCCTGCTGCTCGGCGGGCTGGGCGCCGGCATCGGCGGTGGCCTCCGGCTGGGCGGCGGCCTCCGGTTGGGCGGCGGCCTCGGGCTCGGCGGGCTCGGCGG
>JBOGSW010000096.1:0-11063 GCA_050695815.1 Candidatus Limnocylindria bacterium | reverse complement strand
TGAAATCTGAGCGCGCCGGTCTCGGCTACCTGATCAGGGAGCGGCGTGTTGACGATCGCAGGCGGCCAAGGGTTCGCCGCGCCCGACCGCGGACCCCGGCGCCGGTCTATCGACGCCGATTGGCAGGAGCCCCTCGCCACGTCGCGGATCCGCGATCTATCCACGGCTGGCTGGCGTGAAGGTGCCTGATGCGCGCTCCCACGCCGCCACCTGACCGATAGATCGGCTCCACGACGCCCAACAGGACCCTCGTGACAGAATCGGCCGATAGATCGCGCCGGCCCCCTCCCCCGCAACTGCGGGTGCGTCAGACTGCCACGCATGGCGACCCCGCTGCCCCTGGATGGAATTCGCGTCCTGGACTGCAGCCGCGTGCTGGCCGGACCATTCGCGACCATGCTGCTCGCCGACCTCGGTGCCGACGTCATCAAGGTCGAGCCGCCCGACGGCGACGAGACCCGCACCTGGGGTCCGCCCTTCTGGGGACCGCCCGCCGACGGGCTCAGCGCCTATTTCACATCGGTCAATCGGAACAAGCGCAGCATCGTGCTCGACCTCAAGACCGATGCGGGACGCGCCACCCTTGACGGTCTTGCCCGACGCGCGGACCTGCTCGTGCACAACTACCGACCGGCCACCGCCCAGCGCCTGGGGCTGGACGCCGAGCGAATGGCCGCGCTCAACGATCGGCTGGTGGTGGCATCGGTCGGCGGCTTCGCCGGCGACGATCCGGCGCTGCGCAACCGGCCGGCGTATGACCTGCTGGCCCAGGCGATGACCGGCATCATGTCGATCACCGGCGAGCCGAATGGCGAGCCGCACAAGGTCGGGGTGGCGATGCTCGACCTGGTGGCGGGCCTCGAGGTGGCGGTCGGCGCCCTCGCTGCGCTCGTGGGACGCGGGCGCGCTCGAAGCGTCGAGGTGAGCCTCATCGAGTCCGGGACCACCGCACTGGTGAACGTGCTGGGAAATCACCTCGCCACCGGGGTCGCGCCGGGGCGCCACGGCAACCTCCACCCGAACATCGCGCCGTACGAGCCGTTCGCGACGGCCGATGGGCACATCGTGGTCGCGGTCGGCAACGACGCCCAGTTCGGCCGCCTCCTACGAACCCTCGACCTGACCGATGCGGACGCACGCTTCGCCACCAATGCCGATCGGCTGCGCCATCACGCCGAGCTCACCGCCTGGCTTGGTCGGGCCATCTCCCGCCGACCCCGCGACGAGCTGGTCGAGGAGCTCACCGACGCCGACGTCCCGGCCGGTCCCGTGCGCTCCGTGGGCGAATCGGTCACGTCCCTCGAGGAGGCCCACGTCGACGGCTGGGTGGCAGAGACAGGGGGCATGCGCCTGGCGCCGAGTCCCCTGCGCGTCGACGGCGTCCGCGCCCCCATCCGCCGCCCGCCCCCGCGCCTCGGCCAGCACACCGACGAGATCCTCACCGAGCTGAGCCAGTGATCGTCGCCATCGGTTCGTCCATACAACGCTGTCATGGGTGGTATCCACGTCGACCGAGAGCGGTTGAGGGCCTCGGGCCATCACTGACCATGGGCGTTGATGGGATCTCCCGCCCTGCACCGACCAGAGTGGTGGATGAGAGAACGACCTTCGCCTGACCCGGATACCACCCACAGCGGTGGTAGATGAGAGGACCGGCCGTACAAGGGTGGCCATAATCAACCTCCATGGCGAAGGCGAAGGCCAAGGCAGAACCGAAGGCAGAACCGAAGGCCAAGGCAACGACCACCGACCCCGACAAGCTTCAACGCGAGCAGGCCGGGACGTATCGAACCGCTGACGATCGGTTCGAGGTGCGCGAGGCCGGCACCGGCTGGTTCCTGGTCGACACCGAGCAGGCGAACGAGTTCGGCCAGGAGCTCGTGCTCGGCCCGTTCGCCACGCTCAAGGCGGTGCGCGACGCGATCCCGGACGCCCGTTCGAAGCCGATGCGCCCTCGCCCCACGCCGAAACGCCCGAAATCGAAGGCCAGGGCCGCCACGGAGAAGGCCGAGACGCCTCCCCCGCCTCCGCCGAGCTGGATCGACAAGCTCTCCAGGACCGATGCGACCGCCGTGCGCAACCAGATCCACGCGCTGGAACGCCAGGGCATTGATGGTGCCGAGGACCTGGTCCGAAAGGACCGAGAGGGGCTCATGCCAGCGGTGTCCGCGCGCCTGATCGAGCGGCGGCTCGAGGCGCTCGTCGAGGAGGCTCCACCGAAGGAGCGGGCGCGAGCCCGCAAGCTCGTGCGCGGCGTCGTGAACGTCCTCAGTGCCGACGCCGCCAGGGGCGACCTCCCGGGGTGGGCGCTGGTGGAGATCGGTCCCGAGCCCGATCCGCCGAACCGCCGCATCCAGCCCGACCTTCGCGAATGACGCACGGCGCATGACGGACATCGGCGTGCGTCGTGCGACAAGGCGCGAGATCCCGGAGCTCGCCGCGATCCTCGCGAAGGCGTTCGCGCACGACCCGTACTTCTCGTACCTCGCCGGGGACACGCCGGAGCGTAACGAGCGCATGCGCGCGGGCTGGGCCGGGATCCTCAGGTACTCATCGGCCAGCCTGGTGCACACGTACACGACCGATGACCATGCCGGCGTGGCCCTGTGGCATCCGCCGGGCCACACCAGTCCATCGGTCACCGATGGCTTTCGGCTGCTTCCATCCATGGCTCGCCTGACCGGCTGGCGACGGTTGCGGACCGCGTCGAACGCCCTGCAGGCACTCGAGGAGCGGCGCCATCGTCACGTGCCGCAACCGCACTTCTACCTGTCCGCGTTGGGCGTAGATCCCGGGCGGCAAGGTGAAGGCATCGGCACGGCACTCATGCGACCAGTCCTGGACCGATGCGACACGGACCGCATCCCCGCCTACCTCGAGACGGCAACGGGACGCAACGTCCTCCTGTACGAGCGCGTCGGCTTCGACGTCGTGGAGGAGATGGTCCTGCCCAACACCGATATCCATGGCTGGCTCATGCGGCGTGCCTTCGGCAACTAGGGATCGGAGATCGCGGAAGCAGCGGCCTCGGCGAGGGTCCGATCGTCCGTGGTGACGTAGAGGAAGACACCGTCGCGAGCCGTTGCCCACGCCGAGCCGCCGTCGGGACCCTCGCCGGCAAGGGCGGGAGCGCCGGCGAGCGTCTCGGACCGCCAACTCCCGTCGGCCGCCGCCTCCCACGCCGAGAGGATCTCGCCGGCATCGGCCCCGGGTAGCTGCCAGTGGCTGATGCCCACTGCTCCATCCGGATCGACGGCAATCACCAGCTCAACGCCTGATGCCTCGAGCCCGAGCGATTCGAGCATGAGGGCGAGCTCCTCGCCGCCCTCCGCCTCGAGCGCATCAGTCACCGAGTACGACGTCGACTGAAGCTCGAGGTCGCCGATCCGGTCGAGCCCCAGCGCAGCCCCGGCCGCATCACCAGAACCCGAGGGATCGATCACCACGCCCCCTGGCGTCGCCATCAGTCCGTCCCCGGGTGAGCCGGACAGAACCTCGGCCGACCCTTCGGCCGAGCCCTCGGGTGATCCGCAGGCGGCGAGGAGGCCGACGAGGAGGCCGAAAAGAAGGCCGACCAGCCGCGTACGGCGAGGCAGGGCCCGAAGGCCCCACCCCGCCGCGAGGAAGTCGACCATCAGGTCGACAGGTTGGCGACCAGCAGGTCCAGCAGGGTCCGGATCTCGACCTGCGCGGTGCAGTCCACGATCCAGTCCGTGTTGTCGGGTTCGGTCCCGCATCCGTCCATCTTGTCACGCAGATGGCCGAGCTCCTTGAGCGCCTGGTCCACCTTGCCCTGGAGGATGCGCTTCTCGACGTTGTCGAGCTGCGCCAGGATCGCGGTTCGGTGGCCGTTCCCCTTGAACGCCGAATCGTCGAGGCCCGCAACGGCGGCCTGCAGGAACTCGGAGTCGGAGCCGTCGGGGATCCCGTCGTCATCGGTGTCGGGATCGAGCGGATCGGTGCCGAGGGCGACCTCGGTGCCGTCGTTCAGCCCGTCGTCATCGGTGTCGGGATCGAGCGGATCGGTCCCGTGCACGTTGACCTCGTCGCCATCGGTCAATCCATCATCGTCCGAGTCCGGGTCGAACGGGTCCGTGCCAAGGGCGATCTCGTCGCCGTCGTTAAGCCCGTCGTCATCGGTGTCGGGATCGAGCGGATCGGTCCCGTGGACCTCGACCTCCTCGCCATCGGTCAAGCCGTCGTCATCGGTGTCGGGATCGAACGGGTCCGTGCCGAGGATGGCCTCCTCGCCATCGGTCAAGCCGTCGTCGTCCGAGTCGGGATCGAAGCTGAACGTGATGGCGCCCAGGGCTGGCAGCGGAGGCACCACCGCCACGTCGGGACTGGTAAGCGGGAACGGCAGGTTGCCGGCGGCGATGTTCGCGCCGACGCCCGGGTCGAAGCCGATGAGCGCCGCGATCTGATCGCTGACGAGCGTGTCCACCCCGTTGGCGCTCAGCAATGAGCCGATGCTTCCGGAGAAGAGGCCGATGCTGAAGTCGTCGAAGAAGACGTTGAGGAAATCGGAGAGATCGACGCCGATCTCGGCATTCGCCGCAACCGACAGCCAGTGCATGACCGGCGAGAGGGTGGTGGACACGGTTGCGGTCGGATCCGCGCCCAGCGTCACGTCGACCTGGTTCGTCTGACCGGCGGACTGCCACTCGGTGACGCCGAAGCCGGGAACGATGACCGGGGCGGTCAGCTCCGCGCCGGTCACGCCGACGACCGCCGCGCCGCCGCCGAGTCCGGGGAGCGCACCACTGGGGACGGGACCAAGCGTCAGGCTGCCCGCAAGCTCGGCGCGGGCGATCTCGCCGGTGATGGTGCTCAGGATGATGGTGTCGCTGTCGAGCGGAACGTTCACGGGCGCGTCACCGCTCATCAGGGCGGCGAAGCTGGACGAGCCCTGGGCCAGGGTGACGTCGGTGAGCGTGCCTCCGTCGCAGATCACCGCGACCACGCACCCGTTGAAGCTGAGCGTGTCCGCCTCGACGTCGATGCTCACCTCGTTGCCGGCATCGTCCGTGGGCGTGTAGGTGACGCTGATCGGCACGCTGCCGCCCGGCAGCACGTCTGCGGTGTCGTAGCTGAACGTGACGTCCACGCCGAGGGCCACGCGCACGTGTGCCGTGCCGACCGCGTGCACGCTGTACGAGGCGACCTCGACGCAGAACGGCAGGCAGACCTCCGAGCTGTCACTCTCTGTCTGGTCGAATGGGACATCGGCCTCGAAGCCGAGCTGGTGGTGGAACGTCTGGCTGACCGTGGCCGCGAGAGCCGTGGCCGGGGCCGCGATCATGCCGGTGGCCACCAGGATCAATGACGCCAGCAGGCCGGTGGCCGCGCGACGTGGAGTTCGGGTACTCATGGGAGCTCCCCTCCGTGCAATCCGCCGGCGGCGACGCGTGCCGAGTTGGGTGGGCGAGCAGCTGCCCGGCCGCGGTCGAGGCTGGCGGTGCTCCCAGCATGCGTCCGATCGAGAGCCAGTGGCGCAAGAAGGTAGTACCGCCGACCGGGGTATTTTCGCCCGTTCGCGGCCGCGTTACGCGTCTATCTCCGCGTCTGCCGCCGCCTACCAACCACAGCGACCTTAGGCGAGATGGCGGCGGGATTCGCTGCCAGGCACCAACCAGGCGACTCTTTTGGCAGCGTTTCCCCGATCCGCACGCTCAGACCGGAGAGAGCAGTCGGGGCGAGCCTTGGCTAAGGTCGCTGTGGTTGGCACCCGGCAAAAGGCGCGTCATCCACGCTCCGAAGCGCGGAACGCACACTTGACTACTGCCACATCGCGATATATCGTGAAGCCACGCGAACTAGCAAGGTAACACCCATCCCATGAGATCCGACACTGCGCGGCGCCCGCGAGGCCGCCGCCACTCACACGACCGTGGTCCCGGGCGGATCCGGGGCTTCTTCAATCACGGGCGCGGAGGCCCATCGGTCCGCCGCGGCAATGTCCGCCACGCCATCCTGGCCGTCCTGCGGGATCAGCCGATGCATGGTTACCAGGTCATCCAGGAGCTCGAGACGCGCACCGCGGGCCGCTGGCGCCCGTCCGCGGGCTCTATCTACCCCACCCTCCAGCTGCTCGAGGACGAAGGCATGCTGACCAGCGAAGAGGTCGACGGCCGCCGAACCTACCGCCTGACCGATGCCGGCCGCGCCGCGGCCGAGGAGAGTCCCCTCTCGCACCATCCCTGGCTCGACGCCGATGCCGCCGCCGAGGCGGTCGACGTGCGCAAGCTGGCCGTCGGCCTTATCGGTGCAGCGGTGCAGGTCAAGCGGATGGGCTCACCGGAGGCCAATCGCGCAGCGCGCGAGATCCTGGTCGATGCCCGTCGCCGGATGTACACCCTCCTCGCCGAGGATGACGGGGAGGCGGAAGCGTGACCGCGCCCGCATCGGTCATCTCCGCCCAGGGGCTGACGAAGCGTTTCGGCGAGATCGAGGCGGTCAAGGGAATCGACCTCGAGGTCGAGCGCGGCGAGATCTTCGGCTTCCTCGGCCCGAACGGCGCCGGCAAGTCGACGACGATCAACATGCTCTGCACCCTGGCGCGTCCGACGGACGGCAGTGCCACGGTCGCCGGCTTCGACGTCGACACGCAACCCGATGAGGTTCGCGCCAGCATCGGCCTCGTCTTCCAGGATCCGTCGCTCGACGGGCAGCTGACCGCACGCGAGAACCTGGAGTTCCACGCCTTCATCTACGGGGTCCCTGGCAGCGAGCGAGCCGCACGAATCGCCGAGGTCCTCGAGATGGTCGAACTCTCCGACCGGGCGAGCTCGATCGTGATGACCTTCTCGGGTGGCATGCGACGTCGCCTGGAGATCGCGCGCGGCATGCTCCACACGCCGGAGGTGCTCTTCCTCGACGAGCCGACGATCGGGCTCGATCCGCAGACGCGGCGCCACATCTGGACGTACCTGCGCGAGCTGCGGCAGGCGGCCGGCGTGACGCTGTTCATGACCACCCATTACATGGACGAGGCGGAGGAGTGCGACCGGATCGCCGTCATCGACGACGGCCGGATCGTGGCACTCGGCACGCCCACCGAGCTCAAGTCGCTCGTTGGCGGCGACGTCGTGACGATCGCGACCGGCGACAACGTGGCCGCTGCCGCGGAGATCACGCAGCGCTTCGAGCTGGAACCGATGGTCGACGCCGACTCGCTACGCATCGAGGTTCCGGACGCCGCCGCCTTCGTGCCCCGCCTGGTGCGCGAGTCGGACGTGCCGGTCACCTCGGTCTCGTTCCGGCGACCGAGCCTGGACGACGTCTTCCTGAAGCTGACCGGCCACGCCATCCGCGACGAGGCCGCCGTCAACCCGATGAAGCTGTTCGGACGCGCCTGGGGAGGCCGACATTGAGCACCACGACACCCACCACGGCCGTCCAGGCGACGGCCCGGCGCCGAACGTCGTCCGGCCTCGGCGCCACGTTGCGCGGCATCTACATCATCTGGTACCGCGACGTCCTGCGCTTCTGGCGCGACCGTACGCGGATCGTCGCCTCGCTGGCGCAGCCGATCCTGTTCCTCGTCGTCTTCGGCGCGGGCCTCGGCTCATCACTTGGCGGCAGCTTCGGCGCGGGCGACACGAGCTACGCCCAGTTCGTCTTCCCGGGCGTGCTGGGCATGGCGGTCCTGTTCTCCGCCGTCTTCGGCGCCATGTCGATCGTCTGGGATCGCGAGTTCGGCTTCCTCAAGGAGGTCCTGGTGGCGCCCATCGACCGCTCGGCGGTCGCCATCGGCAAGGCGTTGGGCGGCGCCACCCAGGCCATGATCCAGGGCTTCATCCTGCTCATCCTGGCACCGCTCATCGGGATCGAGCTGACGATCGCATCGGTCCTGCTGCTCATCCCGTTCGTGTTCGTGCTCGCCTTCGCGCTGTCGTCGCTCGGCGTGGCGCTGGCCTCGCGCATGAAGTCGATGCAGGGCTTCCAGATGGTCATGAACTTCCTGGTGATGCCCATGTTCTTCCTGTCCGGCTCGCTCTTCCCGTTGAGCGGCCTGCCGGACTGGATGACGGTGCTCACGCGCCTGGATCCGGTCACCTACGGCATGGACCCCTTGCGTCGCATCATGCTCGGCGCTTCCATTCCCGGAGGAGCCGATGCACTCGGGCTGACGATCTTCGGCTGGACGCTGCCGATCGGCGTCGAGGCCCTCATCCTGCTCGCCTTCGGGGCGGTCATGCTTGGCATCGCCGTGCTCAATTTCCGCCGCAGGGAGTGATGGCCCCGGCGCTGCCGCCCGCCGCTTCCTACCGCCTCTGCCGCCACTTACCAACCACAGCGACCTTAGGTGAGATGGCGGCGGGATTCGCTACCAGGCGCCAACCAGCCGTCCCTTTTGGCAACAGCTTCTCCGATCCGCACGCTCAGACCGGAGCGTGCAGCCGGGGCGAGTTCCCCTAAGGTCGCTGTGGTTGGCATCTGGCAACGGCGGGGCCAATCCGCGGCCCCGAAGCGCGGAATCGGACGAGTAAGCTGGCGGTAACCGGCCACCCGCTACCATCGCAATCCATGAATCCCGAGGCCATCCTGGCCGGCCTGAACCCCGAGCAGCGCGAGGCCGCAACCGCCACGAGCGGCCCGGTCGTGATCCTGGCCGGCGCCGGGACCGGCAAGACCCGCGTCATCAGCCACCGCGTCGCATACGCGGTCGCCACGCAAGCCGTCGACCCGAAACGCGTCCTGGTCGTGACCTTCACCGAGAAGGCGGCCGCCGAGATGAAGCATCGGCTGCGAGGGCTCGGCCTGCCGCTGGTGCAGGCATCCACCTTCCATGCCGCCGCCCGTCGCCAGCTGGCGTACTACTGGCCGCAGATCCATGGCCGCGACCTGCCCGAGGTGCTCGACACGAAGCTGCGGATCATCGGTCCATTGGCGAGAAGCCTGCCGGGCGGCTATCGGTTCACGCCCGCCAGGGACATCGCCGATGAGATCGAGTGGGCCAAGGTGCGCCGCATGCGCCCTGAGACCTACGAGCCCGAACGCGACCCACCGCTCCCGGAGGACGTCTTCGCCCGCCTCTGGCGCAACTACGAGGCGACGAAGGCGAGAACGAACCGGATCGACTTCGAGGACATGCTGACGCTGGCGGTCGAGCTGTACGAGACTGATGCCGAGGCGCTTGCGCTCGTGCATCGGCGGTACGCGTGGTTCAGCGTGGACGAGTACCAGGACACGAATCGGCTCCAGGAGGATCTGCTGCGGCAGTGGCTGGGCGATCGGCGCGACCTGTGCGTGGTCGGAGACCCCGACCAGACGATCTACACCTTCACAGGCGCCAGCAGCGACTACCTGACCAGCTTTGAAGACCGATACGCCGGTGCCCGCGTCGTCCGCCTGAGCCAGAACTACCGCAGCTCGCCGCAGGTGCTCGAGCTCGCCAACCGCCTCATTCCCGGTCGCGAGCTGCGCTCATCCGGGACCGACGGACCGATGCCGGAGCTGGTCCCCTATGCCAATGACGAGCACGAGGTTGCCGCGGTCGTCGTAGCGATTCGCGCGCTCATGGCCGATGGCGTGGCCGCGACCGAGATCGCCATCATGGTCCGCACGAACGCCCAGCTCGTGCCGTACGAGGCCGCGCTCACCGGCGCGGGCATCCCGTTCACCGTGCGCGGCGTCCGCTTCTTCGCCCGGCCGGATGTCCGTGCCGCCCGCTCCGCCCTCAAGACCGATGCGACCGGGAGCCTGTCCACGATCGTGGTCAAGGCATGGGGCAAGGAGCTCGGCTTCGAGGAGTCGGGACCGGCCGGATCGGGGCCGGAGGCGCGCGACCGGCACGCGGCGCTGACCACGCTGCTCGCGATTGCCCGCGCGCTCGAGGCGGAGCGGCCCGAGGCCACGGTCCCCGACTTCCTCGTCGAGCTCGCGCGTCGCGACGATGCCGAGGCCGATGCCGCCGGCGAGGGCGTCACCCTCTCGACCCTCCATCGCGCCAAGGGCCTGGAGTGGGACGCCGTCTTCCTGCCCGGGCTGGAGGACGGCACGCTGCCGATCCGCCAGGCGACCTCCGACCCCGACGCGCTCGCCGAGGAGCGGCGGCTGCTGTACGTCGGCATCACCCGGGCGCGCCGGCAACTGGTCCTGTCGTGGGCGCTCGATTCGAGGGCGCGGCCGTCGCGCTTCATCACCGAACTGCGACCGGGCGCCGTGGCACGCCCCCGCCCGCGCGCGCGCTCCGACGGCCCTGCCTCCTTCGACCTGTCGGCAGCTGACGAGCCACTCCTCCAGCGGCTCATCGAATGGCGCCGCGAGCGAGCCCGAACCGATGGCGTGCCCGCCTACGTTGTGGCCGACAACAAGACCCTCGCCGCCATCGCCGTGCAGCGGCCGTCGGACGAGGTCGAGCTGCTCGGCGTGGCCGGCATCGGTCAACGCAAGGTCGCGACCTACGGGGACGAGATCCTGACCCTGGTCGCACAACGACCCACCTGAGGGGCGCTTGGTCCGGCTTGCACCACTACGCGGCCGCCGAACGCGCCGGCCGCCCTCCTCTGCCGCAGGGAGTGACGGGGCGCCGCTTACCAACCACAGCGACCTTAGGCCAGATGGCGGCGGCGCATCCGTGCCAGGCACCAACCAGTCGACCATTTTGGGAAGGTTCTCCCGAACCGCACGCTCAGACCGGAGGGAGAAGTTGGGGGTGCACCTCGCTAAGGTCGCTGTGGTTGGCATCTGGCACCAGCGCGTCATCCACGGCTTCTCGCGGGGTGCCGTCGCGTGCTTCTACCGGCTGCCGCATGCGGACATTAGCCATTTGTAACCAGTCCTGTTACGAATAGGCAGGTGCTCTGGAACCCGCATCACCAGATGCCGTACGGTGAGCCGATGAACCGCACCAGGCCCGCGCTGCCGCTGCTCGCGTTGCTGCTGGGAGCGTGCGCCGCCCAGCCGTCGGCGAGTGCTGCGCCATCCGCATCGGTCGCGCCGGCCTCGATAGCCGCCCCATCGGTCGCGCCGTCGGTCGCACCGTCGCATGCCCTGGCGGAAGCGCTCAACCAAGCCCTCCGCGACGAGCTGCTGGCCATGATGGCCGAGGACCAGGC
>JBOGSW010000095.1:0-14065 GCA_050695815.1 Candidatus Limnocylindria bacterium | reverse complement strand
TCGGAGGTCTTCTGCCGGTTGCCCTTGTGCTTGCGCTGCACCTCCCTGATGAGGGGCTGCATCCGCTGCATCTCCTTCTGCGAGCGGATCTGGCGCACGAAGAGCGGAGCAAGCACGGTACGGATGACGAGCGTGAAGACGACGATCGCCAACGCGAAGTCGAAGAACGGGATGTTGTAGAGGAAGACGAGCAGGTTGAAGAGCGGCAGGAAGAAGACGTCCCAGGGCGGGGTGAAGTGCTCGATCCCCAGGAATCCGGCGCCGATGATCGGGCTCAAGATCGCTCCACTCGCTCAGCTGACCGGGTCATATCCACCCGGGTGAAGGGGGTTGCAGCGACCGATGCGCTTCGCGCCCATCCACGAGCCGCGCAGCAGCCCATGGCGCTCGATGGCCTGGTAGGTATATGCCGAGCAGGTCGGTGAGTAGCGACAGCTCGGTGGCATCCACGCGGTGAGCTTCTGGTACGCGATGATCAGTCCCAGTCCGATATTCCGGCCGATTCTCTTCATCTACCGATCTCCGATCGCGCCAGGAGCGCGTCCAACGCTGCTCCAAGCTCGACCTGGCTTGCGTCGCCGGCCGCCGGCCTCGCGATCAGGAGGAGGTCCCAGCCGGGGCCGATCGTCTCCATCCGATCGCGCATCAGCGCGCGCAGCCTGCGCCGCACCTGGTTCCGCCGAACGGCCCCTCCGAGCATCCGTGGCGTCGACAGCCCGACGCGCGTCTCGGCCCGATCGGTCCTCATCCAGCGGAGGACAAGAAGCGGGGTCGAACGCGCAGTTCCGTGACGGCCGATCGCCTCGAAGTCGGCCCGGCGCCGAAGCATCGGCAGCGCAGGCATCCTCGTGGCCGGTCGGCGATCAGGCGGAGAGCCGCTTGCGCCCCTTGGCCCTACGACGAGCGAGCACGCGGCGTCCGCCCTTCGTGGCCATCCGGGCCATGAAGCCATGCTCACGCTTGCGCGCGCGCTTCTTGGGCTGATACGTCCTCTTCATTGGTGCGTGCCGTTCCTCGTTCAGCGTTCGCGATTCGGCCCATCAAACACACGAACGGCTGGCGTTCCGCCAGCCTGCGCGCACGATCGAGTGGCCCGTCTCGCTCTGGTTCGCGATTCTACCGATGGCTCGGTGGGCAGTCAAACTCGTTACGCGGCTCAGGGAGCCGGCAGATGTGCCGCTCAGGCACGCATCGGCCACGGAGAGGTCGTCCGGCGGTCGCCGCTCGGCGGCTTCGTGCGGGAGCGTCACATCTCGGCCATCGGATCGACCGTTTCCCTGGCTCGATTGCCCTCCACTGGCCGATGCGTGCCGCAGCGGCACACCCCTCGGTCCCATAAGCGTTCCGGTGGCGCGGACGTGCCGCAGCGGAACAATCCGGGCATCGGGGCATCCTTGGCGAGTCGGAGCGGCGGCATTGGGCGGCGGCGGGCGGCATTGGGAGCGGGGACGGAGGCGATCGTCCTGAATCCGTTGCCCCGCCGAATGGGCCGCTGCTATAGTGACCCGACCCCGGCCCGGACCGCCCGATACGACGTCCGATCTCGGCCCGGTGGAGGACTCATCAGACCCCCGCGGCAGGACCGCAATCGGCTCGGAGACTCTCGATTGATGGATGCGAAGCAGGTGTGGCGCGCCGCCCTCGGCGAGCTGCAGGTCTCCCTCTCACCGGCCAACTTCGAGACCTGGCTCAAGGACACGCAGCTCGTCGAGATCGAGGACAACAGGTATCGCATCTCCGCACCAAATGGCTTCGCCCGCGACTGGCTCGACAACCGATACCGGCCGCTGATCAGCCAGACCCTGGCCCGCGTGGTCGGCGGCTCGGTGCAGCTGGAGTTCATCGTGGCGGACGCATCGGGCCCCGTTCCCGAGCAGGTCGACGAGGAGTCCCGGGTCGCCATGCCACCCCTTTCGGCCGGCGGCAACGCGATCAACCTCAACACCCGCTACGGATTCGCCAACTTCATCGTCGGCAGTGCCAACCGCCTCGCGCACGCCGCGGCGCTGAGCGTCGCCGAGCGCCCCGGCCACGCCTACAACCCGCTCTTCCTGTACGGCGGCGTGGGCCTCGGCAAGACGCACCTGATGCACGCCATCGGCAACGCGGTGGCCGGCAAGTTCCCGCGCAAGCGGATCCTGTACGCGACCAGCGAGAAGTTCACGAACGACTTCATCAACTCGATCCGCGAGCAGAAGATGGAGGACTTCCGGGGCCGATATCGGCGCATCGACGTGCTGCTCATCGACGACATCCAGTTCATCGCCGAGCGCGAGCGGACCCAGGAGGAGTTCTTCCACACCTTCAACGCCATCCACGAGGCCGGCAAGCAGGTCGTCCTGAGCTCGGATCGGCCACCGAAGGCGATCACCACGCTCGAGGAGCGACTGCGCAGCCGGTTCGAGTGGGGCCTCATCGCCGACCTGACCCCGCCGGACCTCGAGACCCGCATCGCCATCCTGCGCAGCAAGGCCGACGACCAGCTCCACCTCATCCCCAGCGAGGTGATCGACTTCATCGCCCGCAAGGTGGTGAGCAACGTGCGCGAGCTGGAGGGCGCCCTCAACCGCGTCGTGGCGTACGCGAGCATGAGCGGCATGCCCGTCAACATCGAGCTCGCCAGCGCGGTGCTCAGCAACGTCATGTACAACCCGCGCAAGAAGTCGATCACGCCGCAGCGCATCGTGCGCGCCGTGGCCGACTACTACGGTGTCAACCTGGATCAGCTGCGCAGCAGCAAGCGCGACCGGGCCATCGTCGTGCCGCGCCAGATCGCGATGTTCCTCATCCGCGAGGAGACCGATATCAGCCTGCTCCGCATCGGCGCCGAACTTGGCGGTCGCGACCACTCGACCGTCCTGCACGCCTGCGACAAGATCAACCGCGAGCTGCAGGAGAACGACGAGATGCGGCGCGAGATCAGCGCCGTGCGGGAGATGATCTACTCCGAGTGAGTGCGGCCGTTCAGTGCCACGAAATGGCGGGAATCGTGGATAACTGGTCCGTTCTGGTGGATATCTCGGGACCGATGTGGACAATCGTCCCGTTCCGGCGCAGCCATCGGTACCCTTCGTCCACCGGGCGGGCCGAGTCGTCCGCAGCCTGCGCGCCGTCGAGCCGGAGATCTCCACCGCCGACGGCGGGGTTATCCGCCGTCGGGCCCGCGCTCGGCCCCGCTCGGACGGGGGGTGGTCATCCACACCGTCCACACGCCTACTAGGGACGACGACGGATGAGTATTCTTTGTGATGAACCGATAGAGAAGCGAATCGACTCGTGGATAAGGTGAGGTCGGCATGAACGTCTCGGTGATGCAGGAGAACCTGGCGCGTGGTCTCCAGACGGTGAGCCGTGCGGTGAGCAGCCGTGCGACGCTGCCCGTGCTCGCCAACGTGTTGATCAAGACCGAGAGCTCAGGGCTCAAGCTGACCGCCACGAATCTCGAGATCGGGATCAATTGCTGGGTACCGGGCAAGGTGGCCGAGGAGGGCGAGATCACGGTCCCGGCCAAGCTCCTCACCGATCTCGTCACCTCGCTCCCGAACCAGCGCATCGACCTGGTGCTCTCGGCCAAGGACCGCACCCTCAAGCTGACCTGCGGCAACAACCGATCGAGCATCAAGGGCATCGAGGCCGATGAGTTCCCGGTGGTGGCCGCCATCGGCGAGACGCCCGCGACCAGCGTCGATGCTCGCGTCCTGCGCGAGGGCCTGGGCGAGGTGGTCTTCGCGGCCGCATCGGACGAGAGCCGTCCCATCCTGACCGGCGTGCTAACCAGGCTCAACGGCGACACGATGACCCTCGCCGCGGCCGACAACTATCGCATCGCGGTCCGCACGCTGAAGCTCGACAGGCCGGTGAGCCCGGAGGTCACGATCGTCGTTCCGGGGCGCTCGTACGCGGAGCTCATGCGCGTCCTGCCCGACGCCGAGGCACCGATCGAGATCACGGTCACCCCGAACAAAAGCCAGGTGCTCTTCCACATCGAGGGGATCGACCTCGTGAGCCGCCTGATCGAGGGCCAGTTCCCGAACTACGAGCCGGTCATCCCGACTTCGCACAGCTCGCGCGCGGTGATCGACCGCGAGGCCTTCCTGGCCGGCACGCGCCGCGCGAGCATCTTCGCGCGCGACAGCGCCAACATCGTGAAGGTCGAGCTGGGCGGCGAGAACGGCGACGGGGCCGGCGTCTCGATCACCGCGCACGCGGCCGACGTGGGCGACAACGTCGACTCGGTCGACGCGGCCGTGGAGGGCTCGTCGACCGCCATCGCCTTCAATGCGCGCTACCTGATCGACGTGCTGAGCGCGCTCGGCGCCGATGAGGCCGCGCTCGAGCTCTCCGGGCCCCTCGCGCCGGGAGTCATTCGCGGCATCGGCAAGGACGACTACGTCCACGTCATCATGCCGGTCCGCACCGCGTCGTAGGTCCTGCCATGGCGCTGCGCGCCGCGCCACGCGCCGCCGCGGACCCCACGATGCAGCTGACGAGGCTCGTACTCAGCGAGTTCCGCAGCTACGCATCCGCGCAGCTGGAGCCGGATCCGGGCCTGACCGTCGTCGCCGCGCCCAACGGCACCGGCAAGACCAACCTGCTCGAGGCGATTCACACCACCATCACCGGCCGTTCGCATCGCGCGGCGGTGGAGGCCGACCTGGTGAAGCACGGCGCCGACTTCGCCCGCGTCCGGCTCGAGCTGTCGGGCGGTACGTCGGCTGGCGGAGCGACCATCGAGCTCATCATCCCCGGACCGACGAGGCCGGCCGGGATCAGGAAGCGGTTGACGGTGAACGGCGTGCCGCGCCGATCCGCCGGCCTCTCCGAGACGGCCCGGGTCGTGCTCTTCCGCCCCGAGGAGATGCTCCTGCTCGTCGGCTCGCCGGGGGAGCGCCGACGCTTCCTGGACGGCATCGTCACGCAACGCGATCGGCGAGCGGCGCGCGACCTGGTCGAAGCGGCGCGTGTGCTGGCGCAGCGCAACGCATTGCTGCGCGCGATTCGGGCCGAGGAGACCTCCATCGAGAGCCTCGGGTTCTGGGACGAGCAGCTGGCCCATGTCGGGGCCCGCGTGATGCGGGCGCGACTCGAGGTGATGCGCGAGCTCGGCGGGCGCATCGGTGCCCTGCACGATGCGGTCGCGGCGCCCGTAGACAGGGGCTCATCGGTCCACCTGGCCTACGTGGACGGCCTCAAGGAGGCGTGGCCAGAGCGCGCGGAGCCGGGGGATCGGTTGCCGTCGGACGAGGAGCTGATGGGGGCGTATCGACGCCGGATCGCCGAGGTCAGGCAGAAGGAGGCGTGGAACGGGGTCAGCCTCGTCGGGCCGCAGCGGGACGACGTGCGTGCCGAGCTTGGCGGTCGCGAGGTGGCCGCGCATGCCAGCCGCGGCCAGCAGCGCACGATCATCCTGGCTCTCAAGCTGGCCGAGACCGATCTGCTCGGGGCCGACGGCCCGCGGCCGATCGTGTTGCTCGACGACGTCTTCAGCGAGCTGGACCCGGGACGCTCGACGCGCCTCTCGGAGCTGCTCGCCGGCCGCGGCCAGGTGATCGTGACCAGCGCCGATCCCGGGACGCTCGAGGCGGCGCGGCAACGGGACGCGTCGATCTGGCGCATCGGCGCGAACGGGCTGGAGCGCGAACGATGAGCGGCCGCGAAGAGGCCGGCGCCGCCGTGCAGCGCGCCCTGAGCGCCTGCATGGGACCGGGTGCAGCCGAGCAGCTGGCGCTGGCCCAGGTCCGCGTCGCGTGGTCGGAGGTGATGGCCGAGGCGCGCCTGGAGCGCGGGCCGCTCAGCAGCCGCGTCACGCGGGTGACCGGTGGCACCGTCCACGTCGAAGCGTCGGACGCCATGCTTGCGCAGGAGCTGACGTTGCGTGGCGACGCCCTCACGTGGGCCGTGAACGAGCGCATGCGGGGTCGTCCGGGGGCGACCATCGTCTTGATCGGGGTGGCCGTATCGGTGGGTCGAGGAGCACAGCGCCCGACCCTATAATCGCGGCCAGCACACCTTCGAGCACCCCGGCGCCAAAAATGACGAACCGACTCGCGACCAGGATCGGACTGCTCTCGGCCGAGGAGCGACCGGCCGACGCGCGGGACATCGTCGCCTTCCACGAGCCGGCGATCGGAGCCCTGGCGCGCACGAAGGGCAGCCTCTTCCTGCTCGCGCAGCTCACCGGTGGCGGGCCGGCGCTCGCGAAGAGCGCGCGCGAGGCGCTCGAGGCGATCGAGCGCGATTACTACTACGACCTCTCGGCGGGCGTGCTCGTGGCGCTGAGCAAGGCGCTCGTCGCCGCGAACCGGCGCCTCTACCATCAGCGGCGCCGGCTGGCCATCCCGAGACGCAACGGGGTGAGCATCGTCGCGCTCGTGGTGCGGGGCCGCGAGGCGCACGTCGCGAAGCTGGGCCCGGCGAGCGCGGTGGTCGTGCGCCAGGGTCGCATGTACGAGATCCCGCCCCCGCCCGCCGTCACCGAGGAGGACCCCCGCATCCGTCGCCGCCGCGTCGCCGCGTCGCTCGGCGAGGCGCTGGAGGTGGAGCCGTACACGTGGCACGGCGCGCTTGCCGCCGGCGATCGGATCGCGCTCGTCAGCCGCCACTTCGCGCATACCGTCGGCGTCGACGAGCTGAAGGGCGCGCTGGCCGGCATGCGGCCGGCCCAGGCGGTCGAGCACCTCCAGCACGTGTTCGCCATCCGCGGTGGATCGGGCTCGGACGGCGTGCTGGCGATCGAGATCACGGAGCTTCCCGCCACCGTCACGACCCACCAGCTCGAGCCCGTTCGTCCGGCCGAGCCGTTCGCCGGGCTCCCCGACCAGAGCCCGGTCCCGCTGGCCGACGCGATCGGCCGCGGCCTCCACCGCGCCGGCGATGCGGCCGAGGGGGCCAAGGCGGCAGCGGGTCGCGGCGCCCTCACGCTGCTCTCCTGGATCCTCGCCTTCGTCCCGCGACGGCGCCCGTCCTACCCGCGCACGATTCCTCGCACCGCCGAGGTGGAGCAGGGGCGCCGCCGGCGCCTGGGGCTAGCGGGCATGGTGGTCGTCGCCGGGCTCATGGCGGTCGGGGCCACCGTCGCCAGCCTGCCCTCGGCCAGGCCAACCGACGCGATCCCGCGCGCCACCATCGCGCGCCAGGCGATCGGCGAGGCGGTCGAGATGCTGACCGCCGTCGAGGAGCGCGTCGACGGCGCCGATCTCGTCGACCGGGATCCGGAGCGGGCGACCGAGCTTCTCGCCGATGCCCATGCCGCCCTGGGTCGGGCCACGGCCGTCGGCGTCGCCGAGGACGAGCTGACGGGGCTGCGAAACCGGATCGACCGGCGCCTCGACGCCATCTACCAGGTGACCCGCATCGACGCGCCGGGCATCGTCGCCGACCTGGCCGCCGCGCTCGACGACGTTGAGCCGGCCGACATGGTGGCCGCCAGCGACGGATCGCTGTGGGTGCTGGACACCGGCCGCGGCCGAGTCGTGCGGGTCGACCCGACCGACGGCAGCGCCAGCGTCATGCTCCGCGCCGGACAGGCGCTCGAGACGGGCGACATCCCGGGCGATCCGTGGCTCATCGCCACCGCCGCGACCGACGTGGTGGTGATCGACCGCGAGCGCTCGGCGTGGCGCATCGATCTCGCAGAGCGCATCCCGCGCCGCATGGTCCTCAACGGAGCGGAGGCGCTCAGCCCCGAGACGACGTTGATCGGTGCGCTCCAGCATCGGCCCCCGCTCGAGATCTTCAACCTCTACGTCGTCGACGGGGCGACCGGCGAGATCTCGCGCTGGAGCCCGCCCGCCGTCATCCCGGTGAACTTTCCCGATCCGGCGGAGCCGTTCCTCACGGACGCTCCCGACCTCGACCCACGCCAGGCTCGCGATCTGCGGGTCGACGTGAACGCGTGGCTGCTGCATTCCGACACGGTCACCCGCGTCGACTTCGGGTCGCCACAGCGCCAGGAGGACTACTCGCTCGACCCGCCACCCGACGCCGGGGTCCGGCCACGCCTCGACTACCGGCTGCTCGACGGGGCGACCGTCGGCGACCGCGACTTCCTGTACGTGTACGACGCGGCGAACGCGCGAATCATCGCCTTCCAGCGCGCGGACGGCGCCTTCGTCCGCCAGTGGCTGGCCCCGACGAGCGGCGAGGGCGCGGCGGCCCTCGAGGACGTCCGGGGCCTGTCGGTCACCTCGGTCGCCGATGGCCCGCCGGTCGCCTACCTCCTCGGAGCCGATGGGGTGCTGAGGCTCGTCCTCGAGTAGCCGGCGCTAGAATCGAGTCATGGTCAGGCTCATCGAGATGGTCGTCGAGAGCGTGCGCGTCCACATGCTGTCGAGCCAGCACGTCGTGATCCTCAAGGAGTCGGAGCGGGACCGATACCTGCCGATCTGGATCGGGACCTCAGAAGCGAATGCCATCGCCATGCGCCTCCAGGGGCTCAGCGCCGAGCGGCCGCTCACGCCGGACCTCCTCGTCAGCATCATGAGCGCGTTGAGCGCCACGCTCAGCCGGGTCGTCGTGACGCACGTGACCGAGGGAACCTTCCACGCGCGCCTCTACGTCGAGACCCCGAGCGGCGAGGAGACCGAGATCGACTCGCGCACCTCGGATGCCATCGCCGTGGCCGTCCGCACCGGCTCGCCGATCTATGTCGATGAGCGCGTGCTCGACGAAGCCGGCGTCGAGCCGGGCGAGGGCGAGGAAGGCGAAGAGGACGACGAGCGCCTTGCCGTCTTCCGCGAGTTCGTCAACTCCCTCGATGTGGACCTTCCCGGACAGGGCGGCGGCGAGTCCGGTCCGCCCGCCGAGGAGTCGTAGGCCGCAGGGTCGCCATCGGTCGGTGTGCCGCTGCCGCACACGGCGGCCATTGACGGGATCAGGGCGACGGTCGGTGTGCCGCTCCGTCACGCATCGGACAAGCGCCCATCTCCAAGCGCGCGATCTATCGGCCAGTTCTGTCATCAGACCCGTTCTGGGCGCCCTGGGGCGGATCTATCGGCATGCACGTGTCGTGGGAGCGCCCGTGAGGCACCGTCACGCCGGCCAGCGGCGTATAGATCGCGGATCCGCGACATGGGAAGGGTTCCACGACACACCACGACGATAAATCGACGGGACGCCGGTCCCAAGGCCGGCCGAGCCGCGTGTCCCGGCTGTGCCGCCGCCGCACGGCTCCGCCGCCGCACGGCGCCGCCGCCGCTTCACAGGTCCACCACAAGGGGCAAAGGGCTCGGCGCCGCCCCGGTCCGGCACTTACCTCGCCCGAAGCGGGCCGAGCACCTCGGAGCGGCGCGTCCACAACGCCCAGCGCAGCCTGGCGATGTCGCGGAATGTGCGGAGGATCTTGCGGAACGACGCGCCGGTGTTCGTCCCCGCGGCCCGCGGATAGTGATTGACGCCGACCTGCGCGATCCGCTCGCCGCGCGCCTTGAGCTTGATGAGCAGCTCGGCCGAGAGGAACGGCGATTCGGCGTCGAGGCGCAGGCCGTCGAAGACCTCGCGCCGAAAGAGCTTCATGGCGCAATCGATGTCGCGCACCCGCAGCCCGAAGACCACCGAGGCGATGGCGTTGTAGGTCTTGGCGATGAAGATGCGGTGCGGAGGATCGCGGCGCTTGATCCGGTAGCCGATGACCACGTCAACCGGCATCCGTGCCGGGTCATCGAGGCGGTCGAGGAGATTGCCCATCTCGCGCAGGTCGAACTGGAGGTCGCCATCGCTGAAGCAGATGAGCCGGCCGCGCGACTCGGCGAACCCGGCACGCAGGGCGCCGCCGTAGCCGCGGTTCTCCTGGTGGTGGACGCGCACGCGAGCGTCGGCGGCGGCAAGCGCATCGGCCATCTCCGGAGTGCGGTCGGTGGAGCCGTCGTCCACCACCAACACCTCGATCGAGCCGTCCACCAGCGGACCGATCTCGTCGAGGGCGCGGCGGACCGTCTCGGTGAGGTTCTCCTCCTCGTTGTAGGCAGGGAAGAAGAAGCTCAGGCGGGGTCGGTCATCGGTCATCGACGCGGGGCCTCGATTCGCAGCAGGTCGGTGTAGCCGGGGTAGGTTCGCACGGTACGGGTCTCCCAGCGCTCGGTGATCTCCTCGTAGTCCCAGTCGGGAGGCACGACGTACACGGGGCGCCTGCCCAGGTGGGAGCGGATGGCGGCGCCCATCGTACGGTACCCATCGTCGAGGATGTTGCGCTCGTCGATGATCGTGACGTCCGGCCGCTCGCTCTCGATCCAGCGGTGGTACCAGAGCGGCGTGCTGTAGCTCCACCAGCTGATCACCACGGCGTTCGGCGGCAGCACCTCGTGGACGGATGCGACCCACAGATCGGCCTCGCGATTCTGGCTCTGGTCGTGTGAGGTGTAGCCGGTGACGAGCGAGGCTGCCGGCAGGAGCGCTCCGAGGCCCAGCACGAGCACGGCGGCGCTCGAGGCCAGGTTGCTCCTGGCCCGTCCGATGGCCACGCGGCGGCCGACCTCGGCCACCGCCCGCGCGGAGGCGGTCGCGAGCATGGCCAGCGCCACCCCCACGAGGGGCGCGACAACGACCAGGCTAGGCATGTAGTAGCGGTCGATGTCGCCGTCGTCGAAGTGCATGGCGTAGAAGACGTCGACCCCGACCACCAGGGCCAGCACCACGAAGAGGCCGATGCGCCGGCTGGCAATGACGGCGGCGCCGACGGCGGCGAGCAGCCACGCCGGCAGCACGAACTGTGCGGACAGGACACGCTCCGCCTCGGCCCACTTGCGGTCCAGGTTGGCGAGCGGGGTGCCGAAGTCGTCGAACAGGCCGCGGAACTGCTCGGCGAAGACGAGGTAGCGCAGCCGCTCCCAGGTGTCGGGCCGGGCGTAGAAGAGCGGGGGCTCCGGATCGGCCAGCGCGCGAAGCGGGATGTAGGCGTAGATCGCCACCCCCAGCAAGAGCACGACCGCACAGGCCCCGATGAGCCGATACCGCCGCCAGAACGCGCGGTCGACGACGAAGAGCCATGGGCCGATGGCCACGGCCAGCAGACCGACGAGCGGATGCGCCCCGATGCCGAGTCCGAAGGCGAAGGCGGCTCCCACCAGCCACCTGCCGGCGTGCGGCCCGCCGGAGCGCTCCGCGGCGCCCCAGACCAGGCAGAGCCACAGGACGATCGCCACGAACAGGACGCCCAGCGCGTGCACGTCGGCGCGGGTCGCGTTCTCCCACGGCTCGGCGGCGAAGGCGAAGACCCCGCCGGCAGTGCCGGCAGCCGTGGCCCGCAGCAGCCGATGGCGCTCGGCGATGAGGTGCCCGGCGATGAGCACCACCACGCCCGATGCGAGCGCCATGCAGACGGCGGAGAGCAGGTTCATGCGCCAGGCCACCTCCCCGACCGGGAGCTGGCTCCACAGCCATCCCACGAGCGTGTAGGTGGGGAAGCCGGTGGGGTGGAAGATCGAGAGGGTGGCCGGCACCGTCTGCGCCTCGCCGGTGTCCCAGAAGCCGGTCGACGGCATGAGGGTACGGACGTAGATCCCGATGGCGGCCAGCGCCACCAGCGCCGCGGCGAATGCGACGGGATTGTCGCTGTACGGGATCCATGAGCCGCGACCGAGGCGGCCCGGTGCTCGATGTATACTCACCGCCACCTTGGCGTGCGAACTGATACGGCGCGCCCTCCCGGGCTGCCAGTCGTGAATTCCCCTGCCCCCGTCGGGCGACGGGGCGTAGGGAGGTTCGACCTCGTCGGCCGGCTCGACACCGGCACGATCCTCACGACGCTCCTCGTCGCCGGCCTCGTCGTGCGCCTCTTCATCGCCAGCGTCTACCTGCCGCTCAGTGGGTTCTCGATCGACGTCGGCGATTTCAACGCCTGGGGCCAACGACTAGCAAGCGTCGGGCCATCCGGCTTCTACGCCGATGACTACTTCAGCGACTATCCGCCGGGCTACCTGTACGTGCTCTGGGCGCTCGGCATCATCGGCGAGGCGCTCACCCCGCTGGTGGGACAGAACGCGACCGGCGGCCTGGTGAAGATCCCCGGCATCCTGGCCGATGTCGGCGTCGCCTGGCTGCTCTTCACGATCGCCAGGGAGTGGGGCGGTCAGCTCATCGCGCGGCGCTGGCGCGACCGGTTCACGCCCGAGCATCTCGGCATCGCGGCCGCGACCATCTACCTGTTCAACCCGGGCACGATCTTCGACTCCGCGGTGTGGGGCCAGATCGACTCGGTGGGGACGCTGGTGGTGCTGGCCGCGATCTACGCGCTGGGTCGCGGTTGGACCGAGGTGGCAGCGCTCGCCGCCGTGCTCGCCATGCTGGTCAAGTTCCAGTTCGCGCTGATCGTGCCGATCGTTCTCATCGTCGGCATCCGGCGCCACCTCGTGGGTCGCTCATCGGATCCGGCGCACGACGGGCGCCGGGACCCGCTCCGCGTCCTCACCTCGCTGGCGGTCGGCGTCGTCTCGCTCGTGCTGCTGTTGCTGCCGTTCGGCATGACGATCTACGCTCCCCTCGCGGGCGGCAGCCCGACCGGCTTCCTCGGATTCCTGCCCGAGGCCGATCCCACCCGCAGCCTGATCGGCAAGCTGGTCGAGGCGGCCGGGACCTACACCGGCATCACGATCAACGCCTTCAACCTGTGGCGCAACCCGTTCAGCGGCCTCGGCGATACGCTCCTGTGGGGTGACGACACGGCCGTCGTCCTCGTCCTGGGCGGCATCGGCCTCACCTGGCAGCACGTGGGCACCATCGCGTTCGCGGTCGTGGCGGCGATCGCCTTCTGGCAGGTCGCGCGGCGCGACGACATGAAGGGCATCCTGGTTGCCACGCTCGTGCTGGCGATCGCGTTCTTCGTGCTCCCGACGCGCGTCCACGAGCGCTACCTCTTCCCGGCGCTCGCCCTGGCGGCGCCGCTCGTCCTGGGCGGCCGCATCTGGCCCTGGATCTACGCGGGGCTATCGGTCTCCTTCTTCGCGAATATCTACTGGGTCTACTCGGCCGACTGGAGCTTCGCCGATGGCGTGATCAACCCCGGCGCGCACGGTGAGCCGATGGCCCGCGACCCCTTCCTGGCGGCCACCGTCTTCACCGATGTCGGCATCTGGGTCCTCTCGGCCGTGATCGTGGTCGTGCTGGGCGTTGTACTGGTGCGATCGATCCGCCTGGCGCTGGCGCCCGCCGAGCCCGAGCCCGCGCGCGCCGTCGAGCCGATGCCTCCAGAGCCGTCCCGGCGGCCCCCAGACGCCGAGGAGTGGGCCGCGACGGATGGCGTCGCTGCCGAACCTCGCCCATCGCGGGGTCCGCTCATCGGGTGGCTGGCCCGCAACCCCGCCGACGCGTACCTGCGCGAGCCGACCGGGCGCCTCGGCCGTCGCGATGCGCTCATCCTGCTGGGTCTCGTCGTTTTCGCGCTCGTCTTCCGTCTGTGGCGGCTCGACATCCCGCGCGGCCAGCACTTCGACGAGGTCTACCACGCGCGCTCGGCGGCCGAGTGGCTGAGCAACTGGCAGAACGCCTGGGATCGCGACGTGTACGAGTGGACGCACCCGATGCTGGCGAAGTACCTGATCGCCGGAGGGATCGTGCTCGCCGACCCGAACAAGGTGGTGGACGAGCACCGGCTCGACGCGCCGGCATCGGCGCTGGCGGTCGCGCCGAGGCGTCAATCCCGCGGTTGGGAGCGCTCGCTGGCCTTCACATCGACCGGTGGGTCGGAGATCGTGGCGCGCGATGGCGAGACCGCCGGGGAGGTGGCCAGCTGGTCCGCCGGTGGCCCGATCGCCAGCTTTGCCTACGACCCGGACGGACCGCGACTCCTCGTCGGCCGCGCGGACACGGGGACGGTCGAGACGTACGAGCTTGCCGGGCTGCTGGCCTCGCCCGACGGCCGCGCGCCTCCCTCCGGGCCGCCGATCACCGTCGACGGACTCGCCGGGATCAGCGAGATCGTTCTGCCAGCCGATGCCGACCTCATGCTCCTTCGCGGCCCGGACGGCGTGGCCGTCGTCGAGAGGTCCGACGGCTCGGTGCGCGCCACGGCCACCGGCAGCTACGGCGGCATCGCGCTCGTGCGGGGCGTCGACGGCGAGGACGGCGAGGACGG
>JBOGSW010000094.1:0-4354 GCA_050695815.1 Candidatus Limnocylindria bacterium | reverse complement strand
GCATCGACGGCGTCGGTGACTCGGCTGACAGCGCGACCGGTGGCCGGTTCGGCGATCAGATCGACTCGGTCGAGAACGCCGCCGAGGGCTTCGTGGACAAGGACGGCTCAGCCGGCACGCGCGAGCGCTGACCCGGTCACATCCCCGACCCGCGACGAGGCGCCCATTGCGGGCGCCTCGCGCTCTGGTTGCTTCCTACTCCGGTCTACGCACACGGACAGCACCCACGGTCGCGACGCCGACGACGACGAACACCACCGCCAGGACACCGATCTCACGGGCGACGTACAGGCCGAACGCGTCCGGCGGGACGACCTTCCAGACGGAGGTCATGCCCGGCGGTCCACCTTCCCCGGTCATCTCGTCGAAGGAATCGGGGTACTGGTTGAAGGCCTGCTCCCAGGTGATGACCTCACCGGTCGCATCGGATCGGAAGCCGCTGTCGAAGACCATGTGGACGACCTCCGACTGATCGCCCATCGGCACCCACACCGCCTCCTCGCGCATCAGCAGATCGCGGCCGATCGACATGCCGCCGACGATCGCCGCGGTGGCCAACGCCGTCACCAGGAGCGCGGGAAGAACGCGTCCGACCGCGAGGCCGACGAGCAAGCCGACGCCGAACACCCCGAGCCCGCGGGCGGCGAGGATCGGCCCGAACATGCCGAACTGGCGGAAGCCGAGCTCGCCCTCCTCAGCAGTCTCCAAGAGGAACGCGCTCGCCTGACCCAGGAGCAGCAGCGCGAGCAGGAGCAGGACGAGCAGCGGGACGGTCCGCCAGGCCAGCCAGCTCCGCCGCGACGGGCTGAGGGACCACGCCATGGGCGCCGTTCGATGCTCGATCTCACGAGACAGGAGCGGCGCACCCAGGAAGATCCCGGCGGCGAACGGCGCGACGGTCGCGACGGCACCCAGGATTCCGATCGCCCCCGCCAGGGTGTTCCCCCACTCGATGGCCGACCGGCACGACGCGGAGAGCGTCTCGGCCGGTTGCTCGAAGCAGGCGATGACTGTGTCGCGCGACGCGTCGAGCTGCCAGGCCACGATCGCCATGGCCGCCGAGAGCAGGAGGCAGCCGCCGATGAAGAAGATCAGCTCCCATCGCTGCATCTTCCACGCGAGGCGCAGGTGCGTGAACATCACTCCGGCCTACGGCGCTGCACCACGGTCACCGCCGCGACGGCCGCCAAGATCGTGGCCACACCCAGCACCGCCGACTCGCGGATGAGCACCTCGCCGTACCGCTCGGCGGCGGTGCCGTACATGACCTGCTGCGGCATCACCGCGGGGTCGGGCTCCTCCCCGCCGTTCTGCTCGTACCGCTCCTGGACCAAAATCTCACCCTCTTGGGCGCTGATCAGAGTTCCGTCCGCCAGTCGGTACTGTCCCCCGGTTCGCAGCGGCCCGGGTCCGTAGATCTCGGTTTCCGGGCCCGTCAACTCCGCGGAGGACGCCCAATGCGGCAAGGCGGCGTCCATTGCGGTCGAGATCCCAACGGCCAGCGCGATCCCGATCAGGAGCGCCGGGAGCAGTCGTCCGACCACCGCACCGAGGAGGACCGCCGCGACCAGCATCAGCATCGAGCGGGCCACCAGCGAGAGGCCGCGCACGCCATGCCGGTCGAAGCCGATGTCGCTGTGCGGGAAGTACGCCTGGGCAAGCTGATCGGCCGCGAAGGCCATCACACCGATGAGGACGAGTGCCACCACCAGCACCGGAACGACTCGCCATGCCAGCCACTTCAGGCGCGACCCAGCCATCGGCCACGCGATCATGGCGGTGCGCCGCTCGATCTCCCGCGTCAGGATCGGCACACCGAGCACGAGCGGGATGCCATACATTGCCAGGCCGATCCCCATCTGGGTCATCATCACCGCCTGCCCATGCGTGTCCTGGAAGGCGAAGACCACCTGGCAGGCCTTCGGCTCGTTTGGCGTCCCGCAGGCATCGAGCACCGATCGCATGTCGGACGCCAGCCACAGCGCCGCCGCCGTGAGCGCCAGGCACACGAACGCCGCGAAGCCGATGGAGGACGGCTGGAGCTTGAACGCGAGCCGTGCCCAGGTCATCGGCTCAACCTCACTCGGGCCGCCGCCGGGAAACGACGAATGCCGCCACCCCGCCGGCCAGAACGGTCGCGCCGACCAGGACCGCGGACTCCCGGACGAGGACCTCGTGGTAGCGCGAACCGGCGATGCCGTAGGACACATCCTTGGGAAGGATCGACTCAGGAGGAAAGTCCGGGCTGTATTCCTGGCCGGCCGCGATGCGGATGGCATTCGCCTCGTCCTCGCTGATCGGCGTGCCGTCCGGCGCTCGGTACGCGAGCCCCGTAGTGAAGGCATAGCCGCTCCTTTCGGCCTCTGCCAGCTCCCTCGACTCGACGCCGTCCTCCGCCAAGTTGGCGCGGGCCACCGCCTCGGCGGCAACGGCCATGATGCCTACGAGGACGACCCCGATGACCAGCACCGAGCCTGCCCGCCAGGCGAGCCACCCCATGCGCGAGCGCGCCAAGGGCCAGGCGATCATCGCCGTCCGCCGCTCGACTTCGCTGGGCAGCAAGGGCGCCCCCAGCACGACCGGCACCGCATACATGGCGACGCCGATACCCAGGTAGAACAGCAGCGCCGGGTCGCCCATCGGCGAGCCGAACAGGTACACGGTCCCGCATTGGTCCATGCGGTTGGGCATGTTGCAGTTCGCCAGCATCGACGGCAGGCTCAGCGCCAGCCACGCGCCCAGCGCAGCCAGACCCAGGCACACCAGCGCCGCGAAGCCGATGGACGACCGCTGCAGCCGGAACGCCAGACGTGCCCAGGTCATCGGCCGCCTCCTATGCCGGCCGTCGCCGGACGACGACGACCGCGCTCAGGGCCAGCGCCGCCAGGCCGACGAGGACCGCGACGATCGAGTCGCGGAGCACCAACAGCGGGTACTCCTCGCCGGCGATCACGAGACGCGCGTCGCGCCCGATGGGCTCGCCAGTCTGCCGACCGCGAGAATGGCCAGCAGCGCGAGCCCGAACAGCGTGATGAACGCGATGCGACGGAGGAGCCAGCCGACCCTCGATCGACTGAGCGACCAGGCGAGCTGGGCCGTTCCCCCGTCGATCTCCCGCGCGACGAGCGGCGCGCCGAGGATGACGCCGACCGCGAAGGGGGCGGCCCATGCAAGGTTCGTGAGATTCGACGCCCAGTTCTCGGTCTCGTGGTACTCGGTGAGGAACGCCTGGCACGCGACAGGCGGGCCGGACTCCGTCACGACGTTTGGCGACAACCCGGCGAGGCACTCGGGACTGGCCGCCCGTAGCGCATCCAGCGTGTTGGCGAACCAGAGCATGCCGGCGGTCACGCCGGCTACGCCAAGCACGACCAGCAACAGCTCCCATTTCTGCTGCCGATACGAGAGGCGCGCCCAGGTCAGCGCGCCGGTCACGCCGCGGTCGCCGGTGCCGCTGCGGATCGGCCCGAGGCGAGGTAACCGAGCACGACCTCGTCCAGCGTCGCCGGCCGGTCGGCCGCGCCGCGCACCAGGTAGATGCGCGAGCCATCCGGCGCGCCGAAGCTACCCACCGCGTCGGGATGCTCGGTCGACGAGATGGAATGGGCCTCGAGGGCCGCGGCCACCGAGTCATTGAGGAGCACGCGCCCCACGCCGAGCACGATGAGCCGATCGCAGGCCTGCTCGACATCGGTGACGATGTGGCTCGACAGGAGCGCGGTGGCGCCGTCGCCGCGGACCGCATCGGTCAGGACGTGGAGGAACTCGCGTCGCGCCAGCGGGTCGAGGGAGGCGAGCGGCTCGTCGAGCAGGAGGATCGGCGCGCGCGTGCCGAGCGCCAGGGCGAGCGCCACCTGTGCCTGCTGCCCGCCGGAGAGATCGCGCCCACCCCGATCGGCCGGGATATCGAGCTGAGCCAGGCGGTCGCGCGCGTAATCGCGGTCAAAGCTCGGGCGCAGCTGCCGGGCGAGGTCGAGGTGATCGGCGACCGACAGCCCGTCGTACAGCGCCGGCGACTGCGGGACGTAGCCGACCTTGGCGAGGGCGGCGGATCGGTCCTTCCAGGGATCGATCCCGGCCACCCTGACCGATCCGCGCGTCGGCTTCTCGAAGCCGACCCAGGTCTTGATCAGCGTCGACTTGCCGGCCGCGTTCGGGCCGACGAGCGCGGTGATCCCGCCGGCCGGCAGCGCGAGGTCGATTCCCCCCAGGGCCCAGACCCTGCGCCGGTAGCGCTTGGCCAATCCTCGGGCCTCGAGGACCGGATCGGTGTCGATCACTTCACGAGCCCCATGATCATGGAGAGTAGTCCCACGAGGATCGCCAGGGCCACGAATGGCAGCGCGATGGCGGA
>JBOGSW010000093.1:0-7802 GCA_050695815.1 Candidatus Limnocylindria bacterium | reverse complement strand
GCTCGTACCACGGCTCGTGGAGCGTGCCGAGCACCTCGGCGGTGGTCCAGGCGTGCTCGGGATGCTCCTCGATGCCACGTTTGGTGGTGTCGTTGAAGAGGTCGGCCAGTCCGCTGGTGTGGTCGAGGAGCTGCCGCACGGTGATGGCACGGTCGATCGACGTGAGCGCGGGCAGGATGTGACGCACCGACTCGTCGAGCGACAGGTGACCCTCGTCCACGAGCTGGAGGATGGTCGCGGCCACGAAGGTCTTCGTCACGCTGCCGATCACGAACGGCGTGTCCGCTGAGAGTGCCGTGCGCCCGTCGCGCAGGCGGCCGCTGCTCCCGGCCCAGACGAGCGATCCGTCGCGAACGACGGCAGCCGCGACTCCATACGCCCTGCCCTCGGCGCGGGCGGCATCGAGCGCGGGCTGGAAGGCATCCGTGTCCGGCGACGGGGTGGCGGCCGGGGCGAGGACGAAGCCGCCGGCGGTGCGCTCGTCGAAGTCCATCGGCCGTGGTCGTGGCCGCCAGTGTGGCGACTCGGCGAGGTCGATCGGACGGGGGCCGAGCTGTGGCTCACCCGCCTGGAGCGGCGCGAGGATGAGCTCCGGCGAGAAGAGGGCGAGCCACGAGAGCAGGAGGGCGGCGAAGAGCGCGCGCGGTCGCCGACGGATGCGAGGGGGCGCAGCCCTCCGCACCGGGATCGCTCGGGCCTGTCGAATCGGCGTTCTCGTGCCCGCATCATGCACGATGCCCGCAGCCCGCTCAAGCAAATTCCGCTCGTCGGGCGGCTTGCCGGGCCCGCCGAATGTTGTTAGCATTGTTAACGAATGACCCTCTCCGAGCTGCCGCGCCGGCTCAGCCGTGCGATGTCCCAGACGCGCTCGCGCCGCCCCGACGGGGCGGCGCGGCTGTCGCGTGCCCGCAGTGGCGGCTTCGCGCGCGGGTTCGTTGCCATGCGCCATCCGAACTACCGGCGCTACTGGTTCGGCCAGGTCGGCAGCGTGGTCGGCACCTGGATGCAGTCCGTGGCACTGCCCTGGCTCGTCCTCCAGCTGGGCGGCTCGCCGATCCAGCTCGGCATGGTGATGGCCTTCATGTTCGGCCCGTCGATGTTCCTCGCCCCGCTGGGCGGCGTGCTCGCCGACAGGGTCGACAAGCGCCGCACGCTCATCATCGTCAACCTCGTCGCCATGGCGCAGGCAGCCACGCTGTTCGTGCTGGCCTTCACCGGCGTCGTCGAGATCTGGCACATCTTCCTGCTCGCGCTGGTGGCCGGGACGGTGAGCGCCATCGAGATGCCGGTGCGGCAGGCGTTCGTGGCCGAGCTGGTGCCACGCGAGGACCTCGTCAACGCCATCGCGCTCAGCTCGACCTCGTTCAACCTCTCGCGCGTCGTCGGCCCCGCCGTCGCCGGCATCACGATCGCCGCCTTCGGGGTCGCGAGCAACTTCGGCGTGAATGCCGTCAGCTACCTGTGCGTGATCGTCGCCATGTTCCTGATCGACACGAACCTGCTCCACCGAGAGGAGCGCCCGGCGCGGTTCCCATCTGTGCGCGCCAGCCTGGCCGAGGGCTTCCGATACGCGCGCGCGACGTCCACGGTGCTGTGGCCGCTGCTCCTGCTCGGCGGCACGGCGGCGCTGGCCATGAACTTCCAGACGCTCCTGCCGCTCTTCACCCAGAACACGCTCGGAATGGACTCGGGCGGATACGGGGCGATCTACTCGGCCATGGGCGCCGGCTCGCTCATCGGCTCGCTGATGCTCGCCTTCGCGACCGGCCAACGGCCCATGACCATGCTTATCGTCGGCGGTGGCGCCGCGTTCCTGGCGCTCGAGATCATCCTCGGTTTCACGCGCAGCCCGCTGCTCGCGTTTCCGCTCGTGGCCGGCATGGGTCTCGCCTCGATGCTCATGGTGAACACCATCAACGTCACGATCCAGAACAGCGTGCCCGATGGCCTCCGCGGCCGGGTGATGGCGCTCTACGTCACCGTCTTCGCTGGCTCCGCGCCGATCGGTGGTCTCCTTGCCGGCGGCATGGCCCAGGCCTGGGGCGCGCCGGTGGCATTCTCGGTGGGAGCCACCCTTGCGATCGGTGTCCTGGCCCTCGCCGCCTGGCACCTGCGCGGCGCGAGGCTGCCGGTGATCAGGCCCGCGGAGCCCCCCACGTCGTTGGATGAGCCAGTCGTGGAGCAGCAGCCGTCCGGGGTCGCCATACGCGCCGCATGACGTCGCCGCCGGCGGTTGTTAGCATGGACAACTTCCAGCAGGGCTGACCCATGGCCGACCACGTGCCCGGACCTCCACCCGCCCAGCCGCGCCCCGTGTCGATCCGCGCCACGCTCGGCGGCCTGAGGCGCGGCTTCGAGGCGCTTGGCATCCGAAACTACCGCCTCTACTGGGCCGGGCAGGTGGTGAGCAACGTCGGCACCTGGATGCAGCAGGTGAGCCTGCCGTGGCTCGTGCTGGCCCTTGGCGGATCGCCGATCCAGCTCGGCTTCGTGGCGGTGCTGCAGTACGGCCCGGCGGGCGTCCTGGCGTCCTTCGGCGGCGTCTTCGCCGATCGGATCGACAAGCGCCGCGCCCTGATCCTCACGCAGGCCGCGGCCGCCTGCCAGGCGCTCATCCTCTTCGCGGTGACCGCGACCGGGATCGTCGAGATCTGGATGGTCATGGTCATGGCATTCGTGCTCGGCCTCGTGAACGCCGTCGACATGCCGATGCGTCAGTCGCTCGCCGCCGACCTCGTCCCGCGCAACATCCTCGCCAACGCCATCGCCCTGAACTCGATGGCGTTCAACTCCGCCCGTATCGTCGGCCCGGCGGTGGCCGGCGTCACGATCGCCATCGGCACCGCCATCACCGGGTCGGTCATCGCCGGCGTGGCGCTCAACCTCGGCCTCAACACCATCAGCTACGGTGCCGTGCTCACCGGCCTGCTGCGCATGGACCCGCACCAGATCCGCCGACATGAGCAGCCGGAGCGCCATCCCCCGGTCCTCGACAGCCTGCGCGAGGGCTTCGACTATGCACGGAGGACGCCGCTCGTGCTGTGGTGCCTGGTGCTCCTCGGCGGCATCGCCGCGTTCGGCTTCAACTTCCAGATCCTGCTGCCGCTCTTCGCCGACCGCGTCCTGGGTCTCGGCGCCGAGGGTTACGGCGCGCTCTACGCGGCCATGGGGGTCGGATCGCTGAGCGGCGCGTTCACGCTCGCATTCATGCGCCAGCGACGGGCGCTGCCACTCATGCTGATCGGCGGCATCGTCTTCTCGCTGCTGCTCGTCGGAATCGGCGTCTCGCGCAACGTGTGGCTGGTCGGGCTGCTGGCCATGGGTGCCGGCTACTCCAGCATGCTCATGATCAACACCATCAATGCCACGGTGCAGGCCAACGTGACCGATGCGCTGCGCGGTCGGGTGATGTCGTTCTACGTCACCGTCTTCGCGGGATCGGCGCCGCTCGGCGGGCTCATCGCCGGATTCGTGGCCGAGACGTGGGGCACGCCGGCCGCGTTCATGGTCGGCGCGGCGTTCTCGGCGGCGACGGTCGCCATCGTGGCGCTCGGCCTGCGCGTCGCCTCCGGTCGCGGCCCCCTCGGCGTCACCACGATCGACAGCTCGTCCGAGCTCCGGCCGCGGACGGAGGCGCGTCCCGCCTCAGCGACGCGCTGAATGCTGCGGCAAGAGGACCTGGAGCTCCTCGAGCGCCGTTGCCACCGCCGATCGGCGCTTCTCGGGGAGCGGCGCGAGCAGCTCGTGCGCGGCCTCGAGCAGGTCGCGGCGCATGGCCCGCGCGCGACGCCGGCCCTTCGCCGTGAGCCCCAGCAGCACCGCGCGACGGTCCTTCGGATCGGTGCGCCGGTCGACCAGCCCGGCATCGACCAGCGCGGACGCCAGCCGCGTCACCACCGGCGCCGTCACGAGCAGCCGGCGCGCGACCTCGGCCTGCGGCTGCGGGCCCATGGTGTCGATCATGCGCAGCACGTTGTACTGCTGGTAGGTCAGCTCGCTCCACGCTCGGCGCCTGCGGGCGTGGGCCACCAGGTGGCGCATCACGGGCGCGACGGTGGCGATGAGGCTGGCCTCCACGCTCGGCGTCTCGTGCGGCGAGCCGGATGAGCCGGCGCTGCGTCGCGCGCGCGGAGCGGGGGACGAGGTGGGCGGCATGAGCATCGATCGTAGCAGTCCCACGCGGCCCGGGCTGGCGCTGGCCCTGATCTCCGTGGCGCACGCCGCGATCCACGCCCAGTCGGCGCTGCTGCCGTTGATCTATCCGATCGTGATCGTCGAGTACGGGCTCACCGAGCGCGACATCGGCCTCTTCATCGCCGTCACCACGGCCGTGGGTGGCTCGACGCAGCTCGCGTACGGCTTCCTCACCCGCTACGTGGCACGACCCGCGCTCCTGGCCGGCGGACAGCTGGTCTTCGGCACGAGCCTCCTCGTCGCCGGCCTGTCGCAGTCGGCCGGCCAGCTCCTGGCCTCGATCAGCGCCGCGCGCATCGGCTCGAGCCCGCAGCACCCGGTCGGGAATGCCCTCCTCGCGGACGCCTATCCGCCAGGGCGGCGCGGCTTCGCGATCAGCGCCCACATCAGCGGCGGCAACATCGGCACCATCCTCGTGCCGTTCATCGGCGGGGCGCTCATCCTGGCGGTCGGCTGGCAGGCCACGCTGGCGCTGTTCGGGATCCCGGCGCTCATCATCGGCATCCTGATCGCGATCCTCGTTCGCGAGGACCATGCCGCCTACCGCCGCACGGCGCGCGAGTCCGGCTCGGTATGGGGGCAGCTGCGGCTGGTCGTGGCGAACGGCGACCTGCGGCTCATCATCGGCGCCTCCCTGCTGGCCGCCGGCGGGCGCGGCCTCGACATCGTGGCGCCGTTCATGGTGCTCTACCTGTCGGGACCGCTCGGCTTCGACGAGGCCACCGTCAACCTGCTCTACGGCCTCCTGCTGGTCGGCGCGGTGGTCGGGCCCATCGGTGCCGGATTGATCTCGGACCGATACGGCCGCCGGCCGACGCTCATCGGCTACTACCTCCTCTCGGCGATCGGGATCCTCGCCTTCCTCGCCGCGGGGGCGAACCTCCTCCTGCTGGTCCCGCTGCTCCTGCCCTTCGGCACCGCCGTCTTCAGCGAGTCACCGGTCCTCCAGGCCTTCCTCGCCGATCGATCGGAGGGACCGCTGCGCGACGTCGCCTTCGCCGTGTACTTCACCGTCGCCTTCGGCATCGGCGCCGTCTGGGCAGTAGTCATCGGCTTCGTGGCCGAGGCGTTCGGCTACCCGGTCGCGTTCGTGGTGATGGCGTCGTCCTACGTCGCGGCCGCGCTCCTGCTGCTCGCGGTCCGCGAGCGCCGCTCCGGGGCGATCAGGCGCTGAAGCTCGTCACCCGAGGCGTCGACCAGCGTCCGGATCGTGGTGGCGTTCACGTCGGCCACGATGATCTCTCCCACCTCGTCGCTCACCGCCCCGAAGATGCCGAGCTCGAGCATGCGCTCGCACTGACGCCGGTTGTCGTCGGTCGGGGTCAGGTAATGGACCGATGCGGCCCGGTAGCGATGGATGAGGAACAGGTGCAGCAGGGTCATGAGCCGCTTGCGGCGAAGGGCCGGGTCGAACGTGTTCTGGTCGCGAACCGACAGGATCGTCCTGCCGCGACGGTCGTGGATGGTCGTGAACACGATGCTCGCGAGTCTGGAGTCCGACGCGTCCAGCACGCTCAGCTCGAGGACCTCGGATCCGGCGGTGTGGGGTCGCAGGGCGACGCTCAGCTCGCTCCCCAGCTCGTTTCCCGGGGCGTGATGCTCGGCCCAGCGGGCGAGCCAGCCGGCCAGGATCTTCGGCGGCACCTCGGTCTGGACCAGGTGCTGGACCTGGGTCGATCCGGGACCCATGGCCTTCGTGGTCGCGGTCAGCCCCGACGCGGCGGCCAGTGCGGCATCCGCGCGTGGCCCTCCCACCAGGGTCTGCGGCGTGCGATACGGCGACTCGAGCAGGCGGAGCTTCCGCTGCAGGCGGGCCAGCGCCAGCATCCCGTCGTCGCGCAGGGCGGTCGTGAACTCCTCCGCGGCGAGGCCGTCGATCTGGTGTCCGCCATAGGTGATGAAGTTGAAGACGTAGCCCAGACGCCCCAGCTCGGCGGGGAAGCTGCGCATCTCCTCGTCGCTCATCCCGGTCGTGTCCCAGTTGAAGGAGGGGGAGAGGTTGTAGGCGAGCATCTTGTCGGGGTGCACGGCGTGGATCGCCCGGGCGAACGCGCGCGCCTCCGCCAGGTCCGCGGTCTTGGTCTCCATCCACAGCAGATCGGCGAACGGCGCCGCGGCCAGGGATTTGGCGATCGCGTAGGGGACGCCGCCCTGGACCTGGTAGTAGCCCTCGGGGGTCCTGGCCAGCTCGGCGTCCCAGCTCACCTCGACGCCCATCCCGCGTGCCGCGGAACGGGCGGACTGCCACGACGCGCCGGCGGCGAATTCGAGCCACGCCTCGACGCTCATCTCGAGCGGCATGCCCTCGTCGGATCGGAATGCCATCGCCTCGGCCACCGCGTCACCCAGCGTCTCGAGCCCTGCGTCCGCCTGCCACGCCTCGATGAATGCGTCGGCCACCGTGTCGAGCGTGGCGTCCGCCGACGGACCGCCGCCGACATGCGCTCGCGCGGCCGTGGCGATCACGGCCGAGAGCCCGCTCCGCTCGAGCCACGCATCGGCGCCGGCATACGCATCCTCGCCGATCGCATACAGGAGGTGGCCGGTGATCTCGGTCACGCCGGCCGCGTGCAGGCGGCGCATGAGCGCCAGGTAGGCCACCTTGTAGGGCGGCACGTCGGGATTGGTGGCGCCCAGGACGAACGGCTGATCGCGCTCGTCGCCGCAGCCATCGAGGAGGTTGGCTGCCTCGGCGTCGGTGCGCGCCACGATCAGGCCCGCGACGCCCATGATGTCGAGCTGGAGGCGGGCGGCGTTGAGCCGCTTGATCTGCTCATCGCTCGGGACGAGGACCTTGCCGCCCTGGTGGCCGCACTTCTTGGCGCCGGGCTTCTGATCCTCGATGTGATACCCGGGCACCCCCACTTCGACGAAGCGCCGGATGAGGTTGCGCACGTGGGCGTCGCCGCCGTGGCCGGTGTCGGCATCGGCGATGATCAGCGGCTGGAAGTCGATCGCGGGCGTTGCCTGCCGCTCTGTATCGGTCATGCGCGAGCGCGCGAAGCGCTGGTTGCGGTCGGCGGTGAGGAGTCCGCGCACGATCCCGGCCGCCTCATCCGGCACCTGGCTCAGCGGGTAGCTGGCGAGGTCCGGGCCGGGATCCTCGGTCGCCGAACCCTTGGCCGACGTGGCCCAGCCCCCGAGGTAGATCGCCTCGATGCCGGCGCGCTTCATCGCCACCGCCTGGCCGGGCGAGTAGGGTCCGAAGGTCGTGATCGAGCGACCGGCCGCGAACAGCTCGCGAAGGCGCGCATGAAGCCGATCCGCCGCGTTGCGCGCGACCGGATGGTCGGTCGCGATCACCCCGCGCTGCTCGACCACCTGTCGCGGCGTGTGGAGGCGGGTCGTAGCGGCGAACCGCTCGGAGCTCATCCAGGCGCGGGACGCCTCGACCTCGGCGTCGAGGCTCACGTCGGTGGCGTCCAGGGCGATCGGCGTCGCGGGATCGGTCAGCACCATGCGTTCGACCTTCCTATTCTCGTTCCTACTCGTTGGCGTGGTCGCGGTCGCAGAGGTCCGGGCAGCGGCACTCGGCCAGCTCCGCGATGCTGAGGATCTCGCGCTCGGTGGGCGTCTCGACGCTCCACACGAGCCACGGGTTGAACGTG
>JBOGSW010000092.1:0-6827 GCA_050695815.1 Candidatus Limnocylindria bacterium | reverse complement strand
CGGCCAGCACGAAGAGCCCGCCCGCGGCAATCAGGCCGAGGGGCACCAGCAGCGGCAGACCGATGCCCTCGCCGTGGTTCAGCCCGAAGATCGCGGCCACCATCGCGATGCCGCCGACGATGCCGATCGCCATGATCGTGGTGCGCCGGAAGCGCTTGAAGCGGTTGCCCCAGTAGAAGAGCCCGGCGAAGAAGACCAGCATCGCAACGGCCAGGCCGATGCTCACTTGGAGCGGCTCGAAGCCGCCCGTCAGCAGCTGGTCGTCGAACCCCGGCAGCGGGTCGTTGACGAGCTGGAAGATCGACTGGCTCGTCCATGCGCCGATGAAGGCGTTGACCGCGATCCACGTCGGCGCCAGCAGCCAGACCGATGCGCTCGACACGACCCGCCGGTAGCGGGAAAGGTCGAAGCCGCGCGAGACAGCCGCCACCCCTCCGGCGCCGATCTCATCCGCCTCCGCGTGGGCCTCGGCCACCCCGCCGGCTGAGGACTCGGTGACGCCGTATCGGTAGATCAGGATGCTGACGCCGTAGAAGGCGGCGTTGAGGTAGAAGGCGTTGCGGTCGAGCAGCTCCCACAGGCCGCCGGCCGCCACGAGGCCGATGCCGAGCCCGGCCAGCGTCGCGGCCTCGAACCGCGCGACGGTCCTTCCGCGCAGCCCTTCGTCGTGCGAGGTCGCGAGGGCGATGAAGCCGAGAATCGACGGGATGCTGGCTGCTGCCGCTGCGCCCTCCAGCCAGCGCGTTGCGCCGAGGACGACGAGGTCGGTGGTGAGGGCGGTCATCACCACTGCCACGGCGCCGAAGATCGGTCCGAGCTGCATCACCGGCCGGGCACCCAGACGATCGGAGAGAACCCCGAAGATCGGCGACAGGATCAGCTCCGCGAGAAAAAAGGCAGCGGTCAGCGTCCCGACCTGCAGCGCCGTCACCTCGAATCCGGCTCCGAAGGCCTGGAGCTCGGCGAGGTAGTAGACGAGCAGCGCGCCCGTCAGCCCCGTGCTGAAACGCAGGGTAAAGGTGCCGATCAGGACGGCGTTGATCGACCTGCGCATCAGGCCATGACGGAGGTGGGACGGCCGCGGTGCATGCGTGGCGCAGTATGCCGATCCCGCCCTCATCGCGCACCGGTACCAACGAGCCCGCTCCGTTCTGGAGCGGGCTCTGTATGGTCCGGAATCGCCGATCGGTCAGGCGCCGGCGCCGTTCCCCAGCGAGGGGAGACCGAAGGCCTCCTCGAGCGCCTCGAGCGGCCGGAAGCCGACGGCGGCCTTCGGCGCCTCGTTGGGCGCAAAGAGCGCCACGGTCGGGATGCTCATGATCCCGTAGCGCATGGCGGTCTGCGGGTTCGCGTCCACGTCGAGCTTGCGGACCTCGACCTGGCCGGCGTACTTCTCGGCCAGCTTCTCGATCTCGGGAGCGACCATGCGGCACGGGCCGCACCACTCGGCCCAGAAGTCGACGACCACCGGCTTCTCACTCTGGAGGACATCGGTCTCGAAGGTGGCGTCGGTGACCTCGGGAACGTTGGATGACAATTCGGGATTCCTTTCGTTGTGTTCCGGCGCGTCAGCCGGCGACCAGTTGCAGCAGTCGATAGGCGTCGAGAACGCGGTCGTCCACGAGCCGATAGAAGACGGTGCTTCCCGCACGCCGGCTGTCGACCAGTCCGGCGCTGCGCAGGACCGCGAGATGCTGGCTCATGTTCGGCACCTGGCAGCCCGCGTCGCGCGACAGGTCGCTCACGCTGCGCTCGCCGTTGGCGAGCTGCTCGAGCACGCACAGGCGCTTCGGATCGGCGAGCGCGCGCGCGATCACCGCCGCGTGCTCGCGCGTCGCCTCCGTTGCGGCCCCGACATCCATCGCCCGTATCATCTCAGGACTTGCGCAATCACGCAAGTGGGGTCGTGGCTTGCGCGATTGGGTGGCGCGGGTGGGTGGCGCGGGTGGGTGGCGCGATCTATGGCCCGAATCGTGGCGTGAGACGCGCGCCACGTCGCGTATCCGCGATCTATGCGCAGCTGGCTGTCGTGGAGGCGCCTGCCGTGCCACCTCACGACGACGGACGAGCAATAGACCATCGAAACAGCGACGCAGGACGCACCCCACGACGAATTCGGACGATACATCGCGGATCCGGTGGTCTCGGAGAGGTCAGCCGCCCCGATTTCGCGACACGCGAGTTGTCACGATCCACGCCCAGGATCGGCGCATGAACATTCTTCTCGACTGCGCGTGGTGTGGCGACGAGGTCGTCTTCTCGGTCGACGAGACCGATGACGAGCTCGTGTGCACCGCCTGCAACACCCGCATGGCGTTCGCGCCGGACCCGGGCACCACCTTCTCGCTCCTGTACGAGCTCGCCCAGGCGGCCTGAGCGGGAGGCTGCGCCGCTGGGGCGCATGTGGCACCCTCGGCGGGATGTCACGCACTCAGCGTCGCTCTCCCGCGCGCCGCATCGGTTCGACGCTCCTCGCAGGGGTGTTGCTCGTCGGTCTCGGTGCTGTGGCCGCCTGGGCGCTCGGCCGCGCGGACCTCGGCCCGATCTTCGTGGGCCGGGTGCCGGCCGTGGCGTATGACGCGTATCGCTCGGCATCTGCCGCCGCGTCGTCGGTGACCGAGGCATGCGCCGTCGAGTGGACGATTCTCGCCGGCATCGGGCACATGGAGTCGCGGCACGGACGGATCGACGCAGATCACGCCATCGCGGCCGACGGCGACGTCGTGCCACCCATCCGCGGCCGTCCGCTCGACGGCAGCGGCGGAACCCAGACGATCCCCGACACCGATGGCGGCGCCCTCGACGGTGACGCCGATTGGGACAGGGCGATGGGGCCGCTCCAGTTCATCCCCACCACCTGGAGCGAGCTCGGTCGCGACGGCAATGGGGACGGCGTCGCCGACCCGGACAACCTGTACGACGCGGCCCTCACGACCGTCGCCCACCTCTGCCTGCGCGAGCCGGGCGATTACGCCGACCGCGGCCAGCTGCGCCGGGCCCTCATCGCCTACAACGCGTCGGGACGCTACGCGGACGCCGTGCTGGAGCGCATCGAGCACTACCGGAGCACCCCCCTCGAGGACCTGATCGAGGAGGACTCGGACTAGCGCCGCGTGTCGCGAACGGTCTTCCTGGGCCGTATATACCGTATATACCCCTGGGCCGCGTGGGAGATTTCAGGAGTCGGTGATCTCGATCGTGTCGATCCGATCGCCCGGCTGGGCGTCACGCTGCGGATCGCGCTCGCGGAGGGAGCGCAGCACCTCCAGCCCCTCGGTCACGCGACCGAAGACGCTGTGGCGGTCGTCGAGATGGGGGGTCGGGCCGTAGGTGATGAAGAACTGGCTCCCGTTCGTGCCCGCGCCGGCGTTGGCCATCGAGAGCACGCCAGGCCCGTCGTGGCGCAGCGATGTGTGGAACTCGTCGCCGAACTGGTAGCCCGGGCCGCCGGTGCCGGTCCCGGTCGGATCGCCACCCTGGGCCATGAAGCCGCCGATGACGCGATGGAAGGTGGTGCCGTCGTAGAAGCCGGCGCGCGCCAGGTTCACGAAGTTCTCGACGGTCAGCGGCGCCCGATCGGCGAACAGCTCGACGACCATGTCGCCCTTCTCGGTCTTGAATCGGGCGGTGTAGGACCTGGTCGTGTCGAGGGCGCCGGCTGGCGGCGCAAGTTGATCAGCCATGGGGACTCCTGGGGTGATGTGTAGAGGCCGATGGTAGCCTGCCGGCATGACTCGCACCCTCCTGGCCGGCGCCCGCATCCTGGACGGAACCGGCGCCGATCCATCCGAGGCCGACCTGGTGATCGAGGACGGGCGGATCGTCGAGATCGGTCCCGGTCTCGACGGTGACGAGCGGGTCGAGCTGGCGGGCAAGGCGCTCCTTCCCGGCCTGTTCGACTGCCATACCCACATCGTGCTCACCACCGTCGATCAGACGCGGAACCTCCAGACCCCGTTCAGCTACCGCTTCTACCAGGCGATGCACAACCTCGACGCCACGCTGCGCATCGGCATCACGACCGTTCGGGATGCGGGCGGGGCGGATCTTGGCATTAAGCAGGCGGTCACCGATGGGCTGATCCGCGGTCCGCGCATGCAGATCAGCCTGGCCATGCTGAGCCAGACGGGTGGACACGGTGACGCCTGGACGGCGTCGGGCGCCGAGGTGCGCTTCTTTCCCCGCCACCCCGGCGTGCCGGAGACGATCGTCAACGGCGCCGACCAGATGCGCGCCAAGGTCCGCGAGCTGGTGCGGATGGGGGCCGACGTCATCAAGGTCGCTACCTCGGGCGGCGTCATGTCACCGCGCGACAAGCCGACCCACGCGCACTTCCGCCCCGAAGAGCTCGATGTGCTGGTCGAGGAGGCCAGCGCCGCGGGAATCTGGGTCATGGCCCATGCGCAGGCAACCCCTGGGATCAAGAATGCGATCCGGGCTGGGATCCGCTCGATCGACCACGGCATCTACCTCGACGACGAAGCGATCAGCCTCATGCTGGAGCGCGGAACCTGGCTGGTCCCCACGCTCGTCGCCCCGCGCGGCGTCATCGACGCGGCCGAGGCGGGCGCGGCCGTCCCCGAGACATCGGTGGCCAAGGCGCACGAGGTGATCGAGATCCACCGCGCCTCGTTCGCGAAGGCGGTGGCGGCGGGTGTCAAGGTCGCGATGGGAACCGATTCCGGCATTACGCCGCACGGCCAGAACCTGCGCGAGCTGGCGCTCATGGTCGAGGGTGGCATGACGCCGATGCAGGCGCTCGTGGCCACCACGCGGTCCGCAGCCGAGCTGATGGGCCTCGACGAAGAGCTCGGGACGCTCGAGGTCGGCAAGCGCGCCGACCTCGTGGTGGTCGAGGGCGATCCGCTCGACGTCGCGACGCTCGACCAGCGCATCCGGGCCGTCTACCAGGACGGCGTGGCGGTCACCTAGCTCGAGTCGAGCTCGCCCCGCCGGTCGGCAGCCTCCAGGGCAGCGCGCGCGGTCGAGCGTCCCGCGTTCCACGCCTGCCAGCTGTTCAGCGCGGTCGATCGTTGCAGCTCGTCCAGGCGGAATCCCAGCTCCAGCCGCAGCGTCTCGGCCTGGGCGTCGTCAAGGTGCGGCAGCGCCCGAAGCAGGTGGGGGATGGCGTCATCGCCGAGCGTGACGGCGTAGACGTGATCGAAGCCGGTGCTGCCGAACTCGGGCACGAGGTCGGGCTCGACCACGCGCGCGACGTTCTGCTCGGTGATGAAGCGCACGGGACCGATGACGTTCAGCGCGAGACCGACGGCGAGCCCCGTGACGATCACCACGTGGCCGATCCAGCGCACGCGGTTCGCGACGAGGCAGCCGGTGAGGGCGATGAGCGTGATGCCCAGCACGACGATCGAGGCGAGCACGTACAGGCGCGGCTCGGTCCAGCCGTACGCTTCCTGGTAGAGGCGCAGGCGGAGGGTCGCCGAGATGAGCACGACACCGGTCAGCAGCGCGAGACCAACCGCCGCGGCCACGACCGCCCGGGACCGCTCCCTCGCCAGCCGCTCGGCGGCGATCGCAAGACCGCCGGCCAGGGTCGCCACCGCCACGAGCTCGAAGAAGCCGCGCCGTGCGTACTCGGCGTAGGTCATGCCGGCGGCCTGTAGCGTGTCCAGCCCGCCGAACAGGTAGGCGCCCTGGAGCGCCACGAAGACACTGAAGAGGGCATCGACCGCCAGCAGCACGACGATCACCTCGGTCGTGCCGATCCGCCAGCCGCTCGACGTCCGGGACGCTTCGGCCACGGTCGGAGCCGATGCGGCCAATGCCAGCCCACCGGCGGCCAACCAGGCGAGCATCGCCGCCAGCACGACGCGCCAGCCGACGTTGCCGACGTCGAGGTCGAAGCCGAAGAGGTCCTCGACGAGACGGGCGAAGACCGCATCGGCCGATGAAAAGAGGGCCACGAAGACGAGCACGACCGGGATCGCCAGGGCCAGGCCGCGCAGGATGGGGATCGCCGGTGCGGCGCGCTGCGCGACCGCGGGCCGGCCCGGGAGTGCGCTGAGGGCATCGGCGATGGCGGGCACGGCGCCGACGGTCGCCCAGCCCAGCGCCCCGGCCGCGAGCTGAACCAGCCCGCCGAAGGACCGAGACACCACCGTCCGGCCGGCGAAGCTGGCCAGCGCGCAACCGGCCAGGGCCAGCGCGGCGAGCCCATCGAGGACGACGATGGTCGGGTCGCCGCGGATCGCAACGAACGCGGCGAACCCGATGGCCGCCGGGGCGAGCCAGGCATCCAGCAGCGCGGGACGGGTTCGGCGTCGTCGCAGGAGCCATCCGGACAGCAGCAGGAGGCCGATTGCGATGGGGAAGTTGATCCCGACCCCGACGTCGAAGAAGAGGAGCTGGCCGGCCAGGCCGAGCACCACCGCCGTGGCGAGCAGGCGCCCCGCCCGGTGGATCGCGGGTCGTCGAGCAGCTCCCGTCCCGGTGGCGGCCCGTCCGAGCGTGGCCTCGCCCGTCGTCATCGGTCCATGCTCAGCGCTCGACGTCGATCACCACGCGCGGTGGATCGTCGAGCAGCGTGACGCGCGCGCAGGCCTCGTCGGTCAGGCCCAGGTACCAGGTGCTCTGGCGCTCGAAGTCACCGCCCTCGACCAGGTCGACCAGCATCGGGAAGGCCGGATCGAAGTCGGTCGGACCGTCGTAGCTGCTCGTGCCGGCATCGGTCTGCCTGGAGCCGCCGCGCATGGTGAGCGCCAGGAAGCTGTCGCCCTCCACGTCGAGCGGCAGGCCGGACGCATCCTCGCTGAACGGCGGCGTGGCGCGCGCGAGCGTCAGCTCCGGGGTGCCCTGCTCGAACTCGA